>NZ_JAUNLM010000030.1 GCF_030532265.1 Clostridium sp. | reverse complement strand
GTTTAAGTAGTAGTGAAGATGTTTATGTATCTCCAGCTCAAATAAGAAGATTTAACTTATCTACTGGTGATAAACTTGAAGGAAAAGTTAGAGAGCCAAAAGAAGGAGAAAAATTTAAAGCTTTAATATATTTAGACAAGGTTAATGATGAAAGTCCTGAAAAAGCTATAGGAAGAACACCTTTTGAAAAATTAACACCTATATATCCGAAAGAAAGAATTAGACTTGAAAGACCGGAGGAAAATGATCTTTCAACAAGACTTATGGATATAATATGTCCATTAGGAAAAGGTCAAAGGGGGATGATTGTTGCACCACCAAAAGCGGGTAAAACAACTCTTTTAAAGAAATTAGCTCAAAATATTTCAAAGAATTGTCCAGAAGTTAAGCTTATAGTACTTCTTATAGATGAAAGACCAGAAGAAGTTACAGATATGCAAAGATCAATTAATGGAGAAGTTGTCTATTCAACATTTGATGAAGAACCACAAAATCATGAAAAAGTATCTCAAATGGTTTTAGAACATGGTAAGAGAAGAGTTGAACAAGGTCAAGATGTAGTTATACTTTTAGATAGTTTAACAAGGCTTTCAAGAGCTTATAACTTAACAATAACTCCAACTGGAAGAACTTTAACTGGAGGGCTTGATCCTGGTGCATTAATTATGCCTAAAAAGTTTTTTGGTGCTGCTAGAAATATAGAAGAAGGTGGAAGTTTAACTATATTAGCTACTGCATTAGTTGATACAGGATCAAGAATGGATGATATGATATTTGAAGAATTTAAGGGAACTGGAAATATGGAAGTTCATTTAGATAGAAGACTTCAGGAAAGAAGAATTTTCCCTGCAATAGATATATATAAGTCAGGAACTAGAAAAGAAGATTTATTATTAACAAGCGAAGAAAAAGATGTTGCATATACAATAAGAAAAGTAATGTATAATGAAGGAAATATAGATAGTGTAACAGAAAAACTTATAAAGACATTATCAAAAACTAAAAATAATGAAGAATTTATAAGGAATTTTGAAAAGAATAATATTTAAAAAAAGAACTAATATAAAGGCTATTCCTTTATATTAGTTCTTTTTATTAAATCATTTGCTAATTTTACAATTGAATTTAAAGAATAAGTATTGGATAATTTCGAAATTTTAGATTTCATTTTAGTTAAGTTATTAGGATTATCAATAAGAGAATCTATAATTTTATTTATATCTTCTATCTTTTTTACTTCTATTGCATAACCTTCAGAAGTTAAAAACTCTGTATTTTCTTGTTCTTGACCAGGTATTGCGAAAGGAATTACTAATGGTAAATCTTTAACTATAGATTCGGTAACTGTAAGTCCGCCTGGCTTTGAAATTAATACATCTGAATATTCCATAAAAGATGCTATATCATTTGAAAATCCAAGAATGTGTAATTTTTTATCAGGATATGCTTTAGAGCAGTTTTTTATTAAGTCTTCTTTTAATTTTTTATTATTACCACAAACAACGGTTATTCTAAGTTTATGTTTATTCTTAAGAAGTTCGGTTAGGACATAAGAAATATTCTTTAGTCCCATACTTCCACTCATTAATAAAATATTGAAAAAATCGTTACTTTTTATATTTGGTATGTTTTCGTCATTTTCAAAAAATGATTCCCTAATTGGTATTCCTAAAGGATAAATTTTTTCTTTTTCAATTTTTTTATCTATTAAAGAATTTTTGGTGAATTCGCTTCCAGTAATGTAGGCGTCCACATTTTTTCCTATGTAACTATAATGAGCTTTAAAATCTGTAACTACTGATACAAATGGAATATTTAATCCGTCTTCCTTTAATTTATCCATTATACATATACTTAAAGGATGCGTCGATATTATAATATCTGGTTTTTCTATATTTATTAAGCTTAAAAGTCTTTTTTTTACTAAAAAGAATGGTATACGTGTTAATGCATTTATATATTTGTTATTAGTTAGTTTGTAGACAAATCCATAAATGTTTGGAAAATTCATGGCAGAAATTTCATACCCACCAACAATAGCTTCTATTAAAAATCTACTGCTATTACTTAAAAAGTCATAACTTACGCATTTAAAATCATTTTTTTTAAATAATTCGCTAAGTGATTTTGCAGCTTGATTATGACCCTGTCCAGTTGAAGTGGTTAATATAAGAACCTTTTTCATGTACTTCACTCGCTTCATCTAAAATTTATTATAATTTCAATCATATATAGTCTATCATTATTTTTGATTAATTAAAATAAAATTTATAAAAAGAAAATGGGAAAGACAAAAAGTCTTTCCCTAAATTTCTTATTTAATGTTGAATTTCTTCTTGAACTTATCAACTCTTCCACCAACGTCAACAATTTTTTGTTTACCAGTGTAGAATGGATGGCACTCTGAGCATATTTCTACTTTAAGTTCTTCTTTAACTGAACCAGTTGTAAAAGTATTTCCACATGCACACTTAACCACTGCGTCGTGATGGTATTCTGGATGTATGCCTTTTTTCATATTTTTCACCTCTTTTGAGAAAATTTCATTGTGATTAACACAACAAATAACCACTAAAGTATATCATATTGGTGTATAGCAGTCAATAAAAGACAAAATTAAAAAAAACTTTTTATAAATAGATAGAAATGCTATAATCGTAATAACTGTTATGTAAAAGGAGAGGAAAAAATTTGAGTAAATTATATTTTAGGTATGGTGCTATGAACTCAGGAAAATCAACGCATTTAATGCAAGTTGCATATAATTACGAAGAAAGAGGAATGAGAGTTATATTAATGAAACCTTCAACTGATAAGAAGGGTGGAAATAAACTTGTTTCAAGATTGGGAGTAGTTAGAGAAGTTGATATATTAGTTAAAAAAGAGGAAAATATTTTAAATTTAGTAAAAAATAATGTAAAAGAATATGGGAAATTAGATTGTATATTAGTAGATGAAGTTCAATTTTTAAAGAAGGAACAGATAGATCAATTATTTGAAATTGCTGTAACTTTAAATATACCAATAATATGTTATGGATTAAGAACAGATTTTAAAATGGAAGGCTTTGAAGGCAGTGAAAGATTATTACTTTTAGCACATAGTATTGAAGAAATGAAGACTATTTGTAAATGTGGTAACAAGGCACTTTTAAATGCTAGAAAAATAAATGATAGATTTGTATTTGAAGGAGAACAAGTTGCAATAGATAACATGGATAATGTAACTTATGAATCTTTATGTGGGGAATGTTATTTTAAATATAAAAACAAGCAATAGGAGGGGATATATTGAAAAAATGTGATGTTGGTGGTCAAGCCGTTATTGAAGGTGTTATGATGAGAGGTAGCAAAGGAATGGCTACCGCAATTAGAAAAGATAACGGAGAAATAGATGTAAAGTTTGAAAAAGTAGTTCCTATAACTAAGAAATATAAAATATTGAATATACCGATTATAAGAGGTGCATTTGTTCTTATTGATTCAATGGTTCAGGGAATAAAACTAATAAATTATTCAGCATCATTTTTTGAAGAAGATAGTGAACCATCTAAATTTGAAAAATGGCTTAAAAGCAAATTTGGAGAGAGATTTGATGATATAATAATGGCTGGAGTAATGATATTTGCAATAATAATGTCAATATTGTTATTTGTGGCATTGCCAACTGGGATAGCATCAATATTTAAATGGTTTAATGTTCCAAGTATAGGTCTTAATATAATTGAAGCAACAATAAGAATAATAATTCTTTTAGGATATATGACTTTAGTAAGCAAGATGGAAGATATGTATAGATTATTTCAATATCATGGAGCAGAACATAAAACTATTTTTTGTTATGAAGCAGGAGAACCTTTAAAGGTTGAAAATGTAAGGAAATATTCAAGGTTTCATCCAAGATGTGGAACCAATTTTTTATTTTTAATAATGTTTGTAAGTATAATAATATTTGCATTTACTGGGTGGGGAACTTTTTTAGAAAGATTAGTGCTTAGAATAATATTAATTCCAGTTGTTTCAGGAGTAACTTATGAATTAATAAAATGGCTTGGAAAATCAAATAATAAATTTGCAAAAATTATTGCAGCACCAGGCTTAAAGCTTCAAAAAATAACTACAAAAGAGCCAGATGATGATCAAATAGAAGTTGCAATAAAATCACTTCAAGTGGCGGAAGGATTACCGGAGGAAAAAATGACAATATTAGAACTTTTAGATGAAGGAACAAAAACTTTATCAAGTGTGGATATAGATACTGCAAGATTAGATGCTACTCTTTTACTAGGACATATAATAGGTAGAGATAGATTATATTTATTAACTCATAGTGATGAAAAGATAACTAATGATAACAAGAAAAATTACTTTGAATTAATAGAAAAAAGAAAAGAAAAAATGCCTATAAAATATATTTTAGGTACTTGTGAGTTTATGGGATTAGAGCTTTTTGTTGAGGAAGGCGTATTAATTCCTAGAGGTGATACAGAAATACTAGTAGAAGAAGTACTTAAGAATATAGATGATAATGAAAGTTTAGAAATATGTGATTTATGTTCAGGGAGTGGAGCAATTGGAATAGCAATTGCAAATTATAGAAATAATGTAAAAGTAGATTCAATAGATTATTTTGAAAAACCTGAGAAAGTAACCAAAAAAAATATAGAAAAACTTAAATTAAAAGATAGAATGACCTTTATAAAGAGTGATTTATTAACTGAAGTGATAAATCAAGGAAAAAAATATGATATTATAGTTTCAAATCCTCCATATATTAAGGAAGAAGAAATTAGTAATTTAATGGAAGATGTAAAAGGATATGAGCCTCATACTGCTTTAAGTGGAGGATTAGATGGATTAGTTTTTTATAGAAAAATAATTGATGATAGTGTTTTGGTTTTAAAGGGAAAAGGTATATTAGCTTTTGAAATTGGCTATGATCAAGGAGAAGATGTAAAAAAACTTATGATTGAAAAAGGATTTAAAAATGTTAATGTTTTAAAAGACTTAGCAGGACTTGATAGGGTAGTAATTGGCTATTTACCTATATTGAAAAAAGATTAGTATATATGCTATAATAGTTAAATATGAAAATAGATATTACGGAGTGATAAGAATGTTATTAGATAAATTAGCATTTATAGAGAACAAGTATGATGAATTATCAGTAAAAATTAGTGATCCATCAATAATGGCAAACCAAAATGAATGGAGAAAACTATGCAAAGAACATGCTGAATTAGAAATCATAGTTGGAGCATATAAAGAATATAAACAAGTAATCGAAGATTTACAAGATAGCAAGGATATGCTTGAAATGGAATCTGATAAAGAAATGAAAGAAATGCTTAATGAAGAAATAAATGAGCTTAAATCAAGAGAAGAAGAATTAGAAAATAGAATTCAAATTCTTTTATTACCAAAAGATCCTAATGATGATAAAAACGTATTTGTTGAAATCAGAGGTGGTGCTGGTGGAGATGAAGCAGCACTATTTGCAGCTAATCTTTTCAGAATGTACACTAAATACGCTGAAAAGAATAGATGGAAAGTTGAACTTATGAGTGCAAATGAAACTGACATTGGAGGTTTCAAAGAGGTTGTATTCATGATAAAAGGAGCAGGTGCTTATTCAAAACTTAAATATGAGAGTGGAGCACACAGAGTTCAAAGGGTTCCTGATACAGAAAGTTCAGGAAGAATACATACTTCAACTGCTACAGTAGCTGTTTTACCAGAAGTTGATGATGTAGAAATTGAAATAAATGATAAAGATATTAAAATAGACGTATTTAGAGCATCAGGTAATGGTGGTCAGTGCGTTAACACAACTGATTCAGCTGTAAGAATAACTCACTTACCTTCAGGATTAGTTGTTTCATGTCAGGATGAAAAATCACAGCTTAAAAACAAAGAAAAAGCTATGAAAGTATTAAGAGCAAGATTATTCGAGCAAGCTGAAGCTGAAAGATTAGCTGGTATTGCTGAAGATAGAAAGAGTCAGGTTGGTACTGGAGATAGAAGTGAAAGAATAAGAACTTATAACTATCCACAAGGAAGAATAACAGATCATAGAATAGGATTAACTTTATACAAGTTAGAAACATTTCTAAATGGTGATATTGATGAAGTTATAAATGCACTTATAACTGCAGATCAAGCTGAAAAAATGAAACAAATGGGAAATACAGAAATGTAATTTTCCTAAAAGCCTTACATTAATATGTGAGGCTTTTAGAATATAGAAGGAGTATGGCGATGGATATATATTTAGCATTGAAAAAGGAAAAAAAATCTTCAAGAAATTTTTATATATGCATGTCTGCATTAGCTATATTTTTGCCTATGACCTTATGGTTAACTGGAATAATAACTAAATTTTATATAATTTATGTAATAATTTTAGAGTTACTTATATTATTAGCTATTTTAAAGAAAATTGATAATAATAAATTAGAGTTTTCTTATAAAAATAATAAACTTAGATTTAAAGTAGGATTATTTAATCAAAGTAATACTATATTATGTGATAAAATAGCAGTAGTTCATACAGATGGAATTGAAGATTACATGAAAATTATAATTATTACTGATACTAAATTAAGAAATAGAAGAATGAAGCCTGTAACAGAAGGTTTATTAAATAGATATAAAGATGTTGCAGATGAATATAAAAAAGTAAGAATAATAAATCCAGATAAAAAATATTATTTTCAAATAATAAAAAAAGGAGGGCTTAAAAAGTATCCATTTTTAGATGAGATATTTAAATATTCTCCTAAAGCACATTTCACAAAAGATTGTATTCAAAATGTAAAAATTGCTCGTGGGCAAACTTTAGATTAAGAAAGAAGGAATTAACTTTGGAAACAAAGATTGCTACTATAAAAAAAGTAAGCGATGATAAGAAATATATAGAAGACGCCGCATTAGTTATAAAAAATGGTGGAACAGTTGCATTTCCAACTGAAACAGTTTATGGGTTAGGAGCAAATGCATTAGATGAAGAGAGTGTTAAGAAAATATTTATTGCAAAAGGAAGACCGCAAGATAATCCTTTAATAATTCATGTTGCATCTAAAAATATAGATGAATATGTTAAAAATGTACCAGAGGTTGCTAAAAAATTAATGGAAAAATTTTGGCCAGGTCCAATGACATTAATATTAGAAAAAAAGGATATAATACCTATGACAACAAGTGCTAATTTAGATACAATAGGTGTTAGAATGCCATCTAATGAAATTGCATTAGAGTTAATCAAGGAATCAGGAGTTCCTATTGCTGCACCATCAGCTAATATAAGTGGGAAACCAAGTCCAACAGATTTAGAAAGATGCGTGGAAGATTTAACAGGGAGAGTAGACTATATAATAGGTGGAGAAAAAAGTAAGGTAGGTGTAGAATCAACAATAGTGGATTGTACAGTTAATCCTCCACTTGTATTAAGACCAGGTGGAATAACTTTAGAGATGCTTAAAGAAGTTGATAAAAATATAGAAATAGATAAAGGGCTTCTTAGTAATTCAAAAGATTTTAAGCCAAAAGCACCAGGAATGAAGTATAGACATTACGCTCCAAATGCAAAATTAAAAATTATAAAAGGAAATAGAAAAAAAACTATTGAAAAAATTAATGAAATGGTACAAAATTATATAGATGCAGGAAAAAGAGTTGGAATACTTACAACAAAAGAAAATAGTAATAGCTATGTAAATGGTGAAAAAGTAATTTTAGGTGAATCAAATAACCTAGAAGAGATTGCATCAAATCTTTTTGAATCATTAAGGGCTTTCAATGATTTAAATGTTGATATAATATTAGCGGAAGCTTTTGATGAAGAAGGATTAGGAGTTGCTATTATGAATAGATTAAATAAAGCAGCTGGATATGATGTTATAAACGTATAAGATTTTGGAGGTTTTTTTATGAAGGTACTCTTCGTGTGTACAGCAAACACTTGTAGAAGCCCAATGGCTGAGGAAATATTTAATAAATTAATAAATAGTTCTGATATAGTAGCTCAATCAGCAGGAATTACTATTGTACCGGGTAGTTTTGTTACTGAAAAATCAGCTGAACTTATAAAAGAAGAGTTGAATGTTGATGTAAAAGATAAGCAAGCTATTCAATTAAATGATAGTATGATTAAGAATTCAGATATTATATTAACTATGACTAATTATGGTAGAGACTTTATAAAAGAAAACTATCCAAATTATAAAGATAAAGTATTTTCAATTTGTGAATATGCTGGCGTTAAGGGGGAAGTGACTGACCCTTACGGTAGCACCATTTCTGTTTATCAAAAAATATATAAAGAGTTAGAAGGCGTAATGCCTTTATTAATAGATAAATTAAAGAAAGTTAGAAGTGTGTAATGTTTTATTACATGCCTTACTTTCTTTTTTTATAAATTTAAATAAATATTTGGAGGTGTTTTTCATGAAAATAGCATTAGGATCAGATCATGGTGGATATAATTTAAAGAATGAAATAATATCATATTTAAAAGAAAATGGATATGAAACAAAAGATTTTGGAACATATAGTACAGAATCATGTGATTATCCAGATTATGCATTAAAGGTTGCTGAAGCAGTAGCTAATAATGAATTTGAGTTTGGAATATTAGTATGTGGAACAGGTATTGGAATTAGTATATCAGCTAATAAAGTACCAGGAATAAGAGCAGCTTTATGTTCAGATACATTTAGTGCTCATGCAACAAGAGAACATAATAATGCTAATATATTAGCATTAGGCGAAAGAGTTGTAGGAACAGGTCTTGCAATTGATATCGTGAAAACTTTCTTAAATTCAAAATTTGAGGGAGATAGACATCAAAGAAGAATAGACAAAATATCTAAAATAGAAGAAAAATATAATAAATAAAATTTGGAGGCGTTAAATAATGAGTAAAGTTACAGAAATCAATCACCCATTAATACTACATAAGTTAGCATTTATAAGAAGTAAGGATACTGGATCAAAAGATTTTAGAGAATTAGTATCAGAAGTTTCAATGTTAATGGCATATGAAGTTACAAGAAACTTACCAACAGAAAATGTTGAAATAGAAACACCAATATGTAAAACAAAATGTAGAATGCTTGCAGGTAAGAAACTAGCAATAGTTCCAATACTAAGAGCCGGTCTTGGAATGGTAGATGGTGTTTTAAAGCTTATACCAGCAGCTAAAGTTGGACATATAGGATTATATAGAGATGAAGAAACATTACAACCAGTTGAATATTTCTGTAAATTACCTCAAGATATAGCTGAAAGAGAAATAATAGTTGTAGACCCAATGCTTGCAACTGGTGGATCAGCTATAGATGCTTTAACAATGCTTAAAAATAAAGGAGCTAAATTCTTAAAGCTTATGTGTTTAATTTCATCACCAGAAGGAATAAAGGCTATAAAGGAAGCTCATCCAGATGTTGATATATTCGTAGCTGAAATAGATGAAAAGTTAAATGAGCAAGGATATATAGTACCTGGTCTTGGAGATGCAGGGGATAGATTATTTGGTACTAAATAATTATTATAAGGTTTAAAAATAAATCCTTCTATTTATAAATAGAAGGATTTATTTTTTTAAATATCATCTACATTAAATGAAAGTTCTATTTTTTCTACTGAAGGTTTCAATTGAGTTAATTTAACTCCAGCTGCATTAAACATTTTTTTAGAAGCTTTAACAACATCTGTATTAGAATATTTATCGCTTAAAAAAATCACTTCTTTTATTCCACTTTGTATTATAGCCTTTGCACATTCATTACAAGGGAATAGAGCTACATATAATTTTGCATTTTCAAAAGATACACCTCTATTATTTAATATGGCATTAAGTTCTGCATGAACAACATAAGGATATTTTGTTTCAAGAAATTCTCCTTCTCTATTCCAAGAAAAATCATCATCAGAACAACCAAAGGCAAATCCATTATAACCAACAGATAATACTCTATTGGTAGGACTAACTATACATGCTCCAACTTGTGTACTTGGATCTTTACTTCTTTTTGCTGATAAAAGAGCAAGTCCCATAAAATATTCATCCCAAGATATGTAATCTGTTCTTTTCATAAATAAAAGCTCCTTTTATAAAAATTATGTAATTTTACTATTTATATATATTAATAACATTATTAAATTAATAAACTAATATTAATTTAATTAATATTATAATACAATCACAAAAAAAGTAAAAATATTATAAAAAGTATTTGTTTAAAATTTAACAAAAACTATTGATTATTAGGAATGAAATGGTTATAATAAAAGTATGTTAAGAGTTTAACAAAGATTATGGTTTAAAGTAATCATATATTAGGAGGTTTTGTTAATGAGAGAAGTAGTAATAGTAAGTGCTGTTAGAACAGCGTTAGGATCATTTGGAGGATCTTTAAAAGATGTTCCAGCAGTAGATTTAGGAGCAACAGTAATTCAAGATGCAATAAAAAGAGCAGGAATTAAACCAGAAATGGTAGAAGAAGTATTAATGGGAAATGTTATTCAAGCAGGTCTTGGTCAAAATACAGCTAGACAAGCAGCTATAAAGGCAGGACTTCCAAATGAAGTACCAGCAATGACTTTAAATAAAGTTTGTGGATCAGGATTAAGAGCAGTTAGCTTAGCAGCTCAAATGATAAAAGCTGGAGATGCTGATATAGTAGTAGCTGGTGGTATGGAAAGTATGTCAAGAGCTCCATTTGCTTTAGATACAGCAAGATGGGGACAAAGAATGGGTAATGGAAAAATGATAGATACAATGATAACTGATGGATTATGGGATGCATTCAACAATTATCATATGGGAGTAACAGCTGAAAATATAGCTAAACAATGGAACTTAACTAGAGAAGAACAAGATGCTTTTGCTGCAGCTTCACAACAAAAAGCAGAAAAAGCTATAAAAGAAGGAAGATTCAAAGATGAAATAGTTCCAGTTGTAATTCCTCAAAGAAAAGGAGAACCAAAAATATTTGACACTGATGAATTCCCAAGATTTGGAACAACTGAAGAAACTTTAGCAAAATTAAGACCAGCATTTATTAAAGAAGGAACAGTTACAGCTGGTAATGCATCAGGAATAAATGATGGAGCTGCTGCATTAGTTGTAATGAGCGCTGAAAAAGCTGAAAGTTTAGGAATTAAGCCAATGGCTAAAATTCTTTCATATGGATCAAGAGGAGTAGATCCAGCAATTATGGGATATGGACCATTTGGTGCAACAAAGAAAGCATTAGAAGGAACTGGCTTAGAAGTTAAAGACTTAGATCTTATAGAAGCAAATGAAGCCTTCGCAGCTCAAAGTTTAGCAGTAGCTAAAGATTTAGGATTTGATATGAGTAAAGTTAATGTAAATGGTGGAGCTATAGCTTTAGGACATCCAGTTGGAGCTTCAGGAGCTAGAATATTAGTTACATTACTTCATGAAATGGAAAAAAGAGATTCTAAAAAAGGTTTAGCTACACTTTGCATAGGTGGCGGAATGGGAACTGCTATAATTGTTGAAAGATAATTATAATATATAATTAAAAGTATACCTTAAGAAATTTTCTTAAGGTATATTTTTTTTGAATATTTTTAATGATTTATAAGATAATAATGTTTATAATAAAAATATAAAGAATAAATGATTATTATAAATAAAAATATGTAGAAATATAAATTAATATATGCATAAACATGAATAAATTAATAAAAATATTAATAATTAAAGAACACAATGAATAAAAAATAAAAGGTTTATTCAAACTACATATGAAGTTAAACATTATAAGCTTTTAAGAAAATGTATACATAGTAGCAAAATTTAAAAAATATTATAAAACTTATGAAAAATATAGTAAAAGTTAAAATGAGGAATGTATTAAAAATCTGAATATTCAGAAAAAAGAAATTAGAGAACCTATTTCTTTCTCCATAACTGAAAAATATACTAAATCAAAGGAAATAACAGTAATCAGTAAATAAAATATAATAAACTGAAATAAATTAAGAAAATACAGGTATTTGCTTTAAAATTAAGTTTTAGAGAAAAAAACATATAAACTATAATAGTTAGTATGATTGCCGAGGAGGGAAGTTATGGTTGGAGATTTAAGTGGGATACTAAAACAAACTTTTAAAAGTAGTTTAGTTATCTTGACTGCAGGGCTAATAATTTTATATTTCATAAATATTAATTACCAGATTCCCTTTGTCATTGGATCTATAGTTAGTATTTTTAATTTTTTAATAAGTGGTGCAGTTATGACAAAGACTGTAGAAAGTGATATAGGCTTTAAGGGCTTAATGTTAATGGTTAGTTTTGTAATAAGAATAATTATTATTGCAATAGTTGGGTTGTTATTATTGCAAAACCAATATAATGTTATAGCTTATGTAATAGGTTATATGTCCAACTTTATTTCTTTGTTTATGGCAATTAAATATGAAGAAAGGAAGTGATTGAGTGGAAACATTGTTTAAAGAGATTGGGTCTACAGTATTACAACAATGGGGAATAATAATAATAATAGCTATTGTACTTATATTAATGACAAGAAATCTTTCAGTTATTCCAAAAGGAAAAAGTCAAACAATAATTGAAATTTTCGTTGAAGGAATTAGCAATTGGGTTAAGAACACAATGGGCGATAAATATGCAGGATTTGCTGCTTATATTGGTGCATTAGTATTATTTTTATTCTTTATGAATGTTACAGATCTTATAGGATTACATCCACCAACAGCAGACTATAGTGTTGCTTTAGTGTTATCACTTACAACATTCTTAATTATTCATATAAATTCAATTATAAAGAATGGTGGAATAGGATACTTAAAAGGATATGCCCATCCAAGTCCAGCTTTAATACCAATCAATATACTAGAAAGAATAATGTTACCTATAACATTAAGTTTCAGACTTTTTGGTAATATTACAGTTGCTACAGTAATTATTGAATTGTTATTACAAGCACTAAGTAAAGTGACTTGGTTTGCTCAATTAGCTATCCCAGTGCCATTTATGGCATACTTCGATTTGTTTGATGGTTTCTTACAAACATTTATCTTTACAATATTAACAATGATTTATATAAAGATGACAGCAGAAGAATAATTCAAGCAATAAAAACTAATATTAAAATGAAATCTATTTGTCAATTTTAAGGAGGAATCATTTATGACTGGAGCAGAATTTATAATAGGAATGCGTGCAATTGGTGCAGGACTTGCAGTTATTGCAGCAATAGGTGCAGGAGTTGGTATTGGTAACGCAACAGCTAGTCTTCTAAAGAGCATAGCAAGACAACCTGAAGCAAGCGGTAAACTTATGTCTACATATTTCATCGGTTGTGCATTAGCAGAAACAACTGCAATATACGGATTACTAGTTTCATTAATTTTATTATTCGTTGGTATTCACTAATTAATAATATAATACAGAATAGGGTTTTAATAAGCCTGGAAGGGAGGCTTTAGATTTGGAAATTAATATGAATATTAACATACCAGAAATGATAGTAACTGTAGTTAACCTACTAATATTATTTTGGGTTGTTAAACATTTCGCTTTTGATAAAGTAAACAAGATTTTAAAAGAAAGAAAAAGTCGTATAGAAGATACAATAAATAAAGCTGATGAGGATTTAGAAAAAGCTAGAGTTATAAAACTTCAAAATGAAAAAGAAATCGGAACAGCTAGAAAAGAAGGAAAAGAGATTGTTAGTCAATATAAGGCTAAAGCAGATAACATCTATAAAGAAATAATAGATGATGCAAAAAGGGAAGCTAGCTCTATTGTAGAAAAATCTAAAGTAGAAATTAACAGAGAGCGTACAAAAGCTCAATCAGAAATTAAAACTCAAGCAGTTGAATTAGCTGTATTTCTTTCTGAGAAGGCCCTTGGTGAAGCTATAGACGAGAAAAAACATAGAGAACTTATCGATGACTATATAAATAAGGTAGGTATTTAATTATGTACGAATATTTAGATCGTAGATATGCTTTAGCATTATATAAAGTAGCAGAAGAAAAGGGAAAAGTTGAAGAATATCTAAAAGATTTAAGAGAAATCTGCGATATTATTGATAACAATCAAGAGTTTTACGAAATTATTAAATACCCTCAAATAAGTACTAAAAAGAAGAAAAAAATATTTATAGACGTATTTAAGGGAAAAGTTGATGAGGAGCTATTATCTTTTTTACTAATATTAGTTGAAAAAGGAAGAATTCTTTATTTAAGAGAAAAACTTAACCAAATGGAACAAATCTATTTGGAAAAAAGAAATACAGTAATAGCTAAAGTCAAGAGTGTTATTGATCTTACAGAAGATCAAGAAAAAAGACTAAAAGAAAAGCTAGAAAATAAATATAATAAAAAAGTAATTATAGAACATGAAATTGATAAAAGCATAATAGGTGGATTATATGTAAGAGTTGGAAATGACGTTATTGATGGATCAATAAAGGCAAAACTTGAAGATATGAGAGCCCTAATGCTTAAGATGGAATAGAGGTGAACCCATGAATATCAAACCAGAAGAGATTACTTCTATAATTAAGAGAGAAATCGAAAAATATGATAAAGAAATAAAAACAGTTGATTCAGGTACAATCATTCAAATTGGTGATGGAATTGCTAGAGTATATGGTTTAGATGATTGTATGGAAGGTGAATTATTAGAATTCCCTAATGATGTTTATGGTATGGCATTAAACCTTGAGCAAGATAATGTAGGATGCGTTTTACTTGGTTCAGAAGAAGGAATCAAGGAAGGAGACGTTGTTAAGAGAACTGGAAAAATTGTTGAAGTTGGAGTTGGATCAGACTTAATAGGAAGAGTTTTAAATGGACTTGGAAATCCTATTGATGCTAAAGGTCCAGTTAAACCAGAAGCATATAGACCAATTGAAATACATGCTCCTAGTATCTTAGATAGAAGCTCAGTTAACGAGCCATTACAAACAGGAATAAAAGCAATTGACTCAATGATTCCAATAGGTAAGGGACAAAGAGAACTTATAATTGGAGATAGACAAATTGGTAAAACTGCAATTACAATAGATACAATTATAAATCAAAAAGATAAAGATGTTATTTGTATTTATGTTGCAATAGGTCAAAAACAATCAACAGTAGCAAATATAGTTAATACATTAACAGAGTTTGGTGCTATGGATTACACAATAGTTGTAGCAGCTACAGCTTCAGAATCAGCACCACTTCAATACTTAGCACCTTATGTTGGATGTTCAATTGGTGAACATTTCATGCATCAAGGAAAAGATGTATTAGTTGTATATGATGACTTATCAAAGCACGCTGTTGCTTATAGAACAATGTCATTATTACTTAAGAGACCACCAGGAAGAGAAGCTTATCCTGGAGATGTTTTCTATATTCACTCAAGATTACTTGAAAGAGCAGCTAAACTTTCAGAGAAGAATGGTGGAGGTTCATTAACTGCACTTCCAATTATAGAAACATTAGCAGGAGACGTAACAGCTTATATCCCAACAAATGTTATATCAATAACAGATGGTCAAATATTCTTAGAATCAGATCTTTTCTATTCAGGACAAAGACCAGCTGTTAATGCAGGTATATCTGTATCTAGAGTTGGTGGTAATGCACAAATTAAAGCTATGAAACAAGTTTCAGGTACATTAAGACTAGAACTTGCACAATATAGAGAATTAGCATCATTTGCTCAATTTGGATCAGATTTAGACCCAGATACTGCAAGAAGACTTGAAAAAGGTAAGAGAATGGTTGAAGTTTTAAAACAAAAACAATATTCTCCTATGGCAGTTGAAAAACAAATAATGATTCTTTACGCTGCAGTAAATGATTATTTATCAGATATAAAAGTTGAAGATGTAAGAAAATTTGAAGAAGATTTCTTAGAATATATGGATACTCAACATAGAGAATTAGGAAAAGAAATTTTAGCTAAGAAAGTCTTAAATGATGAAATTAAGAAAGAGCTAGAAGAAGCAATTACTGAATTCAAGAAAATATTCTTAAAATAAAGCATAGCTTATTATAAGCTATGCCATCTTTTAGGAGGTGGAGGTATGGCAGGAGCTGGACTTATTGAAATAAAGCGTAGAATTAAGTCAGTAGAAAATACAAAAAAGATAACAAAAGCCATGGGACTTGTTGCCACTTCTAAGTTAAGAAGAGTCAGAATGGAATTAAACAAAAATAACAAATATTTTGAAGCTACTAAAAATATAGCACAAGAAGCTTTTTCATCAGTTGATATTGAAAAAGAAGGTATATATTTTAAAGGTGGACAGTCAAAAAGAAAGTTATATATTGTTGTAACATCAGATTCAGGATTATGTGGAGGATATAATGTTAGTGTTGCATTAGGACTTAAGAATCACGTTGGAGATGAAAAATCAGATAGCTTAGTTATGTGTTTAGGAAAAAAAGGTGTATCTTATATGAAGAGATATGGTTTCCAAACTGTAGCAGAATATGTTGATATAAAAGAAACAAGTGATATGAAAGAAGTTTCAATGATTTATAAACATGCATTAAGATTATATAATTCAAATGAAGTTGGAGAAATTAATGTTGTATATACAGAATTTACATCTCCAGTTTCTCAAGTTGTAAAGGTAGAAAAATTATTACCTATAGAATTTGATGAAATTGAAGAAGATAGAGGTTTCATGGTAGAGCCTCATAGTGAATCTTCAATAGAGGCAACTTTTGATTTTTATTTAAAATCTAAATTAGTTAATTGTATTTTAAATGCAAAAACTAGTGAACAATCTGCAAGAATGACAGCTATGGATGGCGCTACAAAGAATGCAGATGACTTATTAGATTCATTACATACAAAATACAATAGAATAAGACAAAGTGCTATAACCCAAGAAATAGCAGAAATAGTAGGTGGGGCAGAAGCACAAAAATAGTGAGGAGGTATAATCATATGCCTAATAATATAGGAGAAGTAGTTCAAGTTATTGGACCAGTAGTTGATATAAAATTTAATACTGAGTCACTTCCAAACATATATAATGCTATTGAAATAGAAATGGACGGAAACATATTAGTAACAGAAGTTGAGCAACACGTTGGTGATGATATAGTAAGAACAATAGCTATGGAAGCGACAGAAGGATTAAGAAGAGGAATGAAGGCTGTAGATACAGGAAAGCCAATTTCTGTTCCAGTAGGTGAAGTTGTTTTAGGTAGAATATTTAATGTTTTAGGAAATCCAGTTGATTTAGACTTAGCTGGAAAAATTGAAGCAAAAGAGTTCTATCCAATACATAGACCAGCACCATCATTTGCAGAGCAATCAGTTAAGCCAGAAATGTTTGAAACAGGGATTAAGGTTGTTGACCTTATAGCTCCTTATCAAAAGGGTGGTAAAATAGGTCTATTCGGAGGTGCTGGAGTTGGTAAAACAGTACTTATCCAAGAACTTATAAATAATATAGCTAAAGAACACGGTGGATTATCAGTATTTACAGGTGTTGGAGAAAGATCAAGAGAAGGTAATGACCTTTACTATGAAATGAAAGATTCAGGAGTTTTAGCAAATACAGCATTAGTATTTGGACAAATGAATGAGCCACCTGGAGCTAGAATGAGAGTTGCTCTTACAGGACTTACAATGGCAGAATATTTTAGAGATCAAGGTCAAGATGTGTTATTATTCATAGATAATATATTTAGATTCTCACAAGCTGGTTCAGAAGTTTCAGCTTTATTAGGTAGAATACCTTCAGCAGTTGGTTACCAACCAACACTAGCTACTGAAATGGGTTCTCTTCAAGAAAGAATCACATCAACAACTCATGGATCAATCACATCAGTTCAAGCAGTATATGTTCCTGCTGATGACTTAACAGACCCAGCACCAGCAACAACATTTACACACTTAGATGCAACAACAGTTTTATCAAGAAGTGTAGCTGAACGTGGAATATATCCAGCAGTTGACCCACTAGATTCAACTTCAAGAATATTAGATCCAAGAGTAGTTGGAGAAGAACATTATGAAGTTGCATCAAAAGTTAAGCATATATTAGAAAGATATAAAGAACTTCAAGATATTATAGCTATACTAGGTGTTGACGAGTTATCAGATGAAGATAAAGTTACTGTAAGTAGAGCAAGAAAAGTTCAAAACTTCTTATCTCAACCATTTACAGTTGCAGAACAATTTACTGGAATGCAAGGTAGATATGTTACAATTCAAGATACAATAAAAGGTTTCAAAGAAATTATTGAAGGTAAGCATGATGAATTACCAGAATCAGCGTTCCTATTTGTTGGAACTATAGAAGAAGCTATAGAAAAAGCAAAAACTTTAGCGTAAGGGGATGATGCGATATGGCAAATACCTTTAAACTGAAGATAATGACACCAGACAAAATTAAGTTTGAAGAAGATGTTATAAGTATTTTAACAAAGACTGAAAATGGCAAAGTTGAAATACTTGCAAACCATGCATCTATAGTAATCAATACAATACCATGTATTACAGAGATAACTAGATCTAATGGTGAAAAAATAGAACTATTTACTTCAACTGGTGTAATTGGATTTAAAAAGAATGTTTTAGATTTTTGTTGCGAAGCTTCTGAAACTAGAGAAGAAATAGATTCAGGAAGAGCACAAGAGGCAAAACAAAGAGCTGAAAAGCATATGAAAGAAGAAAACTTTGATAAAGAAAGAGCTGAATTAGCATTAGCTAGAGCTTTAACAAGATTAGAGTTAAAGAAAAGATAAAAAAAGACTTAGGTAATATTACCTAAGTCTTTTTTCATTTATAGCTATTTTATGACAATGTATCACAAAAAATAATAAAAATTATATATTATAGTATAAGATAAATTATATGAATAATAAAATATAAAAATGATAATAATTATGATGTAAGGAGTTGGGGATAATGGGGATAAAAAACTTTTTCATCTATATTATTATTTTTTCTATTAATTTATCAGGAGTTTCAAGTAATAATTTAGAAAATATATCTTTTTATCAATTAGAAAATTTTTTGATTAATAAAACTGAATTTAATGAAAATGGAGTTAAGTTACAATATAATATTGAATCAAATAAAGATTATGAATTAAATAGAATATTAGGATTGATGAGTGATAAATATAAAATTGAAAATATAAATAATAAATATCATTTTTATTTAAAAAGTAATAATACTATTGAAATAAAAATTTGGGAAGAAGATAATATTACATTTGTTGAAAGCTTCATAATAAATAAAAATAAATGTATGTCAACTGAAGATTTAAAAAGAGAATTAGATAATATTTTATCAAGTAAAGTTAGAAATAAAAGATACTTTAAATATTATAAGGGAGAAATATCCAATACAGATAATTTTTATATAGATAATATAGAATTAAAAAAAGAATTATTAAAAATTGAAAATGGATATGTAGGAAAAGAAACATTAAAGAATGGAGAAAAGCTAAGTTATGGAATTATGAAATATAACACAGGAGTATATCTTGTTATAGGTACACCAGTTATATTTACAACATACTAGAAATTTATTATGGAGGAAAATATGGAAAAGATTATAGTGAGAGGTGTAAAAGAACTATCAGGGGAAGTTAATATAAATTCAGCTAAAAATTCAGTACTACCAATAATAGTTTCAACAATATTATCTCCAAACAATATAATAATAAAAAAGACGCCAATGTTAGAAGATGTTCAAGTTATATTAAATTTACTTAAAGAGTTAGGTGCATGCATTAGTTATTCAAAAATAGATAATTCTTTAAAAATAAATACAAGCAGTATAAAGGTTTTTGATTCAACAAATGAATTAGTAAGAAAAATGAGAGCATCGTTTTTGATAATGGGACCTATGCTTTCAAGGTTTGGATATTGTAAAATTGCCATGCCTGGAGGATGTAATATAGGAAGTAGACCTATAGATTTGCATTTAAAGGGATTCGCTGCTTTAGGTGCAGAAATAATAAAAGGACATGGTTATATAGAAGCAAAAGCAAAGAGATTAATAGGAAATAGAATATATTTAGATTTTCCATCAGTTGGAGCTACAGAAAATATAATAATGGCTGCTGTTTTAGCAAGTGGAACTACAATTATAGAAAATGCTGCTGAAGAACCAGAAATATGGGATTTAGCTAACTTTTTAAATTCAATGGGAGCCAAAATAAAAGGTGCTGGACTTGGAAAGATTACAATAGAAGGTGTAGATTCATTAAAAGGATTAGAATATAAACCTATTTATGATAGGATAGAGGCTGGAACATTTATGGTTGCAGCAGCAATGACTAATAGCGTTATAAAAATAAATGATATAAATGAAGAACATTTAAGACCTTTAATAGAAAAGTTAAAAGAATGTGGAATTATATTTAATGAAGAAGATGATGGAATAATAGTAGATGGTAGGTTTGATAAAAAGCCTGTTGATATAAAGACATTACCATATCCAGGATTTCCAACAGATATGCAACCTCAGATGATGGCTTTATTATCAATTTTAAATGGGTCTAGTTTAGTTACAGAAACAGTGTTTGAAAATAGATTTATGCATGTTCCTGAATTAGTAAGAATGGGAGCTAATATTAAAATTGATGGTAGAGTTGCAGTTGTTGAAGGTGTAAGAGGATTAACTGGATGTGAAGTTAAAGCCACAGATTTAAGAGCTGGTGCTGCTATGATATTAGCAGGTTTAGTTGCTGATGGAGTAACAGAAATATCTGATATATATCATATTGATAGAGGGTATTTAGATATAGAAGAAAAATTTAGAAATCTTGGTGCAGAAGTTTATAGAATAAAAAAATAGAAGGTATTAATACCTTCTATTTTTTTATGTGCTTTACATAAATATGGCTTTAAATGTACTATTTTTATTTAAAAATCATATAAATAAATTGTATACATAAAGAGGAGGGAATGGGAATGAGGGAGAAAGATATAATAGAAAATATTAAAGATATATGTATAACAACATTATTTATTATGGTATTTATTCTTATTATTCCATATATACTTATGGGAAGTGGTATAGAAAATTTTACTTCAAATGAAAATTTAAATAATAGTTCTATTATTAATATAAATATAAAGGGTGAGGAGAATGTTAAAGTGTTTAGGCATAGTACTAATAAAATTGAAACTATTCCTGTAGAAGAATATTTGTTAGGTGTTGTTTCAAGCGAGATGCCAGCGAGTTTTGAGTTGGAAGCATTAAAGGCTCAGGCTATAGCTGCTAGGACATTTTATTATAGTAAAAGGCTTAATAATTGTAAGGAAGCAAAAGGTGGGGAAATATGTGATGCTGTCCATTGTCAGGCATATATGAGTAAAGAAGAAAGGTTAGAAAAGTGGAGTGATAAGGAACGTAAGAATAATTATGAAAAAATAAAAAAAGCAATAAATGAAACAAAGGATATGGTATTAACATATAAAGGAAAACTTGTTTTATATCCACAATTTTTTTCAACAAGTTCTGGAAAAACAGAAAATGCTGAAGATGTATTTTCATCTGAGGTACCTTATTTGAAATCTGTTTTTAGTAAGGGGGAAGAAGTTTCTAATTCTTATGAATCAGAAAAAATAATAAATAACAATGATTTTATAAATATAATAAATACAAGTTATGCTAAAGCCGGTCTTACAGAAAAAAATATAAGAAGTAAAGTAAAAATAAAATCAAGAACTGAGGGAGGATCTGTAAAAGAAATTAAGATAGGAAATATAACTATTAAAGGAACAGATTTTAGAAAGATGTTCGATTTAAAATCTGCAAACTTTACTTTGGAGTTTTCAAAAGATAATGTTAATATATCTTGTAAAGGTAGCGGGCATGGAGTTGGAATGAGTCAATGGGGAGCAAATATAATGGCCAAAAATAATAAAAAATATGATGATATATTAAAGCATTATTATACTGATATTGAAATTGGTAAGGTAAAATTCAAATAAATTTATAGGTATTTAAAGAGTGATATTTGATTAAAAATCAAATATCACTCTTTTTATTATAATTTTTATTAAAAATGTATTATTTTTCATATTATGGACACAATACGAAAAGGAGGTGTTTATTATGAACAAAAAATCAAATGGATTAAATGAAAAATTTAAAGGTGTAAAAAACTTCTTTAAGAAAGAAGGTTTTTATGTAGCGTTATTTGTTGGATTATGTGTAATCACTATAGGTGGAGCTATAGCAATAAAAAGTGCAACAAATAATAAAGAAGATCAATCACAAACTCAATCACAACAAGAGATAACACTTAATGTTGAGGAAAATAAAGAAGGAAAAGTTGATAGTGTTATGGAGAATTCCGAAAGAGTTGATAGTACACAAAACAACAAGAAAGAAGAAAATAAACAAACAAGTCAGGCTGTAGGAAATACTAATAAAATGAATTTTACTAAACCTGTAGATGGAATATTACTACAAGGTCATAACGAACCATACCTATTTAAGGATGGAAAGGTTGTAAAAGATGGAGAAAAGGGAGATTCAAGTTATAGCTATGGTGGAATATCTGTTAAAGCAAAACTTGGAACTCCTGTAAAAGTAGCTGAAGCTGGAGTTGTTGATGAAATTATTGAAAATGATGTTACTTATGGAGTTACTGTTGTAGTTAAACATGCAAATGGAATGAAAACATCTTATGCAAATTTAGATAAAGCATTAAAAGTTAAAAAAGGTGATAAAGTTACTAAAGGTCAAGAAATTGGAAAAATTGGTAATACATCAAGCACTTTAAAGATGTGTGTTAAAGAAGACTTTTTACATTTAAAAGTTTTATTAAATAAGAACAACAAATACACAGAAGTAGATCCATTAAAATACTTTAATTATAAAAAATAATTAGGTGAAAAATATTAATCAGCCATTTTAATATGGCTGGTTAATATAAATTTAAGGAGGTAGTACTCTTGAAAGATTATATTCAAGAAAGAGTTTTAGAAGTAGCACAATATATAATAGATTCGAAATCAACAATAAGAAAGACTGCTAAAGTTTTTGGAGTAAGTAAGAGCACTATTCATAAAGATATGACCGAAAGATTACCTAAAATAAACCCTATAATTGCTGAAAAGACTCATAATATTTTAGAACTTAATAAAGCAGAGCGTCATATAAGAGGTGGAAAAGCTACTAAAATGAAATATAAATCAGCTGAATAGACTATTATTAAGAAGCTTAAAGTTAAATAAGTAAGTTGAATTAAATCCACATTCAATATATAATTTACTTTATATTAAAAGTGTAAAATTTTCTAATATATAAATAAATTAGGAGTGGATTTTAAAATGTGGTTTTGGAAAACAGGAAGTGAATTAGGGATAGATTTGGGAACAGCAACTGTATTAGTTTATGTAAAAGGAAAAGGTATAGTATTAAAGGAGCCTTCAGTTGTTGCAATTAATAGAAATAATGGAAAGGTTTTAGCAGTTGGAGAAGAAGCAAGAAAAATGATTGGAAGAACACCAGGAAATATTGTTGCGGTTAGACCTTTAAAAGATGGAGTTATATCAGATTATGATATGACTGAAAAAATGTTAAAAGAATTAATAAGAAAAGCTTGTGGAAGCAAAAAGATAATGGCGCCAAAGGTTATGATATGTATACCATCACAAGCATCAGAAGTTGAAAAGAGAGCTGTTATGGACGCAGCAAGAAATACTGGTGCAAAAAATGTTCATCTTATAGAAGAACCCCTTGCAGCTGCAATAGGCGCAGGACTTGATATAACTAAGCCAGATGGATATATGATAGTTGATATAGGTGGAGGAACTTGTGATGTTGCAGTAATATCATTAGGCGGAGTAGTAGTTAGAAAATCAATAAAAGTCGCAGGAGACAAGTTTGATGAAGCTATTATAAAGTATGTAAGGAATAAATATAAAATAATGATTGGTGAAAAAACAGCAGAACAAATTAAAATTGAAATAGGATCAGCTTTTGATAATTCTGCAGAAGAGAAAATCTCAGTTAAAGGTAGAAATTTAAGAACAGGGTTGCCAGATGAGATTATGTTAAATTCAACAGAAATAAGAGAATCTCTAATAGATACAGTTAATTTGATAGTAGATTCCGTTAAGTCAGTACTTGAGAAGACACCACCTGAAATATCAGCAGATATAATTGAAAAAGGAATCTTAATGACTGGTGGAGGTTCATTACTTAAAGGATTAGATAAACTCATAGAGGTAGAAACAGGCGTTTCAGTTAAAGTTGCAGAGAATTCAATTGAAGCTGTTGCAGAAGGTACAGGTTCTGTTTTAGGATATATTGATAAATTAGATAAAATTGTAAATCGCGAAGAAGTAGTTTTAATAGAGTAACATTATAAATACCCCTTTTATAGGGGTATTTATAATGTTTTTTTTTCTTGATAATTGTATTCATAATAAGCATGTAAAATACCTTTTGAAATAACTTTTGCAATATCAAATACAAATGATAGTCTTATTGAGCGTTTATAAAATAAATCTGCATGTTCATTTGAATCTATAATACCAACTATGGATTTTTGACCTACATCAGGTAATGATTTTCCTACACCTTTTCCAGGCCTAATAGGAAAATCTCGAATGTGAACTTCACCTATAGAAGATTCTTCACCTAAACAAGCATCTATACCTATAATGTATGAGTTAGGATGGTCAGATAATATAGACTTTAATTTTTTATCTATATTTAATGCATGAATTGGAGAGTCAATTGAACCATAAACAGGAATTGGTAGCATACTTTCTTTTAATAATGTTCCAACTAAAGGCCCAAGGCAATCACCTATACATTTGTCAGTACCTATACAAACAATAACTAAATTTTCAGAGAAGCATTCTAGTATAGATTGAGCAATTGTATAGTAAGCAAAAGGGTCATTGTAATGAACCTTTTTTTCCATATATACACCTCCTTGAAATATATATATGAAATTGAAATATAGAATAGAAGATATGAATAAGAAAAAGTAAAATGGACAATATCTAATATAGGAGGTGTACATAAATATGAAAAAATTAGTAATAACAATTTTACTAGCAATAGCAACATCCTTGACTATTTATTTTATTAGCTTTTGGACTCCTAGCAATAATATTATTGATATAGAAAAATCAAGAGTTAATAATGTAGGGGAAGGTAGTAATGAGAAAAATATAGAAGACAATAAAAAGAATGATGTTGTTAGTAAGGATAATATTAAAGATAAAGGGGATAAATCAAAATTAAGTGATGAATCTATTAAAAATAAAAAAGAAAATTTACTAAATGAGAAAGATAATAAATTAAACTATAATGAAGAAATAAAAAAAGATATTAATCATAACAATGAAGGTAAATCAAGCGAAGCGAGCGTAAAAATATTTAATGTAAATAAAAATGAGATATTTGAAAGTCTAAGTTTAAAAGATAAAACTAAGTTATTGTCTGTTGCAAAAAAGATATCAACAGTTGATGGAGAAAAAATAAAAAATAGTATTAAAAATGAAGATGAATTTAGAGGAGTTAGTGAAGCTTTTAAAATAATTAAGCTTAGGCTTACAAAAAAGGATTACAATGAAGTAAAAGAGATACTTTCACCATATATAAATATAGAATTATTAGAACAATTAGTATAATATAAGTTTTATAGCAAAATGGTGAAAAAGATAGAATTTTAAAGTTAAATAAAAATAATTCTGTTAAATGGCATAGTTTTTAATTTGAAATAAATATGAGTTAACTATATACTAACTATTGTCGGTTGAGCGAGTAAGCCAAACGACTTAAAACTTTAAAAGATGGTGGAGTTCCCGAGTGGCCAAAGGGGGCAGACTGTAAATCTGTTGTCAGTTGACTTCGAAGGTTCGAATCCTTCCTCCACCACCATTTATTTGTGGGCGCATAGCTCAGCTGGGAGAGCACCTGCCTTACAAGCAGGGGGTCACAGGTTCGA
>NZ_JAUNLM010000111.1 GCF_030532265.1 Clostridium sp. | reverse complement strand
CTTTAGAACAATTAAAGTAAAACGTGCTCCTTTGGAGGTGTAACGGAGAACCGTACCATAAATAAACTAATTAAGTAGGTTATATTAATTTAATGGAAAAAAATATATTAAATTTCAATTATTTTAAAAAATAAATAAAAAAGGTTGTAAATAGTTAAATACTATGTTATGCTAAACAAGTAGCAAAGTGCTAACAAAAAAAGTTTCATTTAGGTAAATAGTTTCTCATAAATTAGAGATTATTATATCAATTTAGAATCTTTAATTTTAGGAGGAATATTTATGACAGATAAAACATTAAAGTGTAGAGATTGTGGAAGTGAATTCGTATTTTCAGTAGGAGAACAAGAATTCTACAAAGAAAAAGGATTTGACAATGAGCCAACAAGATGCATATCTTGTAGAAGAGCTAAAAAAGAACAAAATAGAAGATAATTTTAGATTGTTAAAGGTTGTAGTTTAAACTACAACCTTTTTTTTATGTTTTTATTTTTTTGAATTTTCCAAGTATCTAGTTGCACAATGAGCAAAAAAAGCAGATCCTTCTGGAAGAACATCTTCATTAAATAATACTTTAGGATTATGAGCTGTATAACTTTCTCTATCAGTAAATCCAGCTGACAAGAACATATAAGTTCCAGGAACATGACTTAATACAATAGCAAAATCTTCAGAAGCACTAGCTGTGGTGTCTCCAACTGCCATAAATCCAGGAATATTAAGTTCTTTCATATATTTAATCATTTCTCTTGTAAATTCAGGATCTGCTATTAGTGGTGGAACTGATGGAAGCCATGATATAGTAGCTTCGCCTCTAAATGTAGCAGCTACACCTTTTGCTACTTCTACAATTCTATTTTTTAAATATTCATCTGTTTCTTTTGATACAGTTCTCATAGTTCCTTGCATAACTGTAGTTTCAGGAATTATATTGCTTGCAGAACCACCTGAAAGCTGACCTATTGTAAGAAGGGCTGGAGTTGAAGGATTAGTTTCTCTTGCAATTAATTCTTGAAGAGCTAAATAAATGTGAACTGCTATATTTATTGAATCAATAGCTTCATGAGGAGTTGCACCATGGGAGCCTTTACCTTTAATATTAATTTTAAATCCTGTGGAAGAAAACATAGCAGCACCTTTGTCATTATATGCGCAAATTCCTACTGGAGAATTCCCAGCACCAACATGAAAAGATAATGCTCTGTCAACTTTAGGATTTTCTAAAAGTCCTGCATCTATCATAGCCTTTGCTCCTTGGAAAGTTTCTTCTCCAGGTTGAAACATTAATTTAATTGTACCATTTATATTTTCTTCATTTTCTTTTAGCATTTTTGCTGCACCTAGAAGCATAGCAGAGTGCAAATCGTGTCCACATGTATGAGCTGAACCTAAATTTCTACTGCAAAATTTAAGACCACTTTCTTCTGTCATTGGAAGTGCATCCATATCAGCTCTAAGTAGTATACAAGGACCATTACCATTTCCAATAGTTGCAACTACACCACTATTTATTATTTGTTTTGGTTTATAACCAAAGCTTTTAAGTTTTTCCATAATAAATTTAGTAGTAGAAGGGAGATCCATTCCTACTTCTGCATTTGAGTGTAAGTTTCTTCTATATGAAATTATGTCATCTTTTATTTCATTCGCTCTTTCCCAGTAATTCATATTACCCATCCTTTCATTAAAATATTTTATGTTTATAAAATAATAAATATTTGATTCTAAGATTTATTATATCAATTTAATATATAAACTATAATTAATTTTTATTAATAGTAATAAAAATCTGTATTGATAATTGTATAGAATTAATTTATTTATAGTAGATTTATTCAATAATATATTAAGCTATTAGTGTATTAATATATTATATAAGTGTATTGCGTAAAATTTTAAGTAGAAAAGCTTGATTAAGCTAAAAGCACTCGACTAACTGCTTAATCAATGTTTTCTATAGAAATTAACTATTAAAGGAGATTTAATACATAAATTTTTTAGAAGAAAATTAAATATAATTGTAATAAAAAATATATATAAGGAAATAATATATTAAAAGATATTTTTAATATTATGTTGAATAAGAACGAAATTTGTAATATTAATAAAATATTTAAATAAGTATATCAAAATACTTTAAACCAAAATAAAACAGTATCAAAAAACATTTAAAGTGTATTAAATAAAAAATATTAATTATTAAAACTAAAGCTTAAATCATTGAATTACATAGCTTTAAGTAGATTAAGTATTATTAATACATTTTATTGGCATGATACTTGCTACTAATATAAATGTAAATAATAAATTATTAAAAAAGTTTGTTTATAAGAAAAATTATAATTAATAATTTTATCACAAGTTTTTAGAACTTATTTATAATTTTTATAACAAATAAAAAATAGGAGGTATACATATGGTAGGAATTATTCTTGCTAGTCACGGTGATTTTGCTAAAGGTATCTTACAATCAGGTTCAATGATTTTTGGAGAACAAAAAAACGTGCAAGCTGTTACTTTGATGCCGAGTGAAGGTCCTGATGACATTAAAGCAAAAATGAAAGATGCAATTGCATCCTTTGACAACCAAGATGAGGTTTTATTCTTAGTTGATCTTTGGGGCGGTACGCCATTTAACCAAGCAAATAGTCTATTTGAAGAACATAAAGATAAATGGGCAATTGTTGCTGGTATGAATTTACCAATGGTTATTGAAGCTTATGGAGCACGTCTTTCAATGGAATCTGCACAAGAAATTGCAGCTAGCATTATAAGCTCAGCTAAAGAAGGGGTTAAGGTTAAACCAGAAGCATTAGAACCAGCTAATGATGATAAACAAAATTCAGGTTCAGTTAAGCAGTCTAATGCGGGTACACCTGGATCATTTGAATACGTTTTAGCTCGTATTGATTCTCGTTTACTACATGGTCAAGTAGCAACTGCTTGGACAAAAACTACACAACCAACAAGAATTATTGTTGTATCAGATGCAGTAGCTAGAGATGAACTTCGTAAGAAATTAATTCAACAAGCTGCTCCTCCAGGAGTTAAAGCTCATGTTGTTCCTATTGATCAAATGATTAAGCTTGCAAAAGATGATCAGCATTTTGGAGGACAACGTGCGATGCTTCTTTTTGAAAATCCAGAAGATTTACTTAGAGCAGTAGAAGGTGGAGTACCTATAAAGACAGTTAATGTTGGATCTATGGCTCACTCTGCTGGTAAAGTTCAACCAAATAAAGTTCTTGCTTTTAGTCAAGAAGATATTGATACTTTTGAAAAACTTAAAAAAGCTGGGTTAGATTTTGATGTTCGTAAAGTTCCAAATGATTCAAAAGGAGATATGGACGAAATTATTAAAAAAGCACAAAATGAATTAAATAAATTAAAATAACTTAGGTTGTTTTAATAGAAAAAGGAGGATTAACACAGTGGATCTAAATATAGTTCAAATAATATTAGTTATTATTATTGCATTTTTAGCT
>NZ_JAUNLM010000029.1 GCF_030532265.1 Clostridium sp. | reverse complement strand
ATATTTAAATAAAAATATTTTAAGATTGTAATTTATATTTCTAACTTTTTATTTGGTATAAACTTTAAATTATTTAAATTTTTAAAGCTTAATTTAAAGTTTAAAGCCTATTAATATAATTATATAATTTTTTTATGAAAATGAATAATATCTAAAAATATATTTGTAAATTAAAGTAGTAGTAATTTATTACTATTTACAATAAATTATAAATTAATATTGACAATGACAAATAGGTATGTTAACTTTAATTAGTAAACCGCTCACGATAGGGTTTTTTGTCAAACAAAGAATTATATCTTTGTACCCGTAGTGGCGAGACCGTTATGAGGAGGTGTTTTAATGTACGCAGTAGTATTAACTGGAGGAAAACAATACAGAGTTCAAGAGGGAGACGTATTATTCGTTGAAAAATTAAACGCTGAAGTTGACTCACAAGTTGAATTAACAGAAGTATTAGCTGTTTCTAATGGAGAAACTTTAACAGTTGGAAAGCCAATGGTTGAAGGAGCTAAAGTTGTTGCTAAAGTTGTAGCACAAGGAAAAGCTAAGAAAATTACAGTATTCAAGTATAAGGCTAAAAAGGACTACAGAAGAAAGAATGGTCACAGACAACCTTACACTAAATTAGTTATCGAAAAGATCGAAGCATAGTCAAATGATTAGTGCAAAGATTTTAAGAAAAAAAGATAATATAATAGGTTTCATTATAGATAGTCATGCAATGCCAGAAGACAGAGATTTTAATAATGATGTTTTATTGGTAGGAGAAGCTTTTGATATGGTTTGTAACTCAGTTTCAGTCTTATCACAAAGTGTTCTTATAGGTATAGATGAAGTTTTAAAGCTTAACTGTACATATGAAATGGCTGATGGATACCTTAAATTAGACTTAACTGATTTTTCGGAAGAAGAATTAAAGCAGTCTCAGGTTTTACTTAAAACTTTCGAGAAGAGTCTAGAAAGTGTAATTTTTAGCTTGGATGAAATGTTTGGAATTAATAAACGTAGAGAATATATAAATTTATTAAAAGAGGAGGTGTAGTGACATGATGATAATGAACCTTCAATTATTTGCCCACAAAAAAGGGGTAGGTAGCTCAAAGAACGGTAGAGATTCTGAGTCAAAAAGACTTGGTGTTAAATCAGCAGACGGAGAATTCGTTTTAGCTGGAAACATCATCGTTAGACAAAGAGGAACTAAAATCCACCCAGGAAACAACGTTGGAAAGGGTAAGGATGATACTCTATTCGCTAAAATCGATGGAGTTGTTAGATTCGAAAGAATGGGAAGAGACAAGAAGAAAGCTTCTGTTTACCCAATGAACGTAGAAGTAATAGCTGAATAATAGTTATTAATATAAAGCACCCATGAATTTGGGTGCTTTTTAAATATAAAAAAAGATTTTTAAAATGTATTTGTAATCTTTTTTTGTTTATATATAACGGTATTATGATATAATTAAGAAAATATTTTATTTGAATATATTTAATTTATTATCTATGGAAATAATACTAAGAGGAATATAAATTTTTTGCAGATATATTTTAAATTTAAAAAATAAATTTTCACAAAAGGAGAGGTGAAATTATGAGCATGTTTATAGATAAAGCCAAGGTCTTTATTAAATCTGGTAAAGGTGGAGACGGTAATGTTTCATTTAGAAGAGAAAAATACGTTCCACTTGGTGGTCCAGATGGTGGAGATGGTGGTAGAGGCGGAAGTATTATCTTTAAAGTTGATACAGGAATCACTACATTAATGGATTTTAAATATAAGAGAAAATTCGTAGCAGAGCCAGGAGAAAATGGTGGCGGATCAAAATGTTACGGAAAAGATGGAAATGATCTTTATATAAGAGTACCTTTAGGTACAATTATAAGAGAAGCTGAAAGTAATAAGATTATATGTGATCTTTCAGAAAAAGACGATGAATATGTTGTATTAAGAGGTGGAAAGGGTGGTAAAGGAAACTGTAAGTTCTGTACACCTACAAGACAGGCACCAACATTTGCTGAGCCTGGAATGCCTGGAGAAGAAATGAACATAATCTTAGAGCTTAAATTACTTGCAGATGTTGGTCTTTTAGGATTCCCTAATGTAGGAAAGTCAACATTCTTATCAATGACAACAAAAGCAAAACCAAAGATAGCAAATTATCACTTTACAACATTAAAGCCAAATCTTGGGGTTGTTGCAGCTGAAGGTGTAGAACCATTTGTTATGGCTGATATTCCAGGAATTATTGAAGGAGCAAGTGAAGGTGTTGGTCTTGGTCTTGAATTCTTAAGACATATAGAAAGAACAAGATTATTAGTTCATGTTGTGGATCTTTCAGGAATTGAAGGAAGAGATCCTTTTGAAGATTTCTTAAAGATAAACGAAGAACTTAAAAAATATTCTGTTAAACTTTGGGATAGACCTCAAATAGTAGTTGCAAATAAAATTGACCTTGTATTTGAAGAAGGTGTATTTGAGGAATTTGAAAGAAAAGTTAAAGAATTAGGATTTGATAAAGTATACAAAATGTCAGCAGCAACTAGAGAAGGTGTTGATGAAGTAATTAAAGAATGTGCAAGAATGCTTAAAGAAATTCCTATAACAGGACTTGAAATTTCAGAAGATGAAAGATATGTACCAGATGAAAAGAGATTTACTTATGATGTTAGAGTCGAAGAAGGTGACGAATTCGATACTTACTATGTATTTGGAAGTTTCGTAGATAGACTTTTAAGTGCAGTTAATGTAAATGATGCTGATTCATTAAGATACTTCCATAAAGTATTAAAGAATAAGGGAGTATTAGATAAGTTAAGAGAAATGGGAATCAAAGATGGTGACATGGTAAATCTTAACGACTTTGAATTTGAATATATACTATAGGAGGATTTTAGATGTTAATAGGAAAACAAAGAGCTTACTTAAGAGGGTTAGCTAATGATATGCAACCTATATTTCAAATTGGTAAAAATGGAATAGAGGAAACTTTTTTAAATCAAGTAAGAGATGCTTTAGAAAAAAGAGAACTTATTAAAATAAAAGTTTTAGAAAATAGTGGGCTTGAAGCTAGAGAAGCTTCAGATTATATATGTGAAAAGTTAAAATGTGAAGGTGTTCAGGCGATTGGAAGTAAGATAGTTTTATATAAAAGATCATCAAAAAATCCAAAAATAGAAATACCAAGAAAAGCTAAAAATAGAAAGTAATGAAGAAGTATGGGATTATAGGAGGAACCTTTGATCCTATCCATAACGCTCATCTTTACATAGCTTATGAGGCTAAGAAGAGATTAAACTTAGATAAAATAATATTTATACCAAATGGAAGTCCCCCACACAAGCTAAATAAGAAGGTAACGGGGGCTTCTTTGAGGTATGAAATGGTAAAGGAAGCTATAAAAGATTTTGAGGATTTTGAGGTTTCAGATTATGAAATAGAAAAAGAAGAATTAAGTTATACTTATAAAACTTTAGAGTATTTTAATAAGGATAATGTTGAGTTATACTTTATAACGGGAGCAGATTGTCTTGTAAGCTTACATAAGTGGAAAAATGTAACTGAAATATTTTCTTTATGTAATTTTGTTGTATTTACAAGACCAGGATTTAAAGAAGCAGATTTAAAAAAGGAAAAAGAATTAGCAGAGAAGAAATACAATGGAGAAATTATATTTTTAAATGTACTTGATTTAGAAATATCTTCAACAGAAATAAGAAAAAGAATAGAAAATGGGGATAGAGTAGATTTTTTTGTACCAGAAAGGGTAATGAAAGTTATTGAAAGAGAAAAGCTTTATTATAAGGAGAAGTAATATGGATTTTAGTTATATTTATGATTACTTAAAGGAAAATTTAAAACCTAAAAGATATATGCACACTTTAGGTGTTGTATCTACAGCTAAAAAATTAGCTGAGTTAAATGGTGTAGATGAGTATAAAGCAGAACAAGCTGCGCTTTTTCATGATATTGGAAAGAATTTATCAAAAGAAGAATTATTAAAAATTATTGAAGATAATAATATAGAATTAACGTTAACAGAGAAAAAAACACCAGAGCTTTGGCATGGAATAGTGTCTAGAATAATTGCCAAAGAAAAGTTTAATATAGATGATGAAGAAGTACTTGAAGCTATGAGATGGCATACTACAGGTAAAGAAAATATGAGTAAACTTGAAAAGATTATTTATATTGCAGATATGATTGAACCTTCAAGAACTTATGATGGAGTAGATAAAATCAGAAGTGAAGTTTTAAAGGATTTAGATAGTGGAGTTCTTATGGGGATGGAACACACTATAAAATATTTACTAAGTAATGGCCAACTTATAGATATAAATACTATTAAAGCAAGAAATTATTTAGTTATGAATAAACTTTAACTTAAAATTATATTGGGGGGAACTAAAGTGGCAGATGATAGGAAAAATGTAGATCCTAGAAGAAGAAAAAGGATGGCAGAAAGAGAAGAAGTTATTAGGAGAAGACGTTCTAACAGAGAACAGGAGTTAAGAAGAGGGAGATCAATTCCTGCAAATGATGCAAGAAGAAGAGTTGATGATGGAGTAATTTCAAGAAAAAAACCTCAAAAGAATCAAAGATTAAAGGATAAGCCTTCTAAGAAACCTAAAAGAAAGAAAAAAATTACTTTTAAAAGAATAATAGGAATAATAATTGCTGCTATACTTCTAATTACATTAGTCACTGGAGTTAGGATTGCAATGCTTTTAGATAAAGTAAGCACAGATAATATAATAAAACCTAATCCAGTTCCAATGAATCAAACTGTAAATATTTTAGTTCTTGGATTAGATGTTGGAGATGTTAATAATCCAAATGATGAATCAATAAAAAGAACAGATACTATGATGCTTATAAATTTTAATCCACAAACAAAAAAAGTAAATATAGTATCTATACCTAGAGATACTATGATTTATATAAATGGACGTAGGTGGAAGATAAATGCAGCTTACCCTATAGGGGGAGATGAAAGAGTAATTAAAGAAGTACAAGATATTTTATCCGTTAATGTAAATTATTTAGTTAAGGTTAATTATGCAGCATTTAGAGATTTTATTGATGCAATAGGTGGAGTTGATATGAAAATAAAATATGATATGGACTACACTGATAAATCTCAAAATTTACGTATAAAATTTAAAAAAGGAACTGAAGAACATTTAGATGGTAAAAGGGCTGAAGAGTTCTTTAGATGGAGAAAAAATAATGATGGAACAGGGCTTCCAAATGGAGATATAGATAGAATAAAAAATCAACATGAATTTTTAGCTCAAGTTGTTAAGAAGTGTGCAACTCCGGCTATAATATTTAAAATGCCTAAAATACTTAAGGTAATGGAAACAAATATTGAAACAAATATGCCAGGAACTACTATATTCAAATATGCATTGAAGCTTATGACATTAAAAGCAGGAAATATAAATATGACTACAATAAAGGGAACTCCACAAATGATTTCAGGTCAGTCATACTTTGTATTTAATAAACAAGCTAATCAGCAACTTATAAATTCTTTAAATTCAAATGGCGATAGTGGTCCAATATCACCTCAAGATGTAAGGATTAAAGTATTAAATGGTACAAAAATAAGTGGATTAGCTGCAACTTATAAAGTTCAACTTAACCAATTAGGATATACTAATGTTGATACTGGAAATACTAATCTTGTAAAGCAAAGTGTTGTTATGGTTAATAATGATAATATAAAATCTGAGCTTCAAAAGAAGTTTACAGCTATAAATAAAATTGAATCTATAGATTCAAGATATGAAGAACCAGGATATGATGTAATAATTGTACTTGGAGACGATGCTAAAAATTATTAAAGGTTAAACCTAGGAGGATTTTAGGGATAGATGAATACCTTAGAGAAATGTGTAACATCAAAAGATAATGGTGTGAATATAAGAGATTTTTTAAAAGATGAACTTGGATTATCTTCAAGACTTATAAGAAGATCAGCAAGAGAAAAAAGAATTTTTGTAAATGATGAAGCTGTAAAGATGAGTTTTAATCTTTCTGAAGGTGATAAAGTTAAAATAAATTTGGATAGAGAAGAAAGTCAAGATATAGTACCAGAAAAAATGGATTTAGATATTGTTTATGAAGATCAAGATATCTTAGTAATAAATAAAAGACCTTTTATGGTGGTTCATCCAACTAAGACATATCAATCTGGAACTTTAGCAAATGGAGTAATTAATTACTTTAAAGAAACAGGTCAAGGATGTATTGTAAGACTTGTAAGCAGACTTGATATGAATACATCAGGGCTTATTGTAATAGGTAAAAATCAATATGCACATATGGCTTTATCAAAGGATATGAAAGAAAATAAAATGCAAAAGCGATATCTTGCTATAGTTCATGGAAATCTTAAAGAAAAGGAAGGTACTATAGACCTTCCTATATATAGACCAGAAAAAGAAGATGGCTTTAGCAGTATAAAGAGAGTTGTTGATGAAAGAGGTCAAAGAAGCATAACTCACTATAAAGTATTAGAAAGTTTTAATGGTGGAGATTTAGTTGAATGTCTTTTAGAAACAGGAAGAACTCATCAAATTAGAGTTCATTTATCAAGTTTAGGTCATCCTATATATGGAGATTTTCTTTATGGAGATGGAGATAATGAGTTGGATCTTATAAATAGGCAAGCACTTCATGCATATGGATTAGACTTTGAATCTCCAAGAAATAAGAAACCTTTAAGTCTTAGAGCTGAAATGCCAGATGATTTTAAAGAACTTATAGAAAAGATAAAATAATATTATTTTAAGTTAATCTGTATTTAGTATAAATCTAAAAGGTTGCTTACTTAAAATAATTTTAATTAAAACTATTTTAATTCAGAATAATAAAGCTCTGAATTTTGAATATTTAATAATAGAAGAATATATGATTAAATAAAAATAACACCTAATAAGAGTAGTCAATCTTATTAGGTGTTATTTATCTATATAATTATTTATTATATAAAAATTAAGGTATTTAAATTTTTGTTTTATAAAGTTATCTTTTTCTATTTCTTATATGTTTCCACTTTTTTTCAAAAGCTAATTTTTTTCTTTTCTTTTTAACATATATAATTCTTAAAATTAGTAAAACTAATATTGTTAAAGTAATAGATAAAGGAATTATAATAATTTTATTTCTATTAAAAAGCTCAGTAATTGCTATTTTAAAATTATATTCTCTATCTATTCCACTTAATAAATTAACTTTAGTTAATAAATGACCATCAACAAGTATATCAGCAGTTGTTATTGTTTCACCTAATTTTAATGGTTTTCTTTTTATATTTTTAGGTAATTCGTATTGTAAAGTAGTATTTACCTTATTAATTTCTGAATTTGGAGCAGAGATTAATATATCTCTATCTATGTATATAGGCAAATTCATATTATTATTTAGTTTTATATTTTCTATATTTTGATTTTTTTTGTATAAGCTAATTTCTGTAAAGTTATTAAAACCATAATCTAAAAGGCTTGCCATGTCTTCAAAGTTTTTATTTTTATCTTCAGCCTTTAAGAAAGTTGCGATTAAAGTTCTATTATCTTTTTGTGCTGATATTACAAAAGTATGTCTTGCTACATCTGTATAACCACTTTTACCAACAAGGGCATATTTATAATAATATTTTGAGTTTTTATTTATTAAGTGATTATGATTATTTGCCCATCTCTTTTCTTTATCTAAGTTACTTGGTGGAAGTTCTACTGATATTTTTCTAGATATATTAATGTAATCAGGATTTTTAATTGCTTCTTTTAATATTAGAGCTAAATCATAAGCTGTTGATACATGTTTATCATTTGGTAGACCACTTGGATTTTCAAAATTTGAATCATTGCAACCAAGAGCTTTTGCTTTTTCATTCATCATTTTTACAAAATTACTAGTTGTTCCTCCAACATATTCAGCTAAAGCTTCTGCGCAATCATTTCCTGATTCTAATAGAAGTCCTGTTAAAAGAGTTTCTACAGTAAACTTTTCACCTTCTTTTAATCCGATTGAGCTTCCATCAGCAAATGGTGGGTTTTTACCAACTGTAACTACATCCGTTAACTTAGCATTATCCAAAACAACCAAAGCTGTTAAAACCTTTGTTGTTGATGCAGGAAATTGCTTTTTATTAGCTTCTTTTGAATATAATACTTGCCCTGTCTTAGCATCCATAAGAAGTGCTGATTCTGCATTTAAATTTGGAGGTTTTTCTTCAGCAAATGCATTAATAGTAAAAACATTAAGTGAAATCAATGCTAAAAATAAAAATCTACATATAATTTTAAATGTGTTTTTCATAATTTCTCCTTGTCTTTAAATTTATGAGAATATTGTAACAAAAAAAATATTCTTAATCCACAATTTTGGAATAATTTGTTTCTAGAATGTGAATAATTAGAAAAAAATGTTATTAAGGTGATTATATGAAATTAGATAAGAGAACTTTAGGTTTAATAAGTTTAGCAATTATAATAGGTGGATTTTCTTTGTTTTCATATATAAATGGAGGTAGAGAAGATTTAAATGGTAACAAAGGTCATGAAGAAATGTTTGTAGATGAAGAAGCAAAGGATGTAAGTAAAAATGATAATAAAAGTGAAACTTCTGAAGTTTTTAAAGATAATGAGAAAGCAAAAGATAATAATGTAGATAATGAGGAAATTTCATTAAAAGATAGAAGCATTGCTGTAGATATAAAAGGAGAAGTTATAAACCAAGGAGTTTATTATCTCAATGAAGGAAGTATTGTTGAGGATTTAATAAAAAAGGCAGGTGGAGTAACAAAAAATGCTTCATTAGAATTTGTAAATAGAGCAGAAAAGCTTGAAAATAATAAGTGTGTAGTAATTCCAAGTAAAGAGGAAGTAAAGAAAATGAAAGAAGGTAATAATGATAATAGTGAGTCAGGGAAAGCTACTTTAGATAATAATATAATAAGTGGAAGTAACAATTCTACGGTTAATTCAGGTAAGGAAAGTAATTCAAAGGAAAATAGTAAGATAAATATAAATACTGCAAGTTTAGATGAACTTGATAATATAAATGGAATTGGACCTTCAAAGGCAAAAGCTATAATTGAATATAGGGAAGAAAATGGTGGATTTAAGTCTATAGAAGATATAAAAAATGTAAGTGGAATTGGTGAAGGAACATTTTTAAAAATAAAAGAATCTATAACGGTTTAGTATAAATATAGCTTTAAATTTTGAAATTCTTAAAGGATGATGTAAAATAGTTATATATAACCTTTAAGAAAGGGTGGTAAAGTTATGATTAAATTAACAAATTATGCAAAGACTGCAGGCTGAGCAGCTAAAATAGAGCCGGGTGCTCTTTCAAATATTTTAAAAAGTATACCAAAAATGGTAGACGAAAACTTACTAGTAGGAATTGATACATCAGATGATGGAGCTGTATATAAGTTAAGTGATGATATAGCACTTATTCAAACATTAGATTTCTTTACTCCAGTTGTTGATGATCCTTATACATTTGGACAAATTGCAGCGGCAAATTCTTTAAGTGATGTTTATGCAATGGGGGGCGAACCTAAAGTTGCATTAAATATAGTATGTTTCCCAAATTGTTTAGATAGAGAAATACTTGGTGAAATACTTAAAGGGGGAGCTGATAAAGTATTAGAGGCAGGAGCTGTTGTAATTGGTGGGCATTCTGTTCAGGATGATGAACCAAAATATGGGCTTTCTGTTTCAGGAGTTGTACATCCAGATAAAATACTTAAGAACTGTGGCTCAAAAGAGGGAGATATATTAATACTTACAAAACCATTAGGAATAGGTCTTATAAACACAGCTGCTAAGGGAGAAATGGCATCAAAAGAAAGCTTAGATGAAGCTATAAAGTGGATGTCACTTTTAAACAAATATGCAGGGGAAGTTATAAGAAAATATGATATATCAGCTTGCACTGATATAACAGGTTTTGGTCTTATAGGTCATGCTTATGAAATGGCTGAAGGTTCTGATATGACATTTTGTATTAATAAAGATAATATACCTTACATAAAAGAAGCTAAAGAATATGCAGATTTTGGACTTGTACCACAAGGGACATATCAAAATAAGTATTATATACAAGATAAGTATAAGCTAGAAAATGTGGAAAGATGGCTTGAAGATATTTTATTTGATCCACAAACATCAGGTGGACTTCTTATATCATGTAGTATAGAAGAAGGTAATAAAATATTAAAAGAATTTAGAGAAAAAAATATAAAGTCTTGGATTATTGGAGAAGTAAAAGAAAAAGAAGAATACAGCATAATAGTAAGATAAAAGTTTATAAATAAAATGGAGGGCTTTTATGAATCTATTAAGAAATTTACCAAAGGTAGATGTACTTTTAAAGGAAGATGAAGTTAAAAAATATATAGAAAAACTACCTAGGAAATTAGTAGTAGAAAATCTTAGAAACTCCATAAATATTGTAAGAGAAAATATTTTAAAAATGGGGGATTATTCCCCCGTTTTTTCTTTGAAAGAACAATGTTTAATGGAGTTTAGAAAAAGCATAAAACAAATAGAAGATTTTAAATTAAAAAGAGTTATAAATTGTACAGGAACTGTAATACATACAAACCTTGGTAGATCGATTTTATCAAAACGAAGTATTGAAGCTTTAAATGAAGTTGCAAATAATTATTCAAATTTAGAATATAATCTTTCAGAGGGAAAACGTGGAAGTAGATATGATAATATTTTAGATTATATAAAGTATTTAACTGGAGCTGAAGATGCTTTAATTGTAAATAATAATGCTGCTGCAGTTCTTATAACTTTAAATACTGTATGTAATGGAAAAGAAGGAATTATTTCAAGAGGGGAATTAGTTGAAATAGGTGGTTCTTTTAGAATTCCTGAAATAATGAAATTAAGTGGTGGAATACTTAAAGAAGTTGGAACAACAAATAGAACACACATAAATGATTATCAAGAGGCAATAAGTGAAGAAACTGGTGCAATAATAAAAGTACATACATCAAATTATAAAATATTAGGTTTTACAAAAGAAGTAGAGGTAAAAGAGCTTATTAGTATTAAAGAAAAAAATAAAATACCAGTTATTTTGGATTTAGGTAGCGGATTAATTAAAAGAATAAATTTAAATGGAATAGAAGATGAAAAAACAGTTAAAGAATATGTTAATGAAGGTGTTGATATCATTACTTTTAGTGGGGATAAATTACTTGGTGGACCCCAGTGTGGAATAATTGTTGGTAAGTCTTTTTGGATAGAAAAGATAAAGAAAAATCAACTAAATAGGGCATTGAGAGTAGATAAGTTTACATTAGCAGCTTTAGAAGGAACTTTAAAAGATTATATTTTAGAAGATTATTTAAGCATTCCAACACTTAAACTTTTAACATTAAATTTAGATGCTATTGAAGATAATATAGATAAATTAAAAGACAAACTTAAATTTTTACAGAATAAATTTAATATAACAAAGGCAAAAGAAAAATCATTAGTAGGTGGAGGAGCTTTACCTACCTCAGAATTTGACACTTTTGTACTTAAGATAGATAGTAATTTAATAAAAGAAAATAAAATTGAAGAAAAACTTAGAAATAATAGTATACCTATAATTACTAGAATAAATGGGGGGAAGGTAATTATTGATGGAAGGTGCTTAATTAATGATGATATAGAAGTTATAACAGAAGCTTTTAAAGGAATTGGTGAAAGTATATGAAGACGATAATAGTTGGAACTTGTGGACATATAGATCATGGAAAAACATCACTTATAAAAGCGTTAACTGGAATTAATACAGATAGACTTAAAGAAGAAAAGATAAGAGGAATTACAATTGATTTAGGCTTTACTAATTATAAATTACCATCAGGAAATAAAATTGATTTTGTTGATGTTCCAGGTCACGAAAAATTTATAAGAAATATGATTGCTGGTATTACTGGTGTATCAGCAGTTTTATTTGTAATTGCAGCTGATGAAGGTGTTAGAGAGCAAACAATAGAGCATCTTCAAATAATAGAAGGACTTGGAATAAAAAAAGGAATAATAGCACTAACTAAATGTGATAATTGTGATGAAGAAATACAAGAATTATCAATTGAGTATATAAGAGAAGCTTTTAAAAATACAAATCTTTGTAATGTACCTATAGTTAAAGTATCAAGTAAAACAAAGTTTGGAATTGAGAATCTTATAAGAGAGCTTGAAAATCTTTTTTTAAATATTGATGATGAAGAATATGAAGAAGAATTTAGAATGGCTGTGGATAGGGTATTTACAGTTAAAGGTTCAGGGACAGTTGTTACAGGAACAATAATAGAAGGAAAGGTTAAATATGGAGATATACTTAAACTTTATCCATCATTAAAGGAAATTAGAGTTCGTGAAGTTCAAAGTCATGGCAAAAGAATATCAGAGTGTATTAAAGGTAATAGATGTGCTTTAAATATTACTAATGTTTCAAAGGATAATATAAAAAGAGGTGAGGTTTTAAGTAGTAATTTAAATTTAGAAACATCTTCTATAATAGATTGTTCTTTTTGTAAGATAAAAGAGAAGCAAATTAAAAAAGGCCATAGAGTTAGAGTATATAGTGGAACAAAAGAAGTTATAGGAAGATTATATCCTTTAGATTTAGAAAATAAATATATACAATTAAGATTAGAAAATGAAATATTAGTTAAAAAAAATGATAGCTATTATATAAGAAATTATTCACCTGTTTATAATTTAGGTGGAGGGAAAATAATAGAGGCAAAAGGTAAAAAGTTTAGAAAAGATATAGAAAAGTATAAAGATAATGTTATATTAAAGGAAAAAGGAACATTAGAAGAGAGAATATTAGATTTATTAAACAAAGAAAAATTAATGTATTTAAAAGATTTACTTAATAATATAAATTGTAATTTAGATGAAATAGATAATGAAATAAATAAATTAACAGAAAAAAAATATGTTAAAGTATTAAATTGTAATGAAAAAATTATAATCTATAGTAAACAATTAGATATAATATTAAAAGACCTTAAAATTATTCTTTCAAATTATCATAAGAAAAATCCATTAGAAAATGGAATGTCTAAAGAAGAATTAAGAAAAAAATTATTAGTAAAAGAACTTAAGATAAATGAATTTAATGAGCTTTTAAATGCTATAAAATCTGAAGATATAATAAATATTCAAAAAGGTATAGTTTCTCTAAAAGGTTTTAATAAAAGATTAGGATTAAATGAAAAAAAGTTTAAAGATGCTTTGATTACTGAATTAAATCAAGGTTTTGTTTCTGTGGATATAAAATTACTTAAAGAGAAGTATAAAATAAACGATTCATTATATTTTAAGATATTAAAGTTTTTAGAAGAAGAAAAAGACATAGTTATTTTAAATGATGGAGTTATATTAAGTTATAAATCATTTAATATTGGGAAAATAAAAATAAAAGAACACTTAAAAGAAAAAGGTGAAATAACCCTTGCTACGTGCAGAGATATTTTAAATACTAATAGAAAAATTGCACTAGCTTTCCTAGAAGAATTAGATAAGCTTCAAATCACTAAACGACTAGAAAATAAGCGTGTAATGCTTTAAGTATTAGAGTTAGAGTGATATAATTAAGAAAATTGAAGATTTTAGGGGAATTTAGGGTTAAAAGAGGAGGTAGTAATAATGTCAAAAAAAATTATAGGATTAATAATATCATCTACTTTATTATTTTCATTAGCTGGTTGTGGAAATAAAACAAATGAAATAAATGAATCAACTAATAATGCTACAAAACAAGCACAAGTTACAGAACAGCAACAAAAGAAGTTTGATGGTTTAAAAGGTTCTTGGATAATGGATTTTACTCATGATGAGTTTGTAAAAGAAGGGGACACTTTAATGACTAAAGTTGAAGACTTAACTAAGGAGCTTGAACTTGAGTATAAAAAAGAAGATGAAGTAGATAAAGTAAATGGAGTAACTGCTAATATAAAATCAATATATTTAGATAATAAAAATCCAGAAGCAAATAAATTAGAGAGTATGCAATTTGAAGAGCAACTTATTGGAGATGCTCAAGATTCAGGAAGATTTCAAATGAAGCTTTCACTTAAGTTTGATGGAGAAGGGGCTATTAAAGATGGTAAATTTAATATAGGCGATACTTCTTTAGCAAAATATTCAGCTATAATGACTGGTGAAGCTAATAGAAATTATGATGAAATAAATAAGAAAATAATGGATATAATTAAAAGTGATAAGACAGAAGGAATAATAGATAACACAATAAATGGATTAGTTGAAGAGTATGCAGTTAGTAAAAATTACATAGTTTATACAATATCAACTAAAATATATAAATTTACTAATAAGTCAGAGGGACTTAAATAATTAACTTTGGGAGGCTTTTTAATTGAGTAATAATAAAGATAATAATTTAGAAGTTAATGAAAAGGTTGAAGTTATAAAAGAAGATAACATTAAAGAAAAAAATGAAATTAAAGAAAATAAGTCTAAAATAATTGATAATGAAATTGATGAAAATCCATCATTTATAAAAACTTTATTTGCAACTATATTAGACGAGGCTATAATATTAGGTGTATCAGCTATAGGTTTAGTAATATTTGATATTTTAATAGGATTTATGGGATATATGGTTAGTGATATATCAGGAGTTCTATTGATTATATTTATAATATTTAATATACTATATAAATCTATATTTGAAATAAAGAAAAAGAGAACTATAGGAAAAAGAATATTAGCTATAGGATAAAATAAAAATTAAATGATAGGAGAGATATAAGTTAGTGAGCAGAAGAGGAAGAGGTAGAGGAAGAGAAATTACAGTTAAAATAGATAAAACTGAGTTTCCATCAGTTGGTGTTGGAATTTTAGATGACACTAAAGTATTAGTAAAAGGAGCTTTCCCTGGAGAAATAGTAAAGGCAAGAGTTAAGAAAAATAGAGAAGCTTATACTGAAGCTAAGCTTTTAGAAGTTATAGAAAAAGCACCTTATGAAATAGAACCAAAGTGTCCTCATTTTGGAATATGTGGTGGATGTTCATCACAAAATCTTTCTTATGAAAAGCAATTAGAGCTTTTAGGAGAAGAAGTTAAAGATTTATTTGTAAAAGCTGATGTTACTACTGGAGAATACGAGGGAGTAACAGGAAGCGAAGATCAATTTGAATATAGAAATAAAATGGAATTTACTTTTGGTGATGAATTTAAAGGTGGAGAACTTTGCCTTGGAATGCATATGAAAAATGCAAGTTTTGGAATAATAACTGTTGATGAGTGTAAACTTGTTGACGAAGATTTTAGAAAAGTTATAAAGGCAACAGTTGAATATTTTAGAGAAACTAATCTTCCATATTATAGAGTTATGAAGAGAGAAGGCTACTTGAGACATTTAGTTATAAGAAAAGCTAAAAATACAGGAGAGCTTTTAGTTAACTTAGTTACAACAACTCAAGTTGATTTTGATTTAACAAATTGGGCTGAGATTATTAAAGGATTAGACTTTGACGGAGAGCTTGTATCACTTCTTCATACAGAAAATAATTCATTCTCAGATGCTGTTATACCAGAAAAGGTTAATCTTCTTTACGGAAAAGATTATATAATGGAAGAACTTTTAGGATTAAAGTTTAAAATATCACCATTTTCATTTTTCCAAACTAATACTAAAGGGGCAGCAAGCCTTTATAGTATAGTTAGAGAATTTATGGGTGATTCAGATAACAAAGTTGTCTTTGACCTATATTGTGGAACAGGAACAATAGGTCAAATTGTAGCACCAAAGGCTAAGAAAGTTGTTGGACTTGAGCTTATTGAGGAAGCAGTTGAAGCTGCTAAGGAAAATGCTAAGCTTAATGGTCTTGATAATTGTACATTTATAGCTGGTGATGTTGCAGAAACTATTAAACAAGTTACTGATAAACCAGATATTATAATTTTAGATCCACCAAGAAGTGGAGTTAGTCCTAAGGCACTTGATTATGTTATAAGATTTGATGCTAAGGAAATAGTTTATGTTTCATGTAATCCTAAGACTTTAGTTAATGATCTTCAAGGTCTTATTAATGCAGGATATGTAATTGAGAGAACAAGAGTTAAGGATATGTTCCCAAACACTCCTCATGGTGAGACTGTTGTTAAGCTAATTAAGAAGTAGTAAATAAAGTTCTTGAAAATTTCTAGTTTATAGAATTTTCAAGGGCTTTTTTATTTTATTATTAAGTATAAATAATTAGAGTTAAAAAATATTTTATTTAACTTAAAATATAAAAAATAAATATAAAAATATATTTAATTTAAAAATTAATAAACTTTTGATAACATATAATTATGTTATAAAAGGGGAGGAAATATTAATATTGGGAATACAAAATATAAAATCATTAAGGTGGCTTGCATTAGGTGTAATCATAGTAAATATAGTAGCAGATTTACTATATGTTCTTGAGCAAAAAGGATACTATTTTGCTTATTTACAAGAAATAAATATAGAAATAGTAACAAGAATGACTGGATTTATTTTAATAGCTTTATTTATATCAGTGGCCTTCAATAAAACTCCTGAATTATCAGAAGAAGATAAATTTAGGATAAAAACAAAGTTAACTCCATTAATATTTTTAAATATAGTTTTTATAGTTTATATTTTAATTACAGTAATTATATTTAAGGACATGCTTTTAATAACATCTTCATTAATTATGGAAGTGGCTTATATATGCTTAATAATTTATACAAAGAGAATATACGCAACAATATTTACAGACCATAGACTAAAATGGAAAATGGCTATGGCTGGAGCTGACGAAGATACCTTATATAGTAATATACTTTGGAGATATAAAATTTGGTTTAATCCAAGGGAAGATATTCCACAAAATCGAAGAACTTTTAAAGAATATTCAATAATTTATACATTAGTATCTATATTGTTTGCATATGAGTTTGCTGACTCTATATTTGTTTTAATTTTTGCTTTAATAATATTTAAAAATATTTCTTCATTATTAGAATATTTTTTTGGGTTTTATACATCTTTAACTGGAGTGTGTACAGGTATAGAAAATTTTACAGAAAAGAGTGGAAGACATTATTATAGAATTTATGCAACTGACTTTAAGAATAAAAGAGAAATAGTATTTGAGATGTACGATACTCCTTATTTTAGTAAAAATAGTAATATTAAAGTTGTACATGGTGTATTTTCTAAGTGTGTAATAATGGTAAATAATATGCAAGTAAATTATAGATAGTATTTATTAAAAAGAGGACTTTTCAAAGGTGATAAAGTCCTTTTTTATTAGTTATAAATTTTTTAATATATTTTAGTTCCTTTGATATTTAAATTTTTAGTACATTAGAATTTATTAATTTTAAAATATTACTTAAGACTTCTGTATTCTTATCTATTTTATTATTATATTTTTTTATAAAAACAATAAAACAAAATAAATAACAGAAAAATAAATGTAAATAAATTGAAAAAATGTAAAAATAGTTATAAAATATAATTGTAAAATAATAAAAAAGAAAATAAAAGATTTAAATATATTTGGGAGGCGAGTATGGGGGAAGAAATTTATGAGATAAAGAAAAGTTCAAGAATTACTAGGCTTGTAGATAATTTATTTAAAAAGATGCCTGAAATAGAATCAGATAGGGCTAGGTTATTAACAGAATCGTATAAAATGACAGAAGGAGAACCTATTATAGTAAGGAGGTCTAAGGCATTTTCTCACATATTAAAAAATATTCCTATAATTATTAGGAATGATGAATTAATAGTTGGAAGTGCAACAATAGCTCCAAGAAGTTGTCAGGTATTTCCAGAGTTTTCTTATGAATGGCTTGAAAAAGAATTTGATACAGTTCAATTTAGAAGTGCAGATCCTTTTTATATATCAGAAGAAAATAAAGCTATATTAAGGGATGTATATAAGTATTGGAAGGGAAAAACAACAAGTGAATTAGCAACTTCTTATATGGCAGAGGAAACAATTAATGCTATAAATCACAATATATTTACTCCAGGAAATTATTATTATAATGGTGTTGGACATGTTACTGTAAAATATGAAAAAGTTTTAGAAATAGGATATGAAGGAATTATAAGAGAAGTAGAAGAGGAACTAGAAAATTGCAATGTAGCAGATATGGATTATGCTAAAAAGAGTAATTTTTTAAGGGCAGTTATTGAATCTTTAAAAGCTGTAATAGAATATGCAAATCGTTATGCAAATATGGCACGTTATATGGCAAAAAACTGTAATGATGCTGTTAGAAGAGAAGAACTTTTAAATATTGCATCAAATTGTGAGAGAGTTCCAGCAAAGGGAGCAACAAGTTTTTATGAAGCTTGTCAATCTTTTTGGTTTGTACAAATGTTACTGCAAGTAGAATCAAGTGGACATTCTATATCACCAGGAAGATTTGATCAGTATATGTATCCATATTATAAGGCAGATATTGAATCAGGAAAAATTACTAAGGAATTTGCTCAAGAATTAATGGATTGTATATGGGTTAAATTAAATGATTTAAATAAAGTAAGAGATGAGGCATCAGCAGAAGGTTTTGCAGGATATGGATTATTTCAAAATTTAATAGCTGGTGGACAGGATGCAAATGGTTTAGATGTAACAAATGAATTATCTTATATGTGTATTGAGGCATCAATGCATGTAATGTTACCTCAACCATCTTTATCAATTAGAGTTTGGAATGGAACTCCACATCAGTTTTTAATTAAAGCAGCTAAGTTAACACGTACAGGTATAGGGCTTCCAGCTTATTATAATGATGAAGTTATTATTCCATCATTACTTAATAGGGGGCTTACATTAGAAGATGCTAGAGATTACAACATAATAGGATGTGTTGAACCACAAAAATCAGGTAAAACAGATGGATGGCACGATGCAGCATTTTTCAATATGTGTAAGCCATTAGAATTAGTTTTTAGTAATGGATATTTTGATGGTGAGTTAGTTGGTATTGAAACAGGCGATATTAATGATATGAAAACTTTTGAGGATTTTTATGATGCATATAAAAAACAAATGAAATATTGTATTGAATTATTAGTTAATGCAGATAATTCAATAGATGTAGCTCATATGGAAAGATGTCCTCTTCCTTATTTATCTAGTATGGTTGATGATTGTATAAAAAGAGGAAAATCAGTTCAAGAGGGCGGAGCTGTATATAACTTTACAGGACCACAAGGTTTTGGAGTTGCAAATATGGCTGATTCATTGTATGCAATTAAGAAATTAGTTTTTGATGAAAAGAAAGTAACTTTAAAAGAATATAAAGAAGCTCTTATAAATAATTATGGACAAGGATTATCAAAGGAAAGTATTGAAACTATAACAAAAAAAGTTATAGAAAAATTAGCAAGTGAAAATAAAGAAATAAATATAGAAACAATCAAAGAAATAACAAAATCAATTTCTAAAGTTCAAAATAAAAATTATGAAAAATTACTCAATTTAATTAATGATGTACCTAAGTTTGGAAATGATATTAAGGAAGTTGATGCCTTTGCTAGAGATGTAGCTTACGTATATACTAAGCCATTACAAGAATATAAAAATCCTAGAGGTGGTAAATATCAAGCAGGACTTTATCCTGTATCTGCAAATGTTCCACTAGGAGCACAAACAGGGGCAACACCAGATGGAAGATTAGCTTATACTCCAGTAGCTGATGGAGTTTCACCGTCAGCAGGAAAAGATGTTTTAGGACCAACAGCAGCGGCAAATTCAGTAGCTAGATTAGATCATGGAATTGCATCAAATGGAACATTATTTAATCAAAAATTTCACCCATCAGTTTTAGCAGGAAGAACTGGAATTGAAGCTTTTATTAATTTTATTAGAGGATATTTTGATCAAAAAGGTAGTCATATACAATTTAATGTAGTTAGCAGAGAAACATTACTAGAAGCTCAAAAATATCCTGAAAAATATAAAAGTTTAGTTGTTCGTGTTGCTGGATATAGTGCTCTTTTTACATCTTTATCTAAGTCATTACAAGATGATATTATTAATCGTACAGAACAAAATGGATTTTAGTATATGGAATGCTTTAATATGAATTATTTAGATGTTAAGGGAAGAATATTTGATATACAAAAATTTTCAATGCATGATGGTCCAGGAATTAGAACAATAGTATTTTTAAAAGGATGTATATTTAGGTGTCAGTGGTGTTGTAATCCGGAATCTCAAAATTTTGAAGTAGAAAAGATGATTGTAAATGGTAAAGTTAAAACTATTGGACAAGATGTAACTGTAAGAGAAGTTTTAGAAAAAATAGAACAAGATAGACCATATTATAAGCGTTCTGGTGGAGGTGTAACTTTATCAGGAGGAGAATGTATGTGTCAAAGATTATTTTCAAAAGCATTGCTTCATAGTTGCAAGGAAATTGGAATATCAACAGCAATAGAAACAACAGCAGGTGTTGATAAAGCGATTGTTAAAGATATTGTTGAAGAAGTAGACACTGTTTTAATGGATATAAAGCATATTAATGGAGAAAAACATAAGAAGTTTACAGGGCGAGATAATAAAATTATTTTAGAAAATGCAAATATAATTGCAAAGTCTCATTCTAATTTAATTATAAGAGTCCCAGTAATTCCAACCTTTAATCATACAAAAGAAGAAATAAGAGAAATAGCAAAGTTTGCAAAGGGATTAAATGGTGTAAGAAAACTTCATCTTTTGCCTTATCATCGTATGGGACAAGATAAGTATACTGGGCTTAATCGTAAATATATTATGGAAGGTATTGATATTTTAAGTAATGAGTATATGAATATGCTGTTAGAAGTTGTACTAGAAGAAGGACTTGAAGGACAAATTGGAGGATAATAATTAAAATATTAGAAAATTGATTATAAATTAATGTGAATTTAATTTATTGAATTTAAAAAGTTAAGTGAAGTAATTTACTTAACTTTTTTATTTATAAAAATATAAAAGACATATAGGATTAAGAGGTATTTATATTTTATTATAAAATTAATTTCTAGCTTTTTGATATATAATTAATAATAAGTAAGGTGAAAGAAGAATTTTTGCATTGGAGATGTTAGTTATGACTATAGAAAAAAATAATGAGATAAGCTATGTAGATTTATTTAATGAATATTATAAAGATAAAAGATATATTGTTTCTGATATAGTTTTTAAAGAAAGTATTAGTAAATATATTTTTATTTTAGAATCTCCTCATAATGATGAAGTAAAGAATGGATATCCTGTTTCAGGAAAAAGTGGTATTGATATGGGAAAGTTTATGGGGATTTCTATTAATGAAAGCTTTGGAAGGTATGTTAAATTTAATCTTAATAAGGATATTTCAATTATAAATATATCAAAAGTGCCACTTCAAGAAATAAATATTTTGGATAATAAATATAAGTCATTATTAAATGGAGTATGTAAGCTTATAAGAAGTGGTTATAAAACTTTATTAAGGCATAGAGATAATGAAGCAAATATTATAGAAGAAAAATTATTAAAAGATTTTAAAATTAGATTTAATAATATAAATTCAGATAATAGAACTAAAATAATAGTTTGTGGAAAGTTTGCAGAAAGTTATTTTAATAAAATAAAGGAAGAATTAATTTTGGACGGAAGAGAGATTTTATATGTACCTCATCCCTCAAGACATCAATGGGATAATCCTAAAGGTGACTTACTTAAGTTAAGAAATATTTTTAAGTATAAACAAAGTAATAATAAAAAATAAATATTTATATGATTTGTATACTTTTTCAGAAAATTTAAATATAATTAATTATGTAAATATATGGTTTATAATGAAATGAATTTTAAAATTATAATGATTTGGGTAAAAGGGGATAGAAAATATGGGAATAACTAATATGCAGGGGACTTCAGGTTATATAGAATATATAGGAGAGAGAAAAACAAAAAAATATAGTTGTAGAAATTGTTTTAATTATGTGGATGGGGTATGTAAAGTGAAAAATATAGCTTTAGAATATATTAATGGTAATGGAAAATTATGCTCTAACTTTGATCCTATAGATAAATTTGAAAACAGAAAATATAAGAGAAAAACAAATAAGATAAATAAGATTGAAAATATAGGAAGCATTAAAAATAAAGATATATCTAATGTTATAATAAATGCTCAAAAGAATAGAAGAATAGGAAGGAATAAAAAGTTTGTAGGTAGTAAGAGTAAGGTATATATTTGTGATAGCAAAAATAAAAGTAAAGTAATAATTATTAATATGAATGATAAAAATTTAGATAGAGATCTTTTTAATAGATTATTGGATAAGCAGATATCATCAAGTGTATTGTATAAGAATGTTATATACTTAATTACACAAATATTTTAAATTTTAATAAAATATCCGATATATACAGAAGATTTACTTAAGTTAAAGAAATACTTTTATTGAGAGGTAATAATATTTTAGGAGATAGAGTGAAATATATTTTTATTATAATATATGTAAATATTAGACAGACATACTGTAAATGAAGTATTCGCAGAGTTTTTAAATAATGAAAACTTAAATTCTTCTCAAATACATTTTGTAAAACTTATAGTTTATTATGTAGTTAAAAATGTAATGAGAGATGACAATAGAGTTTTAACTGAAGATCGTTTAGAACTGTAGGTAATATAGTTGAACTTTTTAAAGATGATATTTATGTTAGAAGTAAGTTGTTAAGTACAATAAAAGAAATTAAAGAGAATGCAATAGAAATAAGTTAAAATATTATTTTATGATAAGAGGTTGTATTAAAAATATACAATCTTTTATCTGTATATTAATTTTAAGAAAATATATTGTTTATTGAAAGGAAAGTATATTTATGGATATGAAAGTATTTGAATTTTTGAATGTAGAAGCACCGAGTTCAGTTGGAGATATAAGAGAAGCACTTGATCTATTAGTAGCATCAATAGATAGTGCTATAGAGCAAGTTGGAGAAAAGTTAAATGTATCTTTTGTAAATAAGGAGTTTAAAAAGGTATCAGAATTAAATTCAAATAGTGAAGAATTATATAATATAAATAAAAGAATACAGAAAGTAATAGATGATTTAGATACAATTATAGATGAGAGAAATATAGAAGAATCAAATGAGAAAGAAGAAAGTTATGGAAAACAAATACCAAATTATAGTGATTATTTAGTAGATACAAATATAGAGCATAATTTATATGAAGATTTAACAAATAAAAGACCATGTGCATTTATGATAGAAGGTAAAAAATATGAAATTAAAGATTGGAAAGGAGCACTTACACAAACAATAAATTATTTAGCAAGTAAAAATAAAGATATTATTACAAATTTTGTTGATGATCCTAAGATGAATGGGAAAAAAGTTATTTATTTTTCAAGAGTAAAATTACCAACAATGAAATCTCCTAGAGAAATAAAAAATGCCAATATTTATGTAGAAACTAATCTTAGTGCAAATAGTATAAGAAACTTAATAATAAAAATGTTAAATAAATATAATATAAAACTTAATGATTATAAGATATATTTAAAAGCTGATTATTCAGAATTGCATTAATGATATATGTCAATTGGAGGAGAAAATATGATATTAGATGGAGAATTCTTTAGTATAAAAAGTGAAGAATATAGTAAAGATACATATGAATGTGTTGTACAAGCTGTTTCTAAATTAGATGAAATAGGAGATAAACCATTAATGATGTTAGGAAAAATACAAAGTGGTAAGACAAGATCCTTTATAGGGGTAATTTCTTTAGCTTTTGATAATGGCTACGATTTAGCAGTTGTATTAACAAAAAACTCAAATGCATTAGCAAAACAGACTACAGCAAGAATGAGACAGGAGTTTAATTATTTTATAGATGATGATATTTTAGATATATTTGATATTATGTGTATGCCTCCAAGTATGTCTAAATTTGAATTAGATAAAAAAATGATAATTGTAGTTAAAAAAGAAAAAAATAATCTACCTAAACTAATAGATTTTATAGAAAAATATGCTTTAGATAAAAATAAGAAATGTTTAATAATAGATGATGAAGCAGACTTTTGTAGTATAGGTTATGATAAGAATAAAGAAACAGATGATTTTGATTTAAGAAAAATTGCATCTCAAATAAATGATTTAAGATTACAGTTAACTTGTAAGTTTATACAAGTAACAGCAACACCATATTCATTATATTTGCAGCCAGAGACTATAAACTTGGGACAAGATAAAGATATAAAGCCTATAAAGCCAGCAAATACAATTTTAGTTCCATATGGAGAAGGATATATAGGAGGAGAATATTATTTTGATAGGGAAAAGAATCCACTTGGAGAATATTTATTTCATGCAATAGATGAAAATGAATTAAGTATTATTAAGAGTAGTGATAGAAGACGTTTTAAAGAAGAAGAGATTCTTGTGAGTGATAAGGTTAAAGGATTAAGAACTGCCATAATTAATTTTATTATAGCTGGATGTATTAGAATAATGCAAAATGGAGGCAGGCCAAGAGGTAAAAATAATAAATTTAGCTTTATAATACATACAGAGATAGCTAAAGCAGCACATAGAAGACAAGAAAATTTAATATCTGAATTAATTGAAAAATTAGAAGATGAGGCAAGATCAAATAGTAAATTATTAGACAAGTTTATTTCAGAAGGATATAAAAATATTTACGAATCTATAAAAGCTTATGGATTTGAAATTCCCAAATTACAAGAAGTAAATGAATTCGTAAAAAAGGCTATAAAAGAAGAATGGATAACTAGAGTAATAGTTAATTCAGAGAATGATATTAATGCACTATTAGATGATGATGGTCAATTAAGGCTTAGAACCCCATTAAATATATTTATAGGTGGGCAAATATTAGATAGAGGTATAACAATATCAAATCTTATAGGGTTTTATTATGGAAGATCACCTCAAAAGATGCAACAAGACACAGTATTACAACATTCAAGAATGTATGGGTATAGAAGCAAAAAAGATTTATCTGTAACTAGATTTTATACAACTAGAGATTTATATGATAGAATGTCTAAAATTAATGATTTTGATTCTAAGTTAAGAGAAGATTTTGAACAAGGAAATTTTGAAAAGGGCGTAATATTTATCAGCAAAGATGAAAGAGGTAAAGTAATACCATGTTCGCCTCAAAAAATTAGAATTAGCAATACTCATGTACTTAGACCAGGAAAAACTACAACTCCAGTAGGTTTTCAAACTGGATATAAAACATACATTAGAAAAAATATTGAGGCCATAGATAATATTATAAAGATTAATAATAATGGAAAGATAGCTGGTACATTTTCTATTAGTAAAGAGGAAGCGTGTGAGATTATTAGAAATGTATATGAATCTATAGAAATTGAAAGTGATAATTGTATTGATAAAGAGGCTTTTATATCATTAATTAATTATTTAAGCAGAGAAAAGGTTAATATTTATGTAGGTATAAATAGAGAAATATCAAGGCTTAGAAAAACGTCAAGATATTATTCTGATATGCCTTACAATAGAGATAATGATTTAAGAAAAGCTAAATTAATGGCAATATATGAGCCTACATTAATGTTAATGAAACAAACGGGAAAAGAAGTATTAGGATGGAGAGGTGCAGAGTTTTACTGGCCTGTATTAGTTACACAAGAGAATGTTAATACGGCAGTATATACATCAGAGATATTAAAATAAAAAATATATATTATTATAATCTAAAAATAGATACTATATTAAAAAATATAGTATCTATTCTATTCTTTATAAATATTATTTATGATGCATTGGATTAAGAAAAGTAGTTATATATTAGACAATATTTATAATGTACATAAATTTTAAAATTATAGTAAGTTATATTATAAGTTTTGAGTAATTATAACTATAATTAATGTAATAGTATTAAAATTAAATGTAATGTCATTTGAAAATTTTATACATACAGTAAAAGAAAGAAGTAAAAAAGGTTTAAAATAAATGAATTAATTTAAAAATATGAAATTATATATTAAATAATGTATAATATTTTAGATAAATAGGAC
>NZ_JAUNLM010000110.1 GCF_030532265.1 Clostridium sp. | reverse complement strand
AGTAGATACTTTTTTTATTAAATTTAGTTTTTTAAGATAAATTAATCTAAAAAAACATTAATAACATAAAACACACATATTAAATAATTAATTAAAAGATTTATATAAAACCATTAATTATACAAAATAAAAATTAAATATTTTATCTCTACAAAATTCATATTATATTTTCTAAAGTTTCACATTATTCTTGAAAACTTTTACAAAAATTATATTATTTTATATTATAATTTATTAAGGTAGTGGATTTAAATTGTTATTTGTTAGAAACATTATAGTATAAGAAAGGAGTAAATAAATGAGCAAACATTTATCTACAAATATCCGTGTAGCTATTGAACCAGATAATCCTTCAATTTGTAGACATGAAGAAAAATGTATAAAGTGTGGTATGTGCAAAAATGTTTGTACTGATTATATAGGTGTAAATGGACATTATGATTTAAAAAATACTAATGATATTGCTGTATGTATTAATTGTGGTCAATGTGCTAATGTATGTCCAACTTGTAGTATTACTGAAGTATATGATTATAAAAAGGTTGAATCAATAATAAAAAGCAATGAAAAAATAGTTATATTTTCTACATCACCAGGAGTTAGAGTATCATTAGGTGAAGAGTTTAATATGCCAGATGGTAGTTTTGTAGAAGGGAAAATGATAGCTTTACTTAGAGAGTTAGGTGCTAATTATGTTCTTGATACAAATTTTGGGGCAGATTTAACAATAGTTGAGGAAGCAAGTGAATTGTTAGAACGTATAAAAACTAACAATAAACCACTTCCTCAATTTACAAGCTGTTGTCCTGCATGGGTAAAATATGCAGAAACATTTCATCCAGATATATTAGACCATATTTCAACTTCTAAAAGTCCAATTGGAATGCAAGGACCTACAATAAAAACATATTTTGCAAAGAAAATGGGAATTGATCCATCTAAAATTGTAAATGTAGCTTTAACACCTTGTACTGCAAAAAAGTTTGAAATTAAAAGAGATGAAATGAACGCATCAGGAAAATATTATAATATAGATAATATGCGTGATATGGATTATGTTATTACAACAAGAGAATTAGCTATTTGGGCAAGGGAGAGAAATATTGAATTTAATAATTTAAAAGATAGTAGTTATGATAAGTTAATGGGTGAAGCTTCAGGAGCAGGAGTTATATTTGCAAATACAGGAGGAGTTATGGAAGCTGCTCTTAGAACTGCTTATTCATATATTACTAATAAAAAACCACCAAAGCAGTTTTATGATTTAGAGCCAGTAAGAGGATTAGAAGGAATTCGTGAGGCAACAGTAAAGATTGATAATATGGATATAAATGTTGCTGTTATTTATGGAACTAAAAATGCATCAGAATTTATTAATAGAATGAAAACTGGAGACAAGCAGTATCATTTTATTGAAGTTATGACTTGTCCAGGAGGTTGTATTGGTGGTGGTGGTCAACCAAAAGATATTAATTTTAAAGGAGATTATATTAGGGAAAAACGTATTGAAAGTCTTTATAAAAGAGATTCTAATATGAAAATTCGATTAAGTTATGAAAATGAAGAAATAAAAGCACTTTATAAAGAGTTTTATGGAAAACCTTTAAGTAAACTTGCAGAAAAGATGTTACATACAATATATTTTGATAGAAGCAAAGATTTGGGAGGTAAAAAAATGAGTGAATCAGTTAAGTATCGTTGTTCAGTATGTGGATATATACATGAAGGAGAATTACCAGAAGGCTTTACATGTCCAATTTGTAAAAATCCTGCTTCAGTATTTGTAAAGGTAGAAGATAATAAATCTTCAAATAGTAATGAAGAAAAATCAGAAAATGAATCAGTAAAGTATCGTTGTTCAGTATGTGGATATGTACACGAAGGAGAATTACCAGAAGGCTTTGTATGTCCAGTTTGCAAAAGCCCTGCTTCAGTATTTGTTAAAGTAGAGACACAAAGTGAGTCAACTAATAAATATAAAGGAACTAAGACAGAAAAAAATTTAATGGAAGCATTATCAGGTGAATCAATAGCTAGAAATAAATATACTTTTTTTGCTGATGTTGCAAAAAGTGAAGGCTATGAACAAATTTATGAATTATTTTTAAAAACAGCTGGCAATGAAAGAGAACATGCTAAATTATGGTTTAAAGAACTTGGAAATTTAAATGATACAATGAAAAATCTTCTTCACGCTGCTGAAGGTGAACATTACGAATGGTCAGATATGTATGCTAGATTTGCAAAGGATGCAAGTGAAGAAGGCTTCTTTGATTTGGCAGAAAAGTTTATAGAAGTATCAAAAATAGAAAAATCACATGAAGATAGATATCGTAAACTTTTAAATAATATAGAAAATAAAAATGTATTTAAAAAAGATGAAAAAACAATATGGGAATGTTTAAATTGTGGATTCCTTATAGAAAGTATAGAAGCTCCAGAAGTTTGTCCAGTATGTAATTATTCACAAGGTTTCTTTGAAGTTAGAGCAGAAAATTATTAGTATAAATTTAATTATATATAAATTAAATTTAAATAGTCATTAAATTAGTATTATCTTTTAAAAATATAGAAAATACTAATTTAATTCCTTTTTGTTTTAAATAAATATATAAATAACAATTAAAGCTATTATTAGTATAATGAAAATAAAGTAAAGTAAATAATTCGATATAGTATTTTTATTAGAAACATTATTCATTTCTTTATTATTTAAAATTTTAAGTTTGTGAATTTTTTTAAGTAAACTTAAGTAATTACCCGAACGCGGTTCATATTGAATTTTAGGATGTCCATAAATTTTAAGTTCTAGTAATGGTTCATTATAATCTTTTAAATATAAATTTAAATACTCAATCTCATCAAAAGATATTTCATTAAGAGAAATTTTATCATAATTTTCTTTTGTATTTATTAGATATAATTTTTTATTACTTAAAACAAATATAGTATTCCATATAGATTTGTCATTAAGTAAAGATTTGGAAGAATTTTTTTCTTCACTTTTAGCGCTATAATTTAGTGTTTCAAAATAGCCCTCAAATTTTTCTTCATTTCTCAAAATATTTTTTACTTCCAATAAATTTTTTTGAAGATTATACTCCTTTAATTCTAATAAGGTACCTTCTTTTAAACTAGTCATAAAAATATATCCCCTCTATTTGTGTAAAGTTAGTTATTGAGTTAAAAAATAAACAATATTAAGTAACATATTAATTATACGAAAATAAAAGGAAAAATGAAACAAATTTTACCATTAATAAAGAGGAAAATATTTAAATAAAAATTTAATTGAATTAAATAAAAAGTTACAAAAGTTGAATTTTTTTAAAATTATAATTGATAATTATTTACAACTATATACAAAATATATAAAATTTATATATAAAATAATATGATTTATATAAATTTTTATATAAGGGAGGAAGGGAGTATGTTTAGAAGAACTGTTGGAAATGTTATTACATTAGAAGTTGGAGAAGATTATAAAAGAGAAACTTTAATAAATAATATTAAGATGAATAA
>NZ_JAUNLM010000109.1 GCF_030532265.1 Clostridium sp. | reverse complement strand
AAGCTTTAAACAATTTTTATAAAAAGTAAAAAAACATTACTTAAGGTCTACTGCATAATTAAAGAATTAATACATTTAAAAGTAAGTAATATAGCTATTTTAAGATGGGGGTATTAATTTCACTATATTAGTTATAAAGCCAAAAAACTTAGATAGAGTTGGAGCAATTAAATATAGTATTAATTTCACTATATTAGTTATAAAGAAGGAATGGTCTTGGTTTGAGCGTGGAATGGAATTTGTATTAATTTCACTATATTAGTTATAAAGATAATAGGGTTAAGAAACTATAATAATAAAGACTTAGTATTAATTTCACTATATTAGTTATAAAGGTAGATGGTTCTGATAGTAAACCTATAGATAAACCTGTATTAATTTCACTATATTAGTTATAAAGTGGTGTCAACCCCCATTTTACTAAATGGAGTTTTAGGGTATTAATTTCACTATATTAGTTATAAAGGTAGCTGAATCTATAAGTGTTTTATGACTTCCTATAGTATTAATTTCACTATATTAGTTATAAAGAGATTTAAGAAGCCTTCTCGTGATCGTTTGATTTTTGGTATTAATTTCACTATATTAGTTATAAAGTTTATTACAATATCTCTTCCCCAAAGTAAGGTGTAAGTATTAATTTCACTATATTAGTTATAAAGACTGGAGGCCTTCCACATAGCAAGGCTTGTACCTTGGTATTAATTTCACTATATTAGTTATAAAGAAGAAAAGTTCAACATAACAAGTATGTTCTGGAATATGTATTAATTTCACTATATTAGTTATAAAATGAGTTAAGTATATAATAAAGCATTACTAAAAGTCAGTATTAATTTCACTATATTAGTTATAAAGCAATCATACAATCCAGTTACAGGGACTAAAAACATAGTATTAACTTCACTATATTAGTTATAAAGTTATCTAAATGTGTAGGGTATGAGAGGTTAGAGGATAGTATTAATTTCACTATATTAGTTATAAAGGGAAGAAAAATGACAGGGGAGTATGTGGTAGAAGTACGTATTAATTTCACTATACTAGTTATAAAGCTTGCTGGAGTAGTTGTAGTAGTAGAGGCTATTGGCTGTATTAATTTCACCATATTAGTTATAAAGGTTTCGTGATCTATAAGTGTTATATTTCTCGTTATTGGTATTAATTTCACTATATTAGTTATAAAGGTTTCAGCTTCAATTCACGCTTTCGATACTGAAACGTATTAAAATTTTACTATATTAGTTATAAATTAATATTAACAAGGAAACAATAATAAAGAGATAATATATTTTATATTACTCATAAAAATGAGTGTTGATTTATTAATAAAGTTTACTTTGTTTTATATTAATTTCACTATTTTATTTATGGTATTAGTTATAAATTTTAAATACATATCATGATAAAGTTCAATATTTTAATTTCATTAAGTTAATTATAAATAATCTTGAAATAATTGTTATATTAATTTCACTATGTTAGTTTAGAGATATTATTTATTAAGGTGGATTATATGGATTATTATATTTTAAAGAATTATAAAGCAAAATTAGATGGAACGACAATATATCAGCACTCATTAAATTTAGTAGATATTCTATCACAATTGAATGATATACATGAAATAGATGATATTAATACTTTAAATAAGTGCGCAATGTTACATGATATAGGAAAATGCGTTAAAGAGTTTCAAGATAATATTGAGAGTACTCATAGAAAAGTAAGACATGAACTATTGTCCGCAAGTTATTTAAATCTATCATTTAAAGAAAGATTAATCATTTTATTACATCATAAAAAAATAGATTACTGGAAAAGTGTAATAGGTAATGAGTGTTATGTAGAAGAGCTTGAAGAAATAAAATCTGAGTTAAATTGTGATTTTGAAAATATAAATAATTTTTTAAAGAGTTTATATAAAAGAAATATAGAAAAATCATTGAAAGATAAAGAACTTATCCTTATGTTAGGATATTTAAAATTAGCAGATCATATATCTAGTGCAGGTATTAAAAAAATAGATGAAGGATTATATTGCAAGGATATTTATAAATTTTCTTCATTTAAAAGGATACAAGAACAGGTATTAGAATTAAAGAATAAGGAAGATATAATAGTAATAGCTCCAACTGGAAGTGGAAAAACAGAGACTTCTATGTTATGGGCAGACAAGATGCAAAATAAAAATAGAAGTAAAAGGATATTCTATTTATTGCCTTATACAGCAAGTATCAATGCTTTATATAAAAGGTTTAAGAAAGAAGAAATAAGTGTAGGGGTTCTACATAGCAAAGTTAGAAGTTTATTGATTAGAGAAGATGATATTTTAGATGAAAAAGAGGAATTAGAATTATTTAAAAAGAATATAAAGCAAGTTACCATAGCTACAATATTTCAAATTGTAAGGGCTTCTTTTGGAGCTAAAAATTGGGAGATGCAATTAGCACAATTTAAAAATAGTATATTTATAGTTGATGAAATACATTGTTTTAAAATTAGAGAGCTAGCTTTCTTATTAGAAACTTTAAGATGGTTAAAGAGAGAATTTAATATAAGCATTTGTATTATGAGTGCAAGTATTCCAAAGTGTTTGCAAGATTTAATTAAAGAAAGGTTAGAAATTAATAACATTATAAGAGCAACAAATAAGGATTTCAAATTAAGACATAGGATACATTACGAGGATAATGATGTTTTTCAAAAAATAGATTATATAAAAGAAGAAATCAATAAGAATAAAAAAGTTTTAATTTGTGTAAATAGAGTAGACACATCACAAAAAATATATAGTGATTTAAAAAGTTTCTTTAAAGATAACAAAAAAATTAAATTAATACATGGCAAGTTTAATGCTAGGGATAGAAGTATTATAGAGAATGATATAGATAATTGTGATGTTTTAATAGGGACTCAAGCCATAGAGGTTAGTTTAGATATAGATTATGATATTCTGTTCACAGAAATAGCTCCCCTAGATTCATTACTACAACGCTTTGGTAGAGTAAATAGAAAAGGAAATAAGAGGATATCAAATATTTATATATTAAAAGAATCAGATAGAACATTTTATGATGAAGATATTATTAATAACACCTATGAACAGATAATAAAAATTATTGAAGATGATAAGGGTTTAATCTTTGAAGAAAAGGTTAACTCATATTTAAATGAAGTTTATAAAAATATAGATATGGAAGAGTATAATAGATATAGGGGAGATATTGAATTTTTTATAAGGAATTTAAAAGTAGGAAGTATTAATAAAGATGTAACAGAAGAAATTATAAATAACAACAACAATAACAATAACAACATATCGATGCTACCTATTTCTTTACTAAATAAATATTTAAAATTAAAGGAAGAAATGAAGTTTGTAGAGATGAATGAGTTATTTGTAAATGCAAATAGAGAGTTAGCAGAATATAATGAAGAAAATAATATTTATATTACTCATTGCAAATATGATTATAGAGGACTAGTAACTGATGAAAGAGAATAGCTTTATAACTAAGCACGGGGGATAATATGAAAAAACTAGCTTTT
>NZ_JAUNLM010000108.1 GCF_030532265.1 Clostridium sp. | reverse complement strand
TCCATATTATTACTTAATATCTAATACTTTCATTAATAATGCTATAATATAAATGCAAATATATTTTATTAAATGAGAGGTAAATATGAGTACAAAAACTTTTGTAGATAATAATTTAAATAGTCTTACCTTTAAGACAATTGCTATAGATAATAATGATAATTCCTCAATAAAAAATGAACTTATAAGTGCTACAAATACAGCATTAATAAATCATCATACAAATTCAAATTTAGCTTTAGTTCCAAAATTAATAGTGAATGATTATTCAAAAGGAAGTAAAGTTTTAAATGAAATAATATCTGAACTTAATAAATGCACCGAATTTTTCATATCTGTTGCTTTTATTACAAGTAGTGGTATAACTCCACTTTTAGAAACTTTAAAACTATTATGCGAAAAGGGTGTTAAAGGTAAAATTCTAACTACTGATTACTTAAATTTTAGTGAACCTAAAGCATTAAGAAAACTATTAGAATTTTCTAATTTAGAAGTTAAATTGTACACAAAAGAAAATTTTCATACAAAAGGCTATATGTTTAAACATAATGATCACTATAAAATAATTATAGGAAGTTCAAATCTAACTCAAACAGCACTTACTAAAAATAAAGAATGGAATTTGAAAATATCCTCTCTTGAAAATGGAGCTTTAACATTAAGTGTTATTAATGAATTTAATACCCTTTGGAATGAAGCATCCCCTTTAGATTTAGATTGGATAGAAACTTATGAAGATATTTATAAAAAACAAAAAGAATTTACTAAAAAAACTAAAATTCCAACACTTAAACATTACAAGCTTAAACCAAACAAAATGCAAGTATCTGCCATACAAAATTTAAATAAACTTAGAGAAAACGGTGCAAATAAAGCTCTTTTAATTTCATCAACTGGTACTGGTAAAACTTATCTTTCAGCTTTTGAACTTAGAAATTATAATGCTAAGAAAGCTTTATTTGTGGTTCACAGAGAACAACTTGCAAGTCAAGCTTTGAATAGTTTTAAAAATGTATTTGGTGATACAAAAACTATGGGAATACTATCAGGAAATACCAAAGATTTTAATAAAGAAATAATTTTTTCTACTGTTCAAACCCTTTCTAAAGATTATATTTTAGAAAAATTTAAACAAAACGAATTTGACTATATTATAATTGATGAAGTTCATAGAGCAGGTGCTATTAGTTATCAAAAGTTTATAAATTACTTTAAACCAAAATTTCTACTTGGTATGACTGCTACTCCTGAAAGAAATGATGACTTTGATATTTTTAAAATATTTGATTATAACATTGCCTATGAAATACGCCTTAAACAAGCTTTAGAAGAAGATTTGCTTTGTCCATTTCATTACTTTGGAATATCAGATATTTCTGTAAATGGCGTTGAACTTAATGAAAACTCTGATTTTAATTTATTAACATCTAAAGAAAGAGTTAATCATATAATTGATAAAATCAACTTCTATGGATATTCAGGTGATAGAGTTAAAGGATTAATCTTTTGTAGCAATAAAAATGAAGCACATGAGCTTTCTAATATGTTTAATGAACGTGGATTTAATACATTAGCTTTAACATCTGATAATAGTCAAAAAGAAAGGGAAAAGGCAATAAACCTTTTAGAAAAAGATTCAAAAGAAAACTCATTAGATTATATTTTTACAGTCGATATATTCAATGAAGGCGTTGATATACCTTCTATTAACCAAGTTATTATGCTAAGACCAACTAAATCTTCAATAATTTTTGTTCAACAACTAGGTAGAGGTCTTAGAAAAGATAATTCAAAAGAATATGTAGTTATATTAGACTTCATAGGTAACTATAATAATAATTTTTTAATTCCAATTGCCTTATCTTCCGATAACTCTTTTAACAAAGATAATATTAGAAAATATGTAACAGAGGGTAATAGAATAATTCCTGGCTGTTCTACTATAAATTTTGATACTATTTCTAAAAAAAGAATATTTGAATCTATTGATAATGCTAATTTTAATGACATAAAGCTTATTAAAGAAAATTATAAATCATTAAAAATGATGCTTGGTAAAATTCCAAGCTTAATTGATTTTGATAAGTATAATTCTATTGACCCATTAAGAATATTTGATAATAAAAATTTAGGTTCTTATTATAAATTTTTAAATAAGTACGAAAAATCATATGAAATCAAACTAAACAAAACAGAAGAATTATTCATTGAATTCATTTCAAAAAAATTAGCTTCTGGAAAGAGAATTCATGAACTTTTACTTATTAAAATTGCTCTACAAAATATTAATGAAACTAATTTAATTAGTAGATTAAAGATTGAACTAAAAAAAGATTATAATATAAATTTTAAAACGACAACTGAAACTAATATTGTAAATATACTTACTAATAAATTTTTAACTGGCTCTAGTAAAAACACTTATAAAGATTGTATTTTTTTAGAAAAATCAAATTCTGATTACAGATTATCAGATAAATTTAAAACATGCCTTAAAAATAATAATTTTAAGTTTATTGTTCAAGAATTAGTCTATTTTGGTATGAATAGATATAATAAGTTATATAGCAATAGGTATATGGATACAAATTTACAATTATATCAAAAATATACTTACGAAGATGTTTGTAGGTTACTTGAATGGGAAAAAAGCGAAGTTGCACTTAATATAGGAGGATATAAATTTGATAAAATCACAAAAACCTATCCTGTATTTATAAACTACAATAAACCTATTGATATTTCGGATACAATTAATTACGAAGATAGATTTATATCACCATCACAACTAATCGCTATATCAAAATCAGGAAGAACAAAAAAATCTGATGATATAGTAACTGCTTATAATTCCGAATTACTTGGTGTTTCTATTAGCTTATTTGTTAGAAAAAATAAAGATGATAAAATATCAAAAGAATTTTACTTTCTTGGCTATATAAAAACTTTTGGAGAACCATTAGAATTTAAAATGAATAATACAACCAAAACAGCAGTTGAAATTAATTATAATCTTACTACTCCAGTAAGAGATGATATTTATGATTATTTAACATCATAAAAAAAGGCTAATTACTATATTAAAAGTAGTAATTAGCTTTTTTATTATAACTTTTTCAAATCATTAACAACTAAAATATCTGCTGGAATCCAATTTTGATTCTCTAATTCATTAAAAGAAATCCATTTTGCATCATTATGAGCATTTAATGCAAGTTCTCCACCTATTATTTCACATATAAAACAATGCATTGTTAAATGAAAATTTGGATAATCATATTCTATTGTAGATAAGAAATCTTTTATATTTATATCAAGCTCTAATTCTTCTTGTATTTCACGCTTTAATGCTTCTTCTCTTGTTTCTCCACTTTCTATTTTACCACCTGGAAATTCCCACATGTCTATAAATTCTCCATATCCCCTACGTGTTATGAATATTTTATCTTCCTTTTTTATCACAGCTGCTACTACTTCTATTTTTTTCATATGTAACTCCTTCCGTCCTATTTATCTAAAATATTATACATTATTTAATATATAATTTCATATTTTTAA
>NZ_JAUNLM010000107.1 GCF_030532265.1 Clostridium sp. | reverse complement strand
TCATCTAAATTAGTATATAGAATTCCATTAAATCTAATTTCAGTATCGCCACTAAAAAATGAACAAATTGGATTAACAATTCCAGTCATCAGCATAGTTAAAAGCATCATTAAAGAAATACAATAATATATAAGCATCTACATCTTTCCTCCTTACTTAGAATCTTTATTTAAATTTAAATTTTAATCTTATATTAAAAAATAATAATAAATTAATCAATAGGTTTTGCGTAACTGGTCGAAAAATTAACAAAATTGGCACAAATAAGATATTAAATAAATAATTAAGTATATATAAAAATACTATATGGGAATTTGATTTAAAAATTGTTAGAAGTAAAAATGTAAAAAAAAATCTATATGTTTAAAATAATTATTAAAATTTTGATAAAAATCCAATATATAATAGATAAATATGTATAATATAAGTACTTTAATTTAGAAGATTTATCCTTAAAGTGAAATATAGGGATTATTTCTATAGAGAATTTTATTAAGTAATTATTTTACAAATGAATATAGGACAAGGTTAAGGATATTGTTTAAAAATTCTAATATTTTATAATAATAAAATTACAATATTATTGTTAGTTATTATTTTGAAACAAAAGTATATTATGGGGGATTTTATGAAAAGAAAAAAGATTATTATTTTTATTTCTACTTCTATAGTGATGATGGCTGTAGTAGGGTCTTACTTTTTTAATAATTTTAAAAGTAGTAGTGATACTTTAGACAATAAAGAACAAAGTGGTATTGAAAATAATTTTAAAAGTGATAAATTAAGTGAAAATGAAGATTACTTAAAAAATGATAAGGTTGAATTAGAAAATAATTTAAATGAAAAAGAATTGGTAAGTAAAGAGAAAAAAGTAGAAGGTGTTCATGTTTCAAAAGAAATAGTAAAGACTAATAAGCCAAGTTTTACAAATGAAAAAAGTGCTCCATTAAAGGATAATATACAATGTGTTCCTCAAGTTACTATTGAACAAGTAAAGACTAATAAACCAAGTTTTACACAAGAACCAAGTGAACCAGTAAAGCCCAATATACCAAGTATTCCACAAGAACCAAATGAACCGATAAATCCAGATATACCTAGTACTCCAGAACTTCCAAGTGAACCTGATATAGTACTTACTGATCTTAATATTACTAAAGATGATTTAGTTGATGGTATCATAACAATATCAAACAAAATATATAATAATATTTTTATTGATTCTTCTTTAGCTGACAGTAAGATTGTATTAGATAACGTAGAAATTAAAGAAAAATTAATTTTAAAAGATGAGGCACAATATGAGGTAGTAATTAATGACTCAAAAATACCTTATATAACAGTAGAAAATAATAAAATAAAGAAAGAAGAAAATAGAGAACTAAATATTAATAAAAATATAAATGGGCCAACATTACAATTAAAAAATGTTAAAGATATAAAGAACATAGATATTAATGGAAATGCATCTATTTATGGAGATTGTAATATTTCAAATTTACATATTTCAAATGGAATGCTACTTCTTGATGCACCTACTAAATTTATGAACATAGATAAAAACTCAAGTTACGCAAATATAACAGTAAATCAAATTGTTAATGAAATAAGTGATAGTGGAAATTGTACAAACATTGCTATTAATTGCAATGTAGATAAAGTAAATTCAAACGGACAAAATTCTAATATTTATATTAAAGAAAATATCACTGTAGATAAAATAAATGTTAATGGAAATTCAACAAGTATAATGGGAAATGGTCTTTTAAATGCTGTGGAAATTAGTGGGGATAATGCTAAAGTTTATACTAAAACTCCAAAAGAAAATATTATAATAAATGAATCAGCAAAAAATGTATTTGTAGGAAGAGAAGAGAAGTTTAAAATAAACTCAATAATACCTAAGCAGCAAGGGGTTATTGAATTTACACTAAATGAAGCAACAAGTAAACCATTAAAATTATCAGATATATCCATACTATGTAACGGTGGTAATTCAATGACAGTATTTGATATAAAAACAAAAGATAATAAAACTTATACGCTAAGTACTTCTTATTATAGAGATAATATATATGAACTATATATTACATTGCCAAATGGAAATATAATTAGCAGAGAATTTAATTATAGTTATAATCATCCTACTGCATCTAAAGTTGAGGTGAATAGAACTAGCAAAACAAATGCTATTCTTGACGTTTATGATGTTGATGAGGGGGGATATTTATACTATAAGCTTGTAGAAAAAAACAATATACGTTCCCAAAGTAATGTGTTAAGTAAAGAGGAGATAAAAGAAAATGGAATTAAGGTTTCTATCAAATCAAACTATAATGAAATACTAATATCTGATTTAAAAGAAAATACAGAATATGATTTGTATTATGTTATGGAAGGATTTGATGGAAGAATATCACCAGTTTATGGGCCACTTACAGTAGGGTTATATAATGATGAAACTGAGGTTAGCGAATATAAATTAGATTATTTAGCAGAAGTTGAAGCTAATAAATTTGTGTTTACATTTAATAGACCAGTTGAAGGTGAGCTTAAATTAGAGGATTTTAAAATTATATGTCCTAGTGAATCTACTCTTACAACTAAGGGAGCAAAATTTATAGTAAGTCCAGATAAGAAAACTTACACAATTATTGTGCCTGATAATTATGGTCATAAAGATAATAAATACACTGTTTCAGTAAATATGCCTGATGGAACTATTGTTGAAGGATCCTTTAGATCACATTTCGATCCACCTGTAACAAATGGTGAAAGCATAGAACGTTATGCAAAGGATAAAATGAAATTTAAGTTTAATTCAGATGAACATGGAGTATTGTATTATGGAATATATGATTGGAATCAATCAGTATTTGAGGGTGATTCAAATACTCCAATGGCAGAGGATGTTTTAAGTGGTAAGATAAAAAGTCAAAAAGCAAAATTAAATTCTGGATACAATGAATTAGATATAGATTTATCAGGTTATACTTTAACAAACAAATCAAGGTTATGGGTTTTATATGTTGATTATGACAACAATTTTCGTGTAGGATTTGTTGATCACTATAAAATTCCAGAGTTTACTGGAGGTACTGATGTAGAAGAGGAAGATAAATCTAAATTAGATATTACTAATTTAGAGGTGTCAGAATATTACGGAAGCACACTTTTAGAATTATATTTTAATGAAGATTTGACTAATACATTTGGAGAGAGAAATATAAAGTTACAATCATTAAGTGGTGTGAATTTACCAGCTAGAATTCCAATGTCTGTGTCATTTCCATCTAATAAACCCAATTATGCAAGTATAGAATTAAGAGGGTTAAAATTAGCTAGTGGTAATTATCGTATAACTATTGAAACATTTGATTCAAAAGATAAGCCAGTAAAAATAGTAAAAGAGTTTACAGTAAAGTAGAATATAAAAAAATATATAAAGTCAAATATGCATCAATATCCAATTAAGTTATAAAAAAAGTTTGGATTTGGTGCATATTTTTATAAATAAAATTAATCTAAGGTTTATATTTTAATATGTTAGGAGAAATATTATGGAGGA
>NZ_JAUNLM010000106.1 GCF_030532265.1 Clostridium sp. | reverse complement strand
ATTCATCACAAATATATACTCCAGGACCAGCTATTAATCTTTTAACTTGATCTTGACCTTTACCACAAAAAGAACACTTTAATTGTTTCTTTTCTTCATATTTAGCCATATTTTCACCTCACTGTATGGCAAACCTTAAGCTTTTTCTATTTCATTCTTAGTTATAACTTTATCAACTAATCCATATTCCATAGCTTCATCTGCTTCTAAGAAGTAATCTCTTTCAACATCTGCTTTTATTTGCTCTAAAGGTTTACCTGTATTTTCACTTAGTATTTGATTTAATTTATCTTTTATTCTTAGAATTCTCTTTGCATGTATATCAATGTCTGTTGCTTGACCTTGGAATCCACCTAATGGTTGGTGTATCATTATTTCAGCATTTGGAAGAGCATATCTTTTTCCTTTTTGTCCTGATGAAAGCAAGAAAGCTCCCATTGATGCAGCCATTCCTATACATATAGTGCAAACATCTGGCTTTATATATTGCATAGTATCATATATAGCCATACCTGATGTTATTGATCCTCCTGGACTGTTTATGTAAACATAAATATCCTTATCTGGATCCTCACTTTCTAAAAATAATAATTGTGCTACTACTAAATTTGAAGTAACATCATTTATTTCACCATTAATCATTATTATTCTATCTTTTAATAGTCTTGAGAAGATATCATAACTTCTTTCTCCTCTATTAGTTTGTTCAACAACCATTGGAACTAAACTCATAATCGTTCCCTCCTTTTTAATGTAACTTAAATAAAATTATACTCTAAGATTATTCTTTTGTTAATATTTTTATTTGAAATAATTGCCAGAAAATACTTTTCTGGCAATTATCTTATAGTTACATTTATTAAATTTTAATATATCAAAACTATTTGCAGTTATCTTCTAATAACTTTATTGTTTTTGCAATAACGATATCTCTTTCTATCATAGCTTTTTGAGTTTGCATTAACATTTCAGCCATTTTTTCAGCTTCATCTCCTGCATACATTTTAGCTATTTCAGTAGCTTTTTCTTTAACTTCTTCTTCTGTAGCTTCTATTTTTTCAGCTTTAGCTATTGCTTCTAAAACTAAGTCAGCTTTAACTTTCTTATCTGCATTTTCTTTCATATAAGCTCTCATTTTTTCTTCAGTGCTTCCAGTGAATTGCATGTATTGCTCTAATGATAATCCTTGGTATTTTAATCTATTTTCAAGATCTCTAACCATGTTATCTATTTCTTTTTCTACCATTACTTCTGGAACTTCCATTTTTGAATTTTCAATAACAGCTGTTATTAAAGCATCTTCGTATTCTCTTTCTAATGAAGCTTTCTTAGTTTCTTCAATTTTTCCTTTGATATCTGCTTTTAATTCATCTAAAGTATTAAACTCTGATACTTCTTTAGCAAATTCATCATCTAACTTTGGTAATTCTTTAACTTTTATTTCTTTTACTTTAACTTCAAAAGTAGCTTCTTTACCATTTAATTCTTCTCTTCCGTAGTTTTCTGGGAAAGTAACTTTAACTTCTTTTTCTTCTTCAACACTTAATCCAATTAATTGATCTTCAAAGTTATCTATGAATGAACCTGATCCAATTTCTAATGAATAATCATGTCCTTCTCCACCTTCAAAAGCAACTCCATCTATAAATCCTTTAAAATCTATAACAGCTATATCACCTTTTTCGATAGCTCCATCTTCTTTAGTTTCTATTCTAGCATTTTGTTGTTGCATATTTTTTAATTGTGCTTCAATTTCTGAATCTTCAACAACAACTTCTTTCTTTTCTACATTTAATCCTTTGTATTCTCCAAGTTCGATTTCTGGATATAAAGTAACTTCAGCAGTATAAACTAAATCTTTACCTTCTCCAACTTCTAAAACATCTACTTTTGGGAAATCAACTGGTCTTAAGTTGTTTTCTTCTATTAATTTTGGATATGTTTCATTTATTACAGTGTTTATAGCATCTTCAAAAAGTACTTCTATTCCGTAGTGCTTCTTAACCATTGCCATTGGCACTTTACCTTTTCTGAATCCAGGTACACTGAATCTATTTTTATTTTTGTTGTATGCTTTATTTAAAGCGGCAGTAAATTTTTCTGCCTCTACTTTTACTTCAAATTTAACAACATTAGCTTCTATCTTTTCCATTTTAGCTTCCATTTGCTCTTCCTCCTAAAATAGTTCTTTAATCACATTTATTAACTAGGTTATTATAACATAAATTTCTACTTATTATCAAACCATTTGTTATATATAGTTATTTTGAAGTATTATCAATTAAAATACTTCCCTTATTGTTTAATATATATTCAGTTTTGTCAATTTTAACTTCCATTCCTTTTTTATCTACAACTTTTCCAAACTCTATATTTTTACCACCAGACTTTGGTACAATTTTTTGAGTTTCATTTTTCAAATTATATATCCAAATATATTGTTTCTTTGCTGCACTTCCAAAGTAAGGTAAGTTACTTACATAAGCGATATTTTCATTATCTATAAATTTAGCTTGTGAATGCCATATATAACCCTTATATTTATTTAACATAACATCTTTTGAATATTTTTCTCGTTTAGTTGAAATATATTCTTTTCTTGTTATATCTTTAATTTTGCCATCTATATCAATTATTTTCAAATTTTGATCTTTATCTAAAACTAAAATCATTTGTTTATCAGGAGATATATCATAGCTTATTCCCTTTTTATCTTCTATTCTTATAAATTCTTTTTTATTATCTTTTTCTTCGTATTCACATTTTATAGTATCATTTTTACTAAGCTTTACTTCAAGTTCTTTTTTCTTTGGAGCTTCTTCTTTAACTTCTTCTTGCTTTGGAGGAGCTTCCTCAACTATTTCTTTTGGCGTTTCAGGCTTATTATTGTTGTTTTTACTATCACTATCAACCCACGCTTGTAATTTTGACCTTACATTTGAAAAATCCATATCTTCTATTTTAAGCTTATAAATTAGTATACCTGTTATTATGGCCGCTAAAATAACGCCTATAGTTATTTTTATTTTTCTTTTTTTCATTTTTCTTTCGTAATCTTTACTAAAAATACTTGGTTTCGCCAAAATATTCCCTCCTAATTTTATTAACTATTGATATTTATTATATAATATAAATCTTATCAAATAATAAAATTTTTCTTATTTTTATTTATTTTTATTTTTGCATTTACAATTACACTGTCTTATTCCTAATTCACTTTGTTCTTTCTTTGTAAGCTTAGCTATATTTTCTGTATACCCTTCATATTCTGGTGTATCTTTTAAATGTGTTTTTTTCTCTATTTTTAACATAAATTTTCTACTCCTTCATTTAATTAATAAACTACATTTTATCATAAATAAGCTATCATAATAATAAATAATAACTTATTTATAACTTTATTAATAAATACAATTTTCTATTTTTAAATACATTTTAAACTATATATTAACAAACAGTAAAAATATATCTTTTTATTTGATTTATTTTTTTATTTTAGTTATAATTATATTAACAAATAAATAAAATAAATTTGCCCATACCACTCTATTAGCAAACGCTATAGAGTTTAAATAAACCCCACAAAATG
>NZ_JAUNLM010000028.1 GCF_030532265.1 Clostridium sp. | reverse complement strand
AAGGTTCATCCTTCATAAGTTCTAAAGCTTCATTTCTTGGAAGTTCAAATCTTTCTATTTCAGGGTTTTCTTTAATTATTTTTTTCATTTCAGCTTCGATTTTAGCTAAATCTTCTGTTGAGAAGGCACCTTCTTTATCAAAATCATAATAAAAACCATTTTCTATTGCTGGTCCTATAGCGATTTTTGTATTTGGGAATAATCTTTTTACAGCATAAGCTAATACATGAGAAGCTGTATGTCTTAAAGCATCTTTTCCTTCTTGTGAGTCAAATGTGCAAAGTTCAAGCTCGCAATCTTCATTTATTGTTTGACGTAAGTCAACAACTTTTCCATCAATTTTAGCACAAAATGTGTTTCTAGCAAGACCTTCGCTAATATTTTTTGCTACTTCTAATACTGATACACCATTTTCAAATTCTTTAATTGATCCATCTTTTAAAGTGATTTTAACCATTTTAAAAAACTCCTTTCTGAAATTTATTTTAAACTTAAATTTAATTACTAAATAAAAAAACTTCGTCTCAAAATTTAGAGACGAAGTATAATATCCGTGGTTCCACTCTAGTTACTCTTAAAAATAAAGAGTCACTTTAATATGTCGTAACGTGACAATTACGGGCTGGATTAGAGCCACTCCGAGGTAGTCTTCAGCTAAGCTTATATAAAAACACTTACAGCTAATGTGTTTTCTCTCTTAATATAAGGGGTTAACTTACTCTTCTCATCAATGCGTTTAATATAAATTTATATAAAATAATTTATCTTAATTATAATCATACAATTTTAAGATGTCAATAAATGCTTTCACAAAGTTCTTCGATTTCTATATTTTGCAATAATTCTTCAGAATAATATGCTTTTCCCATCAATATAAAAATAATTTCCTCTTTTTTATAGCCTTCTTTGTATAATTTTAAGTCTTTTGTCAAACGCTTAATTATATTAGTTGATGCATTTAATATTATACAAAGTTCTTTAAATGAATAAAATCTTTTTGGTAATAGCTTGTATAATTTTTTTTGAAAATTAATTTTATAAAATATATCTGTTTTTAGACAATGATGGGGCCCTTTTTTTCCACGATGATGTTCAGGACATAGATACATATAATTTAGCTCTATATCAAATCCTCCCTCACTTCTATGAACTATATGGTGGATATCGGCTTTTTTATTGCATATTTCACAAAAATACAAATGATTAACCTCCTTAAAGTTTTATGTTATTTACAGAATATTAATATAAATATTTATAAAAATCAAGAATAGAAACAATAAAAAGTAGTATAATATACTATATAGGGTGTATTTTATAACATATACTTTATAGTATATTATATTGAGATTTATGAGGAAAGGTGATATTTATGAAGGATAATTACAATTCATTCAGTTTTTGGGGCAAAAATGTAAATGATTGCAATGCTGTGAGAGGGCATGCATTCACACATGAAATGCCTAATTCAAAGTCTGTATATATACATGCTTTGATTTTCTCAAATAAAAATGGGATAGAGAGTTTGTATTCATACTTCCCAAATTCCAGAGCCCTTTTAGGTTATCTCCAACATTCATTTATGCAAAAAGCCTTTTATAATTGGGCAAATGGTACAGAAAAATTAATTATGAAAGTACCAGTTTCACCAACAAAAGAATTAATTAATAACTTATATTCTAAAGGTAAAATCACAAAAAAAGAAAAAGAAATTATGAAAGAACAGTATGATGAATTAAGTTATATGTGGGATAAGCCAGAAGATGAAATTTTAAATGAACTTAAAACTTTTACAAGAAAGTTCAATAAAGCTTGGCTTGGAGATAACAGCAAATTTTTGTATATAAAAGTATTTAAAAGAGCTTCAGATTTAGCAGATTTTATAAAAGATTCAGTAATTATGACTGGAAAATGTGAAGAGTTTAAAAATACTATTGGAATTTCAACAGAAGATTTTGTTGAGATATCACATAAAATTTCTCATGATAAAGAAGCAGCTAATGTATTTAGAAAGGTAATACTAGATAAACTAACTGAGGTATTATAAATAAAAAAGTATAGGATAAAACTTAAATTTTATCCTATATTTTATTTGATTAAAGGTATAAATAGGGATTTATGAAAATAAAAATATATTGACATTAATGGTTAGTACTTGTTACAATAAATTAAAAATTAAATAAAGTCTTATCAAGAGTGGTGGAGGGACTGGCCCTGTGAAACCCAGCAACCTACTAAATAATATAGGGAAGACTATAATTTTTCAATGTAATTAATTTTGCATTGTAAATTTGTCATACGATAAATTATTTGGTGTGGTGCTAATTCCAGCAGTTAAATACTGATAGATAAGTGGTGTTTATATAGAGTTTATAAAGCTTCTGATTTCTATCAGAAGCTTTTTTTATTAAAATTAAAGGGGGATTTTAAAGTGAAAAATAATAAAACAGGTAGTGTATTGGCATTAATGCCATTATTAGTATTTATAGTTTCATATGTTTCAATATCTTTAATAGCAAAAGATTTTTATGCTGTATCTGTAATAATTCCATTTCTAATTGCAGCAGTTACGGCTTTGATTATGAATAATAAAATTAGTTTTGAGGAAAGATTACATATTTTTTGTAAGGGAGCAGGTAATCCTAATATAATTTTAATGATTTTAATATTTATATTAGCAGGAGCTTTTGCAAGTGTTGCGAAAGCTATGGGTGCAGTTGAATCAACAGTAAATTTAGGACTTTCTGTATTACCTCCAAATCTGTTAATTTCAGGTATATTTATAGTAGCTTGCTTTATAGCTCTTTCTGTAGGGACTTCAATGGGAACTATAGTTGCATTAGTACCAATAGCACTTGGTATATCTGAGAAAACTGGAATTGCGGTTGCTTTAGTGGTTGGCGCAGTAGTAAGTGGAGCTATGTTTGGGGACAATTTATCAATAATATCTGATACAACAATTGCAGCAACAAGAACTCAAGGTTGTGATATGAGAGATAAGTTTAGAATGAATTTTAAGATAGTTCTTCCAGCAGCTATAATTACAGCAATTATTTTTGCTTTTATAACAAGAGGAACACAAGGATTTAGTTTAGGAACTTATGAATATAGCATTATAAAAATAGTTCCTTATATAGGTGTTTTAGTAGCAGCTCTTTTAGGTGTTAATGTTATCTTTGTTTTATCATCAGGTATAATATTAGCCGGTGTTATAGGTATACTTACTTCAAGTTTTGATATAATTGGATTATTTCAAAATTTAGCTACTGGTATTAGTGGGATGAGCGAGCTTATAATAATTTCTTTATTAATATCAGGAATGATAGCTCTTATTGAATACAATGGTGGTATAGAGTATATACTTAACAAAGGAATGAAAAAATTCAAGACAAGAAGAGGAGCGGAGTTTGGAATAGCAGCTCTTACGAGTTTGGTTGATATATGTACAGCAAATAATACTATTGCAATAGTAACAGTTGGACCTATAGCTAAAAATATATCAGATGAATTTGACTTAGAGCCAAAGAGAATTGCAGGAATTATGGATATGTTTTCATGTGTATTCCAAGGAATAATCCCATATGGAGCACAACTTATATCAGCATCATCACTTGCTGGAGTATCTGCATTTCAGATAATGGGGTATTTATATTATCCATATCTTATGGGAATATCAGCTGTAATTGCAATATTTATATATTGGGCAAGAAATAAAGAAGCTAATATTGAAAAAGAAAATTTAAATTTTGTTGATAGTTTATAAATTATTTATATAAAAATATTTATAAAGAAAGAACACTATTTTAAAATAGTGTTCTTTTAATTATTTTAAAGTAACTAAGCATATACTTTGTGATGATATTCCAAGTCCCTCACCAGTAAAACCTAAACCTTCTTCAGTTGTAGCTTTTATATTAATCATATCAAAATCAATATTTAAAGCTTTGGCTATGTTTTTTCTCATTTCTTCTATATGTGGTGCCATTTTAGGTTTTTGAGCAATTATTGTTGAATCGATATTAGTTATTTCATACCCGTTTCTATCTAAAAGTTTCCCTACTTCTGATAATAATTTTATGCTAGAGATTCCTTTGTATTTTGGATCGTTATCTGGAAAATGTGTACCTATATCACCAAGAGCTGTTGCTCCAAGTAGAGAATCCATTATAGCATGAACTAATACATCTGCATCAGAATGCCCAAGTAATCCAAGTTCATAAGGAATATTTACTCCACCAAGTATTAAATCTCTATTTTCTACTAAACGGTGTACATCATAACCTAAGCCTATACGCATATATAATCACCTCTTTGATATTTCTTTTATAAGTTTAGCATAAAAGGATAGTATAAAGAAGTAAAGAAGTTTTATAATTTTTATGCTTAAAAAATATATAAATAATGTATTTTTAACATATATAAACCTTTTATCTTATAATATATTATAAAATATTATGATTATAATATAAATTTTTAAATTCATTTAAAATCAGAATGTATTTATGTATAATTAAGATAGAAAATGATAAAAAACTACAAAAAATATTTTTAAAAGGGGAGAATTGTAATTTGGATATATTTGATAAGAATAAATATAAATTCTCAACTACTCCAAATTTAGTAGAAATAAGTAATAATGTAAACGAACATAGAAAAGAAGAAATATTAAAATTTGAAGAAGAACTTTTTTCTTATAATATTTTAATTAAGGATTTATTTACTTATGTACCAAGTGAAAATGAATTAAATTTAATATTAAATATTGCTTTTTTTATAGTGGGGCAAGTTGAGATTTTAGAATATATAAATAGTCATAAAAAAATACCGTTTAATATGTTATCTAAAAAGGTAAAAAGACATAAGAAAAAATTAATGGAATGGAGCGATTATATAATAGCTTATACTATTATTTTTTCAAATCCTAATTATAAATATTTACAAGACTATTTATCAATTGAAGAAGTTAAAGAAGAAGATAAGAATAAAAATGTGGTTTCTCTTAAGGAAAGAAAAAATAGAAAGAATAAAAAAATAATAATTGAGAAGCTCATAATAGAAAAAAAAGATGGAAACGAAAATAAAGAAGAAATTATAGAAATAAATAATAATGAAAATAATAAAGAAGATAAAACAAAGACAGAAAGAGGAATAGTTTTAAAAATATTAAAAAATGGTGTTCTTATACTAACTAGTACAGGAAGGGTTTGTAAGGTTCATAAAGAAGATGGGATAAATATTGGAGAAGAAATTAATTCTGAACCAACAAAAAGAATGAGAGATTTTAAACCATTTATTATTGTTGCTTTAATATTTATTACGGTAGGGGCAGTATTTTTTACTTATAAATATAATACTGTAGATAGAACTATTCTTATAAATACTACATCTAAAGTTAAACTAGAGCTTAATTGTTTTAATAATGTGATAGAAGCGTATTCCCCAACAGATAAAGGTGAGAATATGATTAAAAATTTAGATTTAAATCATGCAAAGCTAGATAATACATTAGAAGGTATTTTAAAATATGCAAAAGAAAATGGTATGTTGCCAGAGAAAGGTGTTTTAATTACTGTAACAGGAGAACCTATAAAATATGGAGCATTAGAAAATACAAGAAGTTATGTAGTTAAAAATAAAATAGATTTAACTATAAACAATGTTGGAAATGAAAGAAGTTTATACAATCATCAAGCAAAAATAAAGGAAGATAAAAATGAAAATTAAAAAAACTAACAACAATAATAGTACAAGAAAAAATAATAATTTAAATAAAAATAAAAAGATTAGAAATAATGCTTCTATAAATAAATCTAAAAGAAAGAATACTATAAAAGAAAATACTAAAGATGTTATAAAACACTTAGATAGAAGTGAAGAAGTTCGACTAAACAAATATATAAGTGAAACGGGTATATGTTCAAGGAGAGAAGCGGATAAACTTATAGAACTTGGAAAAGTTACTGTTGATGGTAAAGTAGCAGAAATGGGACTTAAGGTTTCTAAAGGGCAGGTTGTTAGAGTTAATGGTAGAATAATTTCAAAAGAAGAAGAATTGGTTTATATAATATTAAATAAGCCAGTTGGAATAACATGTACTACTGAAAAAAAGGTAAAAGGAAATATTGTTGACTTTGTAAATCATAAAAAAAGAATCTTTCCAATAGGAAGGTTAGATAAAGATTCACAAGGATTAATAATGTTAACTAATGATGGTGATATAGTAAATAAAATATTGAGAGCTGGAAATAATCATGAAAAGGAATATATAGTAACTGTTGATAAACCTATAACTGATGAATTCATTCATAAAATGAGTAATGGTGTAAAAATACTTGGAACTATTACTAAAAAATGTTTTGTTAAAAAAGAAGGAGAGAAAACATTTAGAATTATTTTAACTCAAGGTATGAATAGACAGATAAGAAGAATGAGTGAAGCATTAGGATATAATGTTGTTAAGCTTAAAAGAATTAGGATTATGAATGTAAATTTAGATGATCTTAAAATTGGTGAATGGAGAGACTTAACTAAAAAAGAACTTCAAGGAATAAATAATTTAATACAAAAATCTAAGAAGACAAAAGAAGTAGATTTATAAATCTACTTCTTTTTATTATATATTTAAGTTTTATTAATAATAAAATATTTATATAAATTCAAAATATTACTAACATTGTCCACAAAAGGTTGTGGATAACTTGTGATAAAGTTGTTGATATAGCTGTAGATAATTTATTGAAATTTGAAGAATACTAATAAAAAGTTGAATTTTAAAGTATATTATGTAGAAAAAAGGAGTATTTATATGAGAAAACTAAGTATGATAAAGATTTCAATGCTAATATTCATAATTTTTTTTATCACAAACTTTGCACAGGGTATGTGGATAACTTGTTTTGGGTATACTAATAAGTTAAATAAAAATAAATTTATTATTGAAAAAAATATAAAAGAGAATAATAAGTGTATAGAAATTAATGTAAGTTATCCACAATTAGTTCCCAATTCGTTAAAGTTAATAAATAATGAAATAAAAGGATGGACTGATGATTGGATTAATGATGTAAAGGGAATATTGAATGATTATAAAAAGGCAGGATATATATGCAACATGCAATATCAATTAATTTCACAATTTTTTATAACTTTAGAGAAAGAGAGTTTAATGAGTTTCTATATAGATTATTATCAATTTACAGGAGGAGCACATGGCATAACAACTAGAAATGCATATACTGTAGATATTGAAAAGGGAGAAAAATTAAAAATAAAAGATTTATTTAAAGATGGATATGATTATAAGTTGTTTATAGACAAAGAAATTAATAGACAAATAGATTTGAATAAAGATAAATATTTTGAAGGTTCAGAAGGTTTTAATGGGATAAATGATGATGTTAAATTTTTTATAAGAGGAGATAATTTAGTTATATATTATGGACAATATGAAATAGCACCATATGCTTCAGGAATTCCAGAGTTTAATATACCTATACAAAAATTTGATGGTAACTTTATATATGATAAAATTAAATAAAGTAAAGAAATAGAGGTGAAATAGGATGGGGGAATTAGAGAAGGTTTTAATAAAGCAAAAGGAGTTTTATAGAAGCAAAAAAACTTTGGATATTGATTTTAGAATACATAATTTAAAAAAATTAAAATCAATCTTAAAAAATAATGAAGATAAAATATTAGAATCTTTGAAAAAGGATTTAAATAAATGTTATTTTGAAGGATATTCTACAGAGCTTGGCATAGTATATGAAGAAATAAATACTATGATAAAAGGGTTAAGGAAATGGAGTAGAAGGGAACGAAAAAGAAGTTCAATAGTATATTTTCCAAGCAAGGCATATGTTTATAAAGAACCTTATGGAGTTTCTTTAATAATAGGTCCTTTTAATTATCCATTTCAATTAACAATTGCTCCTTTAATAGGGTCAATTGCTGGTGGAAATTGTTCTGTTATAAAACCATCAGAAAGATCAAAGCATACATCAATACTTTTAGAAGAAATTATAAATAATAATTTTGATGAAGGATATATAAAAGTTGTTGCACCAGAAGTGGGAAAAGAAGCCGTATCAGAATTATTATCGCTTAGATTTGATTATATATTTTTTACTGGTAGTGTTACAGTTGGTAAAATTGTAATGGAAGCAGCGGCTAAAAATTTAACACCAGTAACATTAGAACTTGGTGGGAAAAGCCCATGTATTATAGATAAAGATGCAAATTTAAAATTAAGTGCAAAAAGAATAGTTTGGGGAAAACTTTTAAATGCAGGGCAAACTTGTGTAGCACCAGATTATTTATTTGTACATAAAGATATAAAAAATGAATTTTTAAAATTATTAGTTCATGAAATAAAAAAACAATATGGAGAAAATATAAAAAATAATGAAGAATATCCAAAGATAATAACAAAAGATGATGTCATTAGATTAACTTCATATTTAAATGAAGGTAATATATATTATGGTGGAAATTTTAATATAGAAGAGAGATTTATTGAACCTACCATATTGACTAATATTAATGAAAATAGCAAAGTAATGTCTAATGAAATATTTGGACCTATTTTTCCTATACTTGAATTTAATGATTTAAGTTATGTTATAGATTTTATAAATAATAGAGAAAAGCCATTATCACTTTATTATTTTTCAGAAGATAAAAATAAAATAAACTATGTAATTAAGAGTACAACATCTGGTGGTGCAACAATAAATGATACTGTAATACAAGTGGCGTCAACATATATTCCTTTTGGAGGAGTTGGTAATAGTGGTATTGGAGAGTATCATGGTAAAGCAAGTTTTGAAACTTTTACTCATAGAAAATCAGTAGTCCATAGAGGTACATTTATTGAATTACCATTTAGATTTGCACCATTTAAGAATAAATTAAAGCTTGTTAAGAAGTTAATGAAATAAAAAAAACTCCAACCTAAAATTGGTTGGAGTTTTTTTATATGGTAGCTTCTTTGCTATCTTCTTTAGAATCTTGTTTTGTAAAGGATTCTTTAAATACTTTAATACCTTGTATTATAACTGTAGGTAAGAAAGCTAAAAGATAAATAAGCCCTATTTGAGTTACATTAAGTGGAGCTATTTCAAATAACTTTTGTAGTGGTTTAACAAATAAAACTAAGTTTAGAAGAATAGCACCTGTTAAAAAAGCATATATGCTATATTTATTAGTAGTTAAACCAAGTTTAAATATTGAAGATTTACTACGACAGTTAAATCCATGAAATAATCTAGCCAAGCATAATGTAGAGAATGCCATTGTAGCACCAATAGCGGCACTAGATTCAAGTCCAATATGGAATGAAATTATAGTAAATATTGCTATAATTAAACCTTCTATTACTATGTCAGTAATAAAACTTTTATTTAATATGGATTCTTTACTATTTCTTGGTTTTTCTTTTAAAAGATCTTTAGTTGGGTTTTCTACACCAATTGCAATAGCTGGCAAACTATCTGTTAAAAGATTAATAAACAATAAATGAACTGGCATAAATGGTACAGGAAGTGCCATTATTGATGCATAAAGTACAGCTAGTATACCAGAAGTATTACCAGATAATAAGAACTTAATTGAGTTTTTTATGTTTGCATAAACATTTCTTCCGTTTGTAACAGCTTTAATTATAGTTGCAAAGTTATCATCAGTAAGTATCATAGATGCTGCATCTTTTGATACCTCAGTTCCAGTAATCCCCATTGCAATACCTATGTCAGCTTGTTTAAGTGCAGGAGCATCATTAACTCCATCACCAGTCATAGCTACTATATTACCTTTATTTTGCCAAGCATTAACTATTCTAATTTTATGCTCTGGTGAAACTCTAGCATAAACAGATATATGATCAAGTTTTCTTGATAATTCTTCATCATCCATTTTATCAAGTTCAAGTCCTGTTATAGCCATATCACCATCTTGTAATATACCAATTTGTTTTGCAATTGCAGAAGCAGTAATCTTATGATCTCCTGTAATCATAATTGGTTTTATACCAGCAGTTAAGCAGTCTTTTACAGCTTCGGCAGATTCTATTCTTGGAGGATCAATCATTGATATTAATCCTAAGAATGTATAGTTTTTTTCATCATCTAAAGTTAAATCGCGAACTTCAGGAAGTTCTCTGTAAGCAAAAGCTAAAACTCTTAATCCGTTTTGTGAAAGTTCCATATTAGTATCTATTATATTTTGCTTATCTTTTTCTGTAATAGGTTTTATTCCCTTAGAAGTTTTAATGGAAGTAATTCTATTTAAAAGTACATCGACAGCACCTTTAGTGAACATTATAGTATTACCACTAATCTCATGAACAGTACTCATAAGTTTCCTATCTGAATCAAAAGGTAATTCTTTTAACCTTTCAAATTCAGATCTTATATCAGTTTCTTTTAAGTTATATAAGTGAGCAAGATTTACTAAAGCAACTTCAGTTGGATCGCCTAGCTCTTGGCCATCTATACATGTTGAATCATTACACAAAATAGCACCATTTAAAAGATATTGTTCTACTTCATTTGATAAATCAAGTTTTTCAGAAGGAATAAGTTTTTCATCAACGTATATTTGTTTTGTAGTCATTTTATTTTGTGTTAAAGTACCAGTTTTATCTGAGCAGATAATTGAAACAGAACCTAAACCTTCAACAGCTTTAAGTGATTTAATTATTGCATTTTCTTTTGCCATTTTTTGAGTACCTATAGCTAGTACAATTGTTACTATTGAACTTAAAGCTTCTGGAATAGCAGCAACTGCAAGAGCGACAGCAAACATTAATGAATCAAGTATTGGTGTATTTCTATAAACGCTTAAACAAAATACTACTGCACAAATAATAAGTATTATTATTGCTAATTTTTTTGAAAAGTCATCTAAGCTAATTTGTAAAGGTGTTTTCTTTTCTTGAGTTTGTTCCATAAGTGTAGCAATTTTACCAAGTTCAGAATTCATTCCAGTGGCAGTAACAATTACTAAAGCACGTCCATAAGTAACTAATGAACTAGAGAAAACCATATTTTTTTGATCACCTAAAGCAAGCTCGTCCTTATTTATGCAATCAGAAGTTTTTGTAACACTTTCTGATTCACCAGTTAAGGCACTTTCATTAACTTGGAGTGAATAATTTTCAATAATTCTACCATCAGCAACAACTAAGTCCCCAGCTTCTAGTATTAAAATATCACCAGGAACTATATCTTTTGAAGGAATTTCAGTTTTAATTCCATTTCTAATTACCTTAGCAGTAGGAGCAGATAGAGCTTTTAAACTATTTAAGGATTGTTCAGCTTTAATGTGTTGAATAGTTCCAAGTATTGAGTTTAAAATAATAACTGCAAAGATTACTATAGTACTTTCAATATTACCAGTTGTCATGGATACTATACCTGCAATTATAAGAATTATTACAAGTAAGTCTTTAAATTGTTCAAAGAAAACTTGAATTGTACTTTTTTTCTTCTTTTCATTTAAAGCATTATAACCATATTTTTCTCTTTTAGCCTTAACTTCATTGTCAGTTAATCCTTCGGTTGTAGTACCAAAGTTTTTTAAAACTTCATTAGCTGGCTTGTTAAAAAATTGTTTCATAAAAATTTCTCCTTTCAAAATATAATATTTAATACAAAAAAAAGAGACTTTTAATATAAATCATAAGTTTATGATTTATATTAAAAGTCTCGTAACCACTAGGGTATATAACACCAGGTATAAATAATACCGCGTTTGTTGACGTTATATTTTAAACTACTCCCTTTTAAGACGCTTATTAATTTATTAACTTAAGGATAATACTTAAAACTTTAAAAGTCAACAATATAGAAAGAAGTTTCATTGTTAAATGTATGTAAAAATTAATATATAAATAAACTTATAATTTTAAATATATAAATAAAAATAAGTTATTTTTCGCTAGATTTAAGTTCTTTATTTAAGAAGTATGAAATAATAGTTCTAATAATAACTATTGAAGCCAATACTAATATATCTTGAATAGATGGATTTAATATTGATTCAATTATGTCTGCACATATTAAAATTTCAAGTCCTAATAAAATGTAAGTTCCTAAATAATTTTTAATTGTTGTAATTTTTTTTACTGTATCAAGTCTATCATTAGTTTTTAATTCTAATTTTACAAATGCAATAAAAGCTAGAATAACTCCCCATACAATAATAATTACTGAGCAGCTATTTAATATAAAAGTTAATATTTTTAATATTTCTTTAAGCAAAGAGTACCACCTCCTTTTAAAATAAATTATTAAAAAGTTATTTTATTATATTTTAATAATATTCTTAGATTTTTATTTTGATATTATTTATATTTTTAAAGTCATATGATTAAATTATTAGAATCATTACTTTTAAATTTAATTTTACTTTCTTCTTTTCTTCAGAAATTTTTTGTATAAGATATATATACAAAAAATAATAATTAATGCTATTATAATAAAACTATAGTCTTTAAGTATTCTACTAATAAGTTGTGTATTTTCTCCAAGAAAATATCCTATAACTATCAATAAAGTATTCCATAAAATTATTCCACCTAATGAATATAAAATAAAAGTTATAATATTAAATTTTAATGTTCCAACAACTAGCGATATATAAGTTCTTGTAAGTGGAACTAAACGAGTTAAAAATACAGATGATTTTTGATATTTTATTATAAAATGATTTATTTTACTTATACTTTTTCTTGAACTTGGAAATTTTCTTTGTAAAGATTCTATTATTAATGAACCACCAAAGTATCCTATAGCATAACAAGTGAGAGAACCTAATATTCCTCCAAGTACACTAACAAATATAGCACCAATTAATGAAATTTTTCCAGTAGCTGCAAGTAATCCTACAAAAGGAAGTAATACTTCACTTGGTAATGGAAGGCAAGCATATTCTAAAAATACTGCTATAAATACTCCCATATAACCGAAGTTACCTACTAAAGAAACAATAATATCTACAAAGTTATTTAAAAAATTCATAGCTAAATCCTCCATATATATATTATGAAAAGTATAGCCTTTATATGTTAAAAATATGTTTGATTAAAGTTAAATTTAAGTATTATAGCAATGAAAAAGTTTTATTGCACAAAGTAATAAAAAATAACATAGAATACACTATAGTATTACATGGAGTTGAAAAGGTGTGATATACGGGCTTATTTTAGCTGGTGGAAAGGGGAGTAGACTTTATCCGTTGTCAAGAACAGAGAATCCTAAGCAGTTTCTTAAAGTAATAAACGATAAAAGCTTCTTAGAAAATACTGTTGATAGAATAACTCCTCTAATAGAAAAAAATAATATTTACGTAGTTACAAATCAAGATTATAAAGAAAAGATAGCTGAAGAACTTAAATGTATAAAGAGAGAAAATATTATTACAGAACCTATGAATAAAGAAACTGCTACATGTATAGGACTTTCAGCAGTTAAATTATTAAAAAAAGATAGAGATGCAGTAATGATAGTTTTACCATCAGATCACTATATAGAAAATGAAAAAGAATATATAGAGACTCTTGCCCAAGCTGTTGAATTAGCAAATAGGAGAAGATGTATAGTAACCTTAGGGATATATCCAACAAGACCAGAAACTGGTTACGGATATATTGAAATGGGCAATAAAATTAATGGCAATAGACCAGCATATAAGGTAGCTAGATTTACTGAAAAACCTAATATGGAAGTTGCAAAGGATTTTATATATAAAGGAACTTATTTGTGGAATTCTGGAATGTTTATATTTAGGGCTGATGTAATACTAAGGGAAATAGAAAAATATCTTCCATTAATGCATAAGCCTTTAATGGAAATATATAAGTATATAGGAGAAGAAAATGAAGAAGAAGTAATAAAGGAACAATATAAGCTTATAGATGGTATATCCATAGATTTTGGAGTTATGCAAAAAACTAGAAAAGCTTATGTTATAAAGTGTGATTTTACATGGGATGATATAGGTAGTTTTAGTGCTTTAAGTAGATTTTTAGAGAAACAAAATAGTAATTCAGTATCTGAAAATGTATATTTAGAAGAATGTGAGAATTGTTCTGTATTTGGTAAAAAAAGCTTAATAATAGGATTAGGTGTAAAAGATATTGTGATAGTTGATGCAGGTGATGTATTGCTTGTTATGAATAGGGAAAAAGATCAGGAAATAAAACATCTTTTAAATAAACTTGAAGGCAAAAAAGATTATAAAAAGTATTTATAAAATATAAAAGAAGGTATAAAAGCCTTCTTTTATTTATGTAATTTAAAATGGATATAAAGTTTATAAATACATAATAAAAATGTTTTGAAAAATGATTATTTATATTATAAAATTATTTTACAATGTAATTTAATTACATAAAATTTTAAGGGTATGGGAGAAGAAAAGATGGGGAAATTATTTTTATTTGTATTCTTAGTAGGAATATTTATAGTAAACTTATTAATTAATATAAATAATGATTCAGTTTACTTAAACAAAAATATATAAGAGATGATAATTGTTTTTAGAGCGAAGATTCATATTTAACTCATTTGAATCTTCGTTTTTTGTTTTATAAATGTAAATTAATGAAAATTATAAACCAATAATTTGAAAAATATTTTCTTTAAGTGAAAATATTTTTTAAAAAACTATTGAAAAATATTAAGAAAATGATTACAATGTAAATATAAAAGAAAAAAATTTTCAGAAAAGGTGATTAGATGTTAGATGTAATTAAGGGGAAATTAATAGTATCTTGCCAGGCGTTAGTGGACGAGCCTTTACATAGTTCGTTTATTATGGGAAGAATGGCTAAGGCTGCAAAAGAAGGTGGGGCAGTAGGTATAAGAGCACAAGGAGTTAATGATATTAATGAAATAAAAAAGGTAACAGGGCTACCTGTTATTGGAATAATTAAAGTAAACTATAATGACTCAGATATTTATATAACGCCTACTAAAAAAGAAATCGATGATCTTCTTACCACTGAATGTGAAATGATAGCATTAGATGCAACAGGAAGAAGAAGACCAAATGATGAAAAACTTAAGGATTTAGTAGATTATATACATGAAAATAATAGATTAGCTATGGCAGATATATCAACATTAGAAGAAGGTGTAGAAGCAGAAAAACTTGGATTTGATTGTGTTTCAACAACACTTTCTGGATATACACCATATTCAACACAAAGTGATGAAGCAGACTTTGAATTATTAAAGAAGTTGGTAAAAACAGTAAAGATTCCTGTTATTTGTGAAGGGAAAATAAATACACCAGAAGATTTGAGACAAGCTTTTGATTTAGGAGCATACTCAGCTGTAGTTGGCGGTGCAATAACAAGACCGCAACAAATAACTAGAAGATTTACAAATGTTTTAAAATAAATAATTTTAAAAAGGTTTTATTGGGAGGTTTTATATTATGAAAGGTATTTATTCAGCTTTATTAGTTTCATTCGATAAGGAAGGAAATATAAATGAAAAGGGATTAAGAGAAATAATTAGACATAATATTGATGTATGTAAAATTGATGGTCTTTATGTTGGGGGAAGTACTGGTGAAAACTTTATGCTTTCAACTGATGAAAAGAAAAGAATATTTGAAATAGCTATGGATGAAGTGAAAGGACAAGTTAAATTAATTGCTCAGGTAGGTTCAGTTAATTTAAAGGAAGCAGTTGAACTTGCAAAATTTACAACTGACTTAGGATATGACGCAATATCAGCAGTTACACCATTCTATTATAAATTTGATTTCAAGGAAATTAAACATTATTATGAAACAATAATAAATTCAGTTGATAATAAACTTATTATATATTCAATACCATTTTTAACAGGTGTAAATATGTCAATAGATCAATTTGCAGAGCTTTTTGAAAATGAGAAGATAATAGGTGTTAAATTCACAGCAGCAGACTTCTATTTATTAGAGCGTATGAGAAAGGCATTCCCAGATAAATTAATTTTTGCAGGATTTGATGAGATGATGTTGCCAGCAACAGTATTAGGAGTTGATGGGGCTATAGGTTCAACATTTAATGTTAATGGAGTTCGTGCAAGACAAATTTTTGAAGCGGCACAAAAGGGTGATATAAAAACTGCATTAGAAGTTCAACATGTAACTAATGATTTAATTACAGATATATTAAATAATGGATTATATCAAACAATTAAATTAATTTTACAAGAGCAAGGTGTAGATGCAGGATATTGCAGACAACCAATGAAAGAAGCAACAGAAGAAATGATTGAAAAGGCAAAGGAAATAAATAAGAAATACTTTTAATTTTTAGTAATTAAAATAAAGCTTCATAACTTAACTAATTAATTAGTTAAGTTATGAAGTCAAAAAAGCAAAAGGGGAGAAAATGAGATGCAAGGTTTTACAAAGATTGACTTAGTTGTTTTAGTTGTTTATTTAGGACTTGTGTTATTTGCTGGATTAAAGTTTTCAAAGAAAGAAATGAAAGGAAAGGAATTCTTTAGAGGTGATGGAACAATTCCTTGGTGGGTTACTTCAGTTTCAATATTTGCAACTCTTTTAAGTCCAATTTCATTTTTATCTTTAGCAGGTAACTCTTATAAAGGTACATGGATAATGTGGTTTGCTCAATTAGGTATGTTTGTAGCTGTACCACTTACAATAAGATATTTCTTACCAGTTTATAGTAGATTAGATATTGATACAGCGTATGAATATTTAGAAATAAGATATAAAGATAAAGGTCTTAGAATTCTTGGTGCTATAATGTTTATTATTTATCAAGTTGGACGTATGGCAATAATTATGTATTTACCATCAATGGTTTTAGCTAATCTTACAGGAATAAACGTTAATGTACTTATCATTGCAATGGGTGTTATTGCAATAATTTATTCATACACAGGTGGATTAAAGTCAGTATTATGGACAGATTTTATTCAAGGTTGTGTACTTATAGCAGGTATTATATTTTCATTAATATTCTTAGTTTCAACAATTAACGGTGGTTTTGGAGCAGTTATGGGAGAATTAACTGAAGGTGGAAAATTCTTAGCTTCAAATGAACCAATATTCGATCCAAATATATTAAAGACAAGTGTATTCCTATTAATTGTTGGTGGAGGTTTAAATACTTTTTCATCATATATTTCAAGTCAAGATATAGTGCAAAGGTTTACAACAACTACTGATATAAAACAATTAAAGAAAATGACTTATGGAAACTTAATTTTATCATTAGTAGTAGCAACTATATTCTATTTAATTGGAACAGCATTATTTGTATTCTATAAACAAAATCCTGAATTATTACAAACAGCTCAACAAGATCAAATATTTGCTTCATATATAGCATATCAATTACCTGTTGGTATTACTGGTATTGTACTTGCAGCAATTTATGCAGCAGCTCAATCAACACTTTCAACTGGATTAAACTCAGTTGCAACAAGCTGGACTTTAGATATTCAAAAATATATATCAAAAGATATGTCAATGGAAAAACAAACAAAGCTTGCTCAATATATATCACTTGGTGTTGGTATAGCTTCAATAGGTATGTCAATTATGCTTGCAAATGGAGGAGTTAAATCAGCTTATGAATGGTTTAATGGATTTATGGGACTTGTACTTGGAGTTTTAGCAGGAATATTTGTATTAGGTATATTCTTTAGAAAAGCAACAAAAGCAGGAGCGTATGCTGGATTTATAGCATCAGCAGTAGCTGTTGTAGTATGTAAATACGGTGGATTTGATGTAAGTATATGGTCATATTCAATTATTTCAATTGGTGTATCTGTAATAGTTGGAATGATAGTATCATTAATGACTCAATCACAAGTTGTTGATGAAAAAACTCAAAGAGAAGCTACAGTTTACTATAAAGAAAAGGATAAAGAAGAAAAAAATAGAGAAGCAGCTTTATCATAAATTTAAATTTAATTTCTTTATATTTAGGAGGAAATGAAATGATATTCGGAAATTTAAAGGATATAGAAAGATATGGATTTTTAGAAAATCTTGTTAAGGAAGCACTATTACATGCTAAAGAGAATAATGTTATAAATTATGAGGCTGGTAGTCATGAAATTGATGGAAAAAAACTTTTCTTAAATAGAGTTAATTATACTACCAAAAATAAAGAAGAGAGATTTTGGGAAGGACATAAAAAATATATAGATGTTCATGTAGTGTTTGAGGGAAAAGAAAGAATAAATTTAAATTTTAAAGATAATTTAAGTTTTAAAAAGTATGTTGAAGAAGACGATTTCCTTGAATTTGAAGGAGATGAGAATTCTACAGTAGTTCTTGAAAAAGATGACTTTTTAATATGCTATCCAGAGGATATTCATATGACCTGTTTAAAAGCAGATGAAAAAGAAAGCAATGTTAAAAAGGCAATTTATAAGGTGATATTATAAGTTTAAATATTTAGGTCTTTATATACCCTGTAGCACGTTAAAGTGCTATAGGGTATTAAGCTATTTAAAATTAAAAGGAGAGAATGATATGAATAAGCCTTTAATTGATGTATTTTTTTTAATAGGACAAAGTAATGCTCTTGGAATGGGAGATACAAATTATGCAATAACTCCAAATGGTAAATGCTTTGAGTACATTGAAGTAGATGAAATTATACCAATGAGAAAATTTTTAGAGTTATCTAGGGGAAATGGAACTATTGCACAAAATTTTTCTGTTAAGTGGAATGAATTAACAGATAATTACGTATGTTTTATACATAGTGCTGTAGATGGTTCTATGATAAAAAACTGGGGACATGATAGATACAGTTATTTAATGAATGCATTAGATAAATATAAGGCTGGTATTGAAAAATTAAAAAAAATCTACACAATAAATAATCAAAGTGCTATTTGGATTCAAGGTGAAAGTGATGCTAAATATGGTGCAGATCCTTTATATTATAGAGAAAAATTAAAAGGATTAGTAAAAGATTTGGAGAATGTAGGTATTGAAAAAGTATTTTTAAGCCTTACAGGATATTGGGAAGGTGTTGATGATAAAAGAGTTCACAATATTGTAGCTACACAAATTATTACTGCAGAAGAATGTGAGGATTTAATTGTAGCATCAAACTTATCATTATCATTTAGAGAAAGAAATCTTTTAATTGATGAAGTACATTATTCACAAGAAGCTTTAAATGAACTTGGCGAAGAATTAGCTAATAATATTTATAAATATTATTATGGAGATAAAAAACTTAACTTTAAATATAAAATAGATTTAGAAAAAAATAAAAAATATATAAAAGAATTAATTAATTTATATGAGAATTTATAGAGGTGATTTTTATGAAGTTATTTGCCGGAATAGATATTGGAGGAACTAATATTAAATATGGAATTATAAATGAAAATGGTGATATATTAGAATCTTCAGAGAGACCAACAGAAGCTTATAAAGGTGGCATTAGTATAATAGATAAAGTCAAAGAGATAATTCATAGCTTTAAAGAAAGTTATAATATAGATGGTATATGTGTATCAACTGCAGGAATGGTATGCCCTAAAGAAGGTAAAATATTATATGCAGGACCTACTATTCCAAATTATATTGGAGTTGAAATTAAAAAAATCTTAGAAGAAGAATTTGAAATTCCTTGTACTGTTGAAAATGATGTTAACAGTGCTGCTCTTGGTGAACTTTGGCTTGGAGCTGGAAAAGGTAAAAAGTCAATGGTATGTATAACTGTTGGAACAGGAATTGGCGGTGCAGTTGTGTTAGATGGAAAAGTTGTTCATGGATTTACTAATTCAGCAGGAGAGATAGGATATATGATAGTTGATGGAGAAGAAATTCAAAAGGTTGCATCAACAACTGCGTTAGTAAATAGTGTAGCTAAGAAAAAAGGAATAGACTCTTCAAAATTAAATGGAAAAGAAATAGTTAAAGGTTATGAAAATGGTGATGCTATTTGTATTGAAGAAATAGAAAAAATTGCTGATATAATAGCACATGGAATATCTAATGTAGTATATTTATTTAATCCGGAGGTTGTAGTTTTAGGTGGAGGAATTATGGCTAGAGAAGATATTTTAAGACCTTTAATAGAAAATTCTTTAAAGAAATATTTAATAGAATCAGTCTATAAAAATACTAATATACAATTTGCTAAGCTTAAAAATACAGCGGGTATGGTGGGAGCAGTTTATAATTTTAAAAATTATGTATAAATAAGATGATATAAAGGAACTAAATATAATTATTTAGTTCCTTTATATAACTATACTCATATTCGATAATAAACTATAATAATTAATATATCTAATTATGATAATATTATTATGTAAAAAATTAATAAAATAAAATTGTGAATTTTATGTATATTATGTAATAATATTACTAATGGTGATATACTTGTTATAAGTGTTAAGTGAAATAAATATTAAAAGAGGTATATCAAATATGGGAATATTAAGTCAATTAGAAAATCCTAAATTTAGAGCGACAAAGTCAGATAAAGCACTAATTGAATATATAAAAACAGATTTAGATAATTTTATATATAAATCAATATCAGTAATAGCAAGTGAATCTAATGTTGGAGAAGCAACTATAACTAGATTTACAAAGAAAATGGGCTTTAGTGGATTTCAAGATTTTAAGGTTACTTTAGCTAAAGAGTTATCTGTAAAGAAAAATACTAGTGCTATAAGCTCACATGTTCATAAGGATGAAGGAGTTATAGAAACCGCAAATAAACTTTTAAAATCAACCATTGATATATTAGAAGGAACTACAGAAAAAATTAATTCAAATACGATAAATTTATGTAAGAATTTAATAATGAATTCTAAAAGAATTTATTTTGTAGGAATAGGATACTCAGGGGTTGTAGCTACAGATATAAATTATAAGTTTATGAGAATTGGATTTAATAGTACTCCTATAACAGATAGTCATACAATGGTTATAATGTCTTCAATTATGAATAGTGATGATGCAATAATAGCTGTATCTCATTCTGGAGTAACAAAGGAAATAGTTAAAACAGTTCAGCAAGCAAAGGAGAATGGGGTTAAAATAATTACATTAACAGAGGATACTGATAATCCTTTAAGAAGACTTGCAGATTATGAGCTTACTTATGTATCTGGTGAAACTATTCTTGAAACAGGATCAATATCATCAAAAATACCACAAATATTTTTGTTAGACTTAGTTTATACTGAAGTTATAAAAGAAATGTTTAATGAGGCTGTTGAAAGAAAGGTTAAAACAACAAATGCTATTGAAGTATATAATGATAGCATTTAATTAAAGATTTATAATTTTATTAAACTACTATAAATACTTTTTTAAGTAAAATAGTAGTTTTTTTATTTGAATAATTTCAATAATGTGGTAATATTTAAATTAAATGTATTAAATTCAAAAAACTTTAATTGAATTGTAATAATAAATTAGTAATATTAATATTACTTTTCTATACAATAAGTATGAGGGCTTTTTTGGAATGATATTATATTTATTAACATTAAGACCAAAATAATAATATATATTTTAATTAAGCTTTGTAGTAGCATATAAATAAATAATTTTTTTAAAGGAAGCGATGTTTAAATGATGATGAATAATCATAAAATGATAGCAGACTATATATTAGATAATATGAGAGAAGATAGATTACATTTAATAAATAGAAAGAGATTTATATGGGGAAATATAAAACCAGATTGTGCCTCAAGATATAAGTTTAAAAAACATTATTATGATGAAAGTATAGATATGATACTTGAGATGATTGATAGATTATCATCTCTTACAGTAACAGATATTATGAATGATAGTAGTGTTGGAAAGTTTAGTGGGGTTTTAGGGGTTGTATGTCACTTCTTAACTGATTATTATTGTTTACCTCATTATGAAAGATGGGAATTCAAAAATTCAATGAAACCTCATGTTTTATACGAAAGAGAACTTTCTAAGGTTTCTAAAAATTATGAAATAAATGTAATTAAAAATAATAGATTAAATAGAGGCAATGTAAAACAATTTATAGAAGAAACTTTAGAGCTATATAGATTTGAAGAAAGCTATGAAAATGACTTAAACTTTGCATATTATGTATGTACTAATGTAGTTAATATGATTATAGAATCCGTAGTAGCAAATGAGCAAAGAAGAGAATTAGCAATGTAAAATTAATATGGATATAGATTATATATGTGTAATATACATATACAGTCTATATCCTTTTTTAGTGACATAAACTTTTTTATGTAAGTATATTAATATAATTTATAAAAATGTTAATTATAAATTTAAAAATAATTCTTAGTAAAATGGTTGCATATTTGAAAATAAAATCATATAATGAACATATGAACAATCACTCATATATAAGGGGGAATTTTATGCAAGAAGTTTATATAGATAAATGTTCAGCTAATATAACACATCCAGACGGAATCGAATATGTAAGAGAGAGACTACCTAAGGAAGAAACTTTATATGATTTAGCAGAACTTTTTAAAGTTTTTGGAGATACAACAAGAATTAAAATAATATGTGCACTTTATGAAAGGGAGTTGTGTGTTTGTGATATAGCAACACTTTTAAATATGACTCAATCAGCAGTATCACATCAATTAAGAACTTTAAAAGCAGCAAGGCTTGTTAAGTTTAGGAGAGAAGGTAAATCAGTTTTTTATTCATTAGATGATGAGCATATTATGAGAATATTTAATGAAGGATTAAATCACGTTAATGAATAAAAGGAGGGATCATATATGGAAAGTAAAAGATTAAAATTATCTTTAAATGGCTTAGATTGTGCAAATTGTGCAGGTAAAATAGAAAGTATAGTAAGCGAATTTCCAGAAGTGAAAGAAGCAAGTTTAAACTTTTCATTTAAATTATTAATAGTAAAATATGATGAGAATTTTACTGAAAGTTATATGATAGATAAGATAAGAAAGGTTGTTAAAGATTTAGAACCGCATGTTGAAGTAGTTAAATATTCAATTAATCAATCTAATTCTAAGTTTAGAAATTCATCATCTATTTGTACTGATGCTTGTTGTACTACAGATAGCACTTATAGTGAACATCATCACAGTGATGAAATGAATAAAAGTGAACAAGAGGGTATACCTAAAAAAGAAGAAAATAAAATAATAGTTTTTTTAAAAGAAAATTTTAGGCTTATATTTGGTATAGTATTTTTTGTAATTGGAATGATATTTGATGAAAATATACCTTTACTTTTAATTTCATATATATTAGTAGGAAGTGAAGTTTTATTAAGTGCATTTAAAAATATTATAAGAGGTAAAATATTTGATGAAAACTTTCTAATGAGTATAGCAACAATAGGTGCTATAGCAATAGGGCAATATCCTGAAGGTGTCGCAGTTATGCTTTTTTATGAAATAGGAGAATTATTCCAAGGTTATGCTGTAAATAGATCAAGAAAATCTATATCAGAACTTATGGATATAAAAGCTGAATATGCTAATTTAGAAAGAGATAATAAAATTGTACAAGTATCACCAGAGGATGTGAGTATTGGAGATATTATAGTTATAAAACCTGGTGAAAGAGTTCCTCTTGATGGAATAATATTATCTGGAAAAACTTTAATAGATTCATCAGCACTTACAGGTGAATCAGTACCAATAAGCAAAACAAAAGGGGATGAACTTTTAGCAGGTTCTATAAATAATACTGGAACTATAAAAGTTAAAGTAACAAAGGTATTTGAAGATTCAACTGTAGCAAGAATATTAGAACTTGTTCAAAATGCAAGTAGTAAAAAAGCTTCAACAGAAAAGTTTATAACAAAATTTGCTAGGTATTATACTCCGATTGTAGTATTTTCTGCTGTAGCATTAGCTATAATACCACCATTATTAACAGGAGATAGTTTTGATGAATGGTTATATAGAGCATTAATATTTTTAGTTGTTTCTTGTCCTTGTGCGTTAGTTGTGTCAGTTCCTTTAGGATTATTTGCAGGAATAGGTGGAGCTTCAAAAAAAGGAATATTAATTAAAGGTGGAAATTATTTAGAAGCACTTAAAGATGTTGACACAGTTATATTTGATAAAACAGGTACTTTAACAAAAGGTGTATTTAAAGTAACAAAAATAAATAATATAGATATATCAAAATCTGATCTTTTAAAGTATGCAGCAACTTGTGAAAAATTTTCTAATCATCCAATAGCTAAATCAATTGTTGATGAGTATAAATTATCAAGTAATAGTGATATAGATGATAATGTAATTGAAAGACAAGAAGAAGTTTCAGGTAAAGGTGTAATAGTTAGAGCTTACAATAAAAATATACTAGTTGGTAATAAAAAGCTTATGAAATTAAATGGTATTGACGTTCCAGAGGTTAATGAAATAGGAACTATAGTATATGTTTCAATAGATAATGAATATAAAGGTAATATAATTATTTCAGATCAAATAAAAGATGATGCAAAGAGTGCTATAGATAATCTTAAATTAATTGGTGTAAATAAAATAGTTATGTTAACTGGAGATAGTAAAAAGGTTGCAGATAAAGTTTCAAATGAATTAGGAATAACAGAATATTATTCAGAATTATTACCAGATAATAAAGTTGAAAAAGTTGAAGAAATATTAAAGAGTAAAAAGACAGGAAAACTTGCATTTGTTGGAGATGGTATAAATGATGCCCCTGTACTTGCAAGAGCAGATGTTGGAGTAGCTATGGGAGGAATAGGTTCAGATGCTGCTATAGAAGCTGCAGATGTTGTTCTTATGAAAGATGAACCTTCAACATTAGTGGATTCAATTAAGATAGCAAGAAAGACTAATAAAATATTATGGCAAAATATAATATTTTCATTAGGTGTAAAAATATTAGTATTAGTACTTGCCACTCTTGGAGATGCAAATATGTGGGAAGCAGTATTTGCAGATGTAGGTGTAACATTAATTGCAGTATTAAATTCAATGAGAGCACTTAGATTATAAAATTTAAAAGTATTTAAAAGACTTTTAAAAATATATTTTGTTTAATATAAAATTAGCGTAAAGTTATGATATTTATATTGTAGTTTTACGCTAATTATTAATTTATATAAATATATTTTTTTGTAAATAATATTAAACACTTTGATTTATAAAATATTATGAATTATAATATGTGTTACGAAATTATAAATTACAAATATTATTAAAAATAAGAAATTATATTTTAGTATCTATATATAAATTATGCCTAAAAAATATTATATCCTATCTAATCCTTTAAATACAAGTAATTCCATTGACAAAGGTAGAAAAGAAAAGTATAATCTACTACGGTAAATCTTTCAGGCAAAACAAGATGGGTAGCATACAGGAATTTTTCCTGTTGTAGAGTTTAAAACTTTACATCTTATTCAAGCAAAGTTTATATATAAGATGGGCGTCTTATATATAAACTTTATTTTTTATAATAAAATTGGATTATTTTAATTAAATTATGGTAATATATATAATGATAGTTAAAAATTTAACTCTCAATTAAAGAGTTTTATATAATTATGTTTAATCAAATATAAAAATTAATAAGGAGATACGTATGGAAAAAAAGAAATCTATTTCTATGGCTGTGATTAAGAGACTGCCTAAATATCACAGATATTTAAATGAATTATTAAAAAATGATGTAGACAGAATATCTTCAAAGGAATTAGGAGAAAAAATAGGCTTTACAGCTTCTCAAATACGTCAAGATTTAAACTGTTTTGGTGATTTTGGACAACAAGGATATGGATATAATGTACGTGAATTAGCAAGTCAAATAAGTACTATATTGGGATTGGATAAAGAGTATAATGCAGTAATAATTGGAGCTGGTAATATAGGTCAAGCAATAGCCAACTATACTAGATTTAGTAAAATGAACTTTAAATTAAAGGCTATATTTGATGCTAATCCTAAATTACTTGGAATGAGAATAAGAGATGTTGAAATACAGGATATTGACAACTTAGAAGGGTTTTTAAAAGATAACAAAATAGACGTTGGAGTAATATGTGTACCTAAAATTAATGCACAAAGAGTTTGTGATACTTTAGTCGAAGGTGATGTAAAAGGAATATGGAATTTTGCACCTGTAGATTTAATTGTTCCAGAAAATATAACTGTTGAAAATGTACATTTAAGTGAAAGTTTATTAACTTTAATATATTTATTACATGATAAGAATAATAAATAATAGCTTTAAAGCTAGATAAAATAAGAGGTTTTGAGGAATTGTAAAAAAATACACAAAATTTTAGAATGATATTGCAAAAAATTTAACAAAGTATTATAATTGTAATTGAAGTTGAGAGACTTCAATTATTTTTTAGTTAGATTTGTTAATATTATAACAAACAATTGAAAAATAATTACAAAATTTCAAGTTTTTAATGTTTGATAAAGTGAAAATTAGAAAAATATTCAAATAATGTATATTAATTGGGTTGTGAAAAAAGGGAGGCTTTATTAATGGAATTAAAGAATGTAATTCTTCAAAAAGAAGGAAATTTAGCTATCGTAACTATAAACAGACCAAAAGCATTAAATGCTTTAAATTCAGAAACATTAAAAGATATTAATACAGTTGTTGAAGATTTAGAAAAGGATAACAACATAACTTGTGTTATATTAACTGGATCTGGAGAAAAATCTTTTGTTGCGGGTGCTGATATTTCAGAAATGAAAGATTTAAACGAAGAACAAGGAAAAGAATTTGGTATTTTAGGTAACAAAGTATTTAGAAGATTAGAAAAATTAGACAAGCCAGTTATAGCTGCTATCTCAGGAT
>NZ_JAUNLM010000105.1 GCF_030532265.1 Clostridium sp. | reverse complement strand
CAAAGTGAAGCATTAACAGGAAAGCCATTTGCCCATTATTGGTTGCATTCAGCTTATGTTAATGTAAATAATAAAAAAATGTCTAAGTCACTAAATAATTTCTTTACAGCAAGAGATGTATTAAAAGAATATGATGCTGATGTAATAAGATTCTTAATGTTATCATGTCATTATAGAATTCAATTAAATTACAGCACTGATCTTTTAGATTCAGCAAAAGCATCAGTTGCAAGACTTTATAATGCAATAGGAAATCTTGAAAATCTTATAGATGAAGTTTCAAGAGATAAGATGAACGAAGAAGAGAAGAAGTATCTTGAGAGTTTAAATAAATATAGAGAAAAATATATTGAAAAAATGGATGATGATTTCAACACTGCAGATGCAATAACTGCAATATTTGATTTAGTAAAAGATATAAATACAAATATAAATGGAGAGTCATCAAAAGAATTAGCTCAAGGTGCATTAGCGCTAATAAGAGAACTTGGTGCACCACTTGGAATACTTCAGAAATCAACTAAGGTAGATTTAGCTGATGAAGCAGAAGAAATAGAAGGATTAATACAACAAAGACAAGAAGCTAGAAAAAATAGAGATTTTGCCCTTGCAGATAAGATAAGAGATGACTTAAAAGCAAGAGGAATTGTGTTAGAAGATACTCCACAAGGAGTTAGATGGAAGAAGGTAGACTAATTTAAAAGGGCTGTGCGTTTAGTGCAGCCCTTATTTAAAGGAGTAATAACTATGTTAGAAAATTTTAGAACAAGAGAATTTAGTAAAGATGAAGCTAGAAGATTAAATCCCCTACAGTTAGCTTTAGTTGGTGATGCTGTTTATGAAGTTTTTATAAGAGGGTATATACTTTCAAATAACACAGAGCTTTCAGCTCACAAAATACATAAAAAAGCTATAGGTTATGTTAAGGCTAAGAGTCAATCAGATATAATGCATAACATAGAAGGAGAATTAACAGAAGAAGAATTGTATATATTCAAAAGAGGAAGAAATGCTAAATCAGCAACCGTTCCTAAAAATGCAGATGTTAGAGATTATAGAATGGCAACGGGATTTGAAGCATTAGTTGGATATTTGTACTTGATAAATGATGAAAAAAGATTAGACTTTATATTTAATAAGAGTATAGAAATTTGTAAATAATAAAATTAAACTTTTATGGTAACTTAAAATTAGTTAAGGAGTTATTAATATGACAAGAATGAAAAAGAGTAATCAAAATAGAAGAAGAGATGAAAGAAAATATAATAAAAATAAAGAAGAAAAGTTTCAAGAAGAAACTTTTTCAAAAAAGGTAAGAGAGCCAAGAAAGCAAAGAGAAGAAAAGAAGATAGTTAATAATCAAGTTCAAGAAGTAAGAGAAGATTTAATAATTGGTAGAAATGCAGTTATGGAAGCTTTAAAGAATGATAAAACAATAGAAGCTCTATATCTTTCAAATGGTTCAAGAGAAGGATCTATAAATCAAATAATAAATCTTGCTAAGAAAAACAAAATAGTTATAAAAGAAGCAGATAAGAAAAAGTTAGATTCTATGTCAGCTGGAATGGTTCATCAGGGAGTTATAGCTAAAATAACACCATATAAATATTTTGAAGTTAAGGATATTTTAGATGATGCAAAGAAAAAAGGAGAAGCACCTTTTATAATAATATTAGATGAATTAGAAGATCCTCATAATCTAGGTTCAATAATAAGAACAGCTGAAACATGTGGAGTACATGGTATCATAATTCCAAAAAGAAGAAATGTTGGTGTAACACCTACAGTTTATAAATCATCAGTTGGTGCAGTTGAACATGTAAAGATAGCTAAAGTTACTAATATAAACAATACAATTGATGAATTAAAAGAACAAGGAATATGGGTATATGGTGCAGATATAGAAGGAAGAGAATATAGTTATGAAGTTGACTTTAGTGGACCTTGTGCTTTAATAATAGGAAGTGAAGGAAGAGGAATATCTAAGTTAACATTAAAGAAGTGTGATAAGTTAGTTAGAATTCCTATGATTGGAAAAATAAATTCTTTAAATGCATCAGTTGCAGGTGGTATAATGATGTATGAAGTATTAAAGGGTAGATTAAAATAAAAAGAGGGATGAGATGTGAAGATTATATTTATAGATGGATATAATGTTTTAAACAGCTGGCCTAATTTAAAAGATTTAAAAAATATAAGTTTTGATGGAGCTAGAGATAAATTGATAAATATACTTCACAATTATGGTAGTTATAATGATTGTAAAATAGTTTTAGTATTTGATGGGCATAAAGTTGCTGGAAATATAGAAAACAAGGAAGATGTTAATAGAAATTTATCGATAGTGTTTACCAAAGATGGTGAAACAGCAGATGCATATATAGAAAAAGAAGTAAATTTAATTGGTAGAAAATATGAAGTTTGCGTTGTGACGTCAGATTGGCTGGAGCAACAAACGATATTTCAAAGAGGAGCAACAAGAATATCTTCTATAGAATTTTATAATGAGGTTGTTAATGTGGAAGATAAAATTAGGGTTAAGGCAGAGAGGAACATGATATCTCAAAAAAACAATTTAAGTGATAATATTGATGAAGATATTTTTCATAAACTTGAGAAGATTCGTAGAAGTCATTAGTAATGTTGACTTGATTAAATTTGCTAAGTATAATAGCAGGTATAATAGGGACTAGGTTTTGAGGGGAAGATGTTTAGAATGGTGATTATTAATGATTAAGTATTTAGAGTTTGAAGATAAATTTGATGAAGAAATAGCAATTGAAGCTAAAAATGGAAATATAAAAGCGCAAGAATACTTAATAAATAAGTATGAAAATTTTGTAAAATCAAAAGCTAAATCATATTTTTTAATAGGTGCTGATAAGGAAGATATTTATCAAGAGGGGATGATTGGTCTTTATAAAGCTATACGAGACTTTAATCCAGAAAAATTATCAACGTTTAAAGCATTTGCTGAATTATGTGTAACAAGGCAGATAATTACAGCTATAAAAACAGCTACAAGACAAAAACATATTCCATTGAATACTTATATATCATTAAATAAGCCAATCTATGAAGAGGATTCAGAAAGAACGCTATTAGATGTTTTGGCTGGATTTAAAATTACAGATCCTGAGGAACTTATTATAAGTCAAGAGGAAAAAGAAAGAATAGAAAGTGAAATGGAAAGAGTGCTATCTAGATTAGAACTTAATGTACTTAATTCTTACTTAGATGGTAAGTCTTATCAAGAGATAGCTTGCGATTTAGATAGGCACGCAAAATCAATAGATAATGCTTTGCAAAGAGTTAAGAGAAAACTAGAAAAATGCTTAGATGTAAAGTGATTATTTTTTATTGACAAACAAAAAAAATGATAGTAAACTTTATAATTGGTATATTAAAGAAAACTCATAATAGATGAGTGCTCACGTAGCTCAGTCGGCAGAGCGTCGCCTTGGTAAGGCGGAGGTCGTCGGTTCAATCCCGATCGTGAGCTCCAGGAACATATAAAAAAGTAGAAACACTAGGCAAGGTTTATTAGAGTGATAGGAGGAATTTATAATGTCAAAAGCAAAATTCGAAAGAAGTAAACCACACGTTAACATTGGAACAATC
>NZ_JAUNLM010000104.1 GCF_030532265.1 Clostridium sp. | reverse complement strand
AATAAATTTAATTTTCATCTTATTTAAATCAATTCTAATTTTAAACATACTTCTAATTTTTAAAAATTAGAGTTTATTATTAAATATTTCTTTATTAGTTTTAAAAATTATGAAAAGTAATAGTATATAAAGTAAATTCTCTACTTAAAATAAAAGCTAGTTGATGCCAAGCCAATCCCTAAATTCTTTTCAAATAATCCAGTTGTAGAAATATCCATATAAAGCTTACTAACTTCCGAACTAAGTTTTTCTTTATATTTAAACTTACAAACAGCTAATTGTCGTAGACCTTCTGATAGCTTCATTGTTTGCTTTTCAAAATCTTTTCCACTTTCAACTGCATCTTTAAATTCAATTAGTTTAATACGTTCATCTTCATTAGTTTGTGTATCTAAAATTAAATCATAAACTCTTGACAATAAAATATTTTGTTCTGCTATTCTTTTTTCTTTTTTTCTCAATTCCATTACCCACTTTCTTTTAAAATATTTATATAAATATGTTTATTTATTATTTCATATTTTTTAATAACTGAATTAAAAATTTATAATACTTTTCTACTGATTCTATTTTTAAATGTTCATTTGGTGTATGTACATCAAATATATCTGGACCTAAGCTTATAATTTCTATATCTGACCCCATCTTTTCTTTGAATACTCCACATTCAAGTCCAGCATGTAAAGCTGTTATTTTTGCTTCAACACCAAATAAATCATGATAAGTTTTAATGCTTAAATCTTTTATTTTTGAATTTGCTTCATATTCCCATTCTGGATAATCTCCTTTTTTTATTACAGACAATCCCATTACATTACAAAGAGCTTCAACCCTGTCTACAATCTCTATCTTTTTACTTTTAACTGAACTTCTTATATCAACAACAAAATTAATTTTATCTTCTAAAAGTTCTAATATTCCAATATTTAAGCTACTTTCTACTAAACCATGAATATCTTTACTCATAGATTGAACCCCATCAGGAATTAAAATTAAGAATTTAATTAAATTTTCTGTTATTTTTTTAGTTAACTGTTTATTTAATTTTTCTGAATCCCCAATAATAATTTTAATATTTGGTTCCTCTACTTTATACTCATGCTTTAAATCTTTTTCAAAATTAAAGCAAAGTTCTTTAACTTTTTCTATATTTTCTTTATTAACACTAATTATAACTTTGCAATTTTTAGGTATTGCATTAGATTTTGAACCACCATTAATTGATACAATATTAAAACCAACTTCTTTATTTAAATTATATAAAAGTCTTCCCATTAACTTATTAGCATTTCCTCTTTGCTTGTGAACTTCCATTCCAGAATGACCACCCTTAAGACCTGTAATCTCTAATTTTATAGCTTCTCCTGAAAAATTCTCAAATTCTGTATTCATTTCTGGATAAAGCATAATTCCTCCAGCACAACCTAATATAAATACTCCTTCTTCTTCGGCATCTATATTCAAAATAATTTTACCATTTAGTACTGATGTATCTAAATTATTAGCCCCACCCATAACTGTTTCTTCCTCTGTAGTTGCTACAAATTCTATTGATGGATGTTCTATAGTATCTGAATCTAATATAGCTAACCCATATGCTATTGCCATACCGTCATCAGCTCCTAAGGTAGTTTCTGTTGCATAAACAAATTTATCATCAACAATTCTTAATTGTAGTGGATCTTTTTTAAAATCATGCTTAATATCACTTAACTTTTCACATACCATGTCCATATGACCTTGTATTATAACTCCTGGTATATTTTCATACCCTTTTGTGGCAGGCTTTTTAATTATTACATTTAATGCATCATCTTGAATAACCTCAAGATTTCTATCCATTGCAAACTTAACAAGATAATCACTAATCTCTTTTTCATTACCAGAATCATGTGGTATTCTAGTTATATCCTCAAAAAATTCAAATACTTTTTTAGGTTCTAGTCTCTCTAATACTCTCATTCCTACTCTCCTTAAACTGCTTATATTTAAGTATTTATAACTTATTACTATATATAATTGTATTATAAATAATGTAAATTTCACTATAAACAATAAAATATATTACATTATTATTTAATTTTATTTGTTAATTTATTATATCATTTAATAATCCATAAAATTAAAGACTATATCTAAATTTAAATAATAGATATAGTCTTTTTTATTATTTATATTAAAATTTAAATATAATTCCTATAAATGCAGATAATATTATATAAAAAATTGGTGATTTCTTATATTTAGATATTAAAAAATATAAAATTATAGCAAGTATTAATGCTTTAAAAGATATTATATTTAAAATATTTTTTGTTTCAAAAAATTTATTTATAGTTAATATTGATATTTTTACTATTTCAAAACCAGCTGCAAAAAGTAACCCTGTTGCTGCTGGTCGTAATCCATAAAAACAACTTTTTACAGTTTCATTTTCTTTAAATTTATTTAATACTCTTGCTACAATTAAAATTATTGTTATTGAAGGAACAATAATACCAATTGTTGAAACAATTGCTCCTGTAATTCCCTTTGTAGAAAATCCAACATATGATGCCATATTAATTCCCATTGCTCCTGGTACAGATTGAGATATTGCAATCATATTAGCAAGATCTGTATGAGTAAACCAATGGGTTCTATCAGAAATATTATAAAGAAATGGTATAGTGGCTGCTCCACCACCAACAGCAAAAAGACCTACTTTAAAAAATTCAAAAAATATTTTAATTAGTATCATGCTTTTTACCTCCAAACCATTTAATTGCAATTCCACTTATTCCTGAAATTATTATAAATAAAAATGGTGATATATTAGTAAATATAGAAAAACCAGCTACTAATAAAAATATAATAAGGGTTTTTATATCAATTACAGAAGTTTTAAGTAACTTTATAGCTGTATTTAATATAAGAACTGCTACACATACTCGTATTCCTGCAAATGCATGTTTTACAAATGGAATATCTGCAAAATTACCAATAAAAGCTGCTATTATTGAAATAAGTATTATTGATGGTGTTACAAAACCAAGAGTTGCAACTATACCACCTAAATTTCCTTTTCTCTTGTGACCTATAAACGTAGCAGTATTTACAGCAATTACCCCAGGTGTACATTGTCCAATAGCATAATAATCTGTAAGTTCTTCGCTCGTAATCCATTTTCTCTTTTCAATTATTTCCTTTTGAAGTATTGGAAATATAGTATATCCACCACCAAAATTCATAAAACCTAATTTAATGAATAGAAAATATAAATCAATTAATTCTTTCATAAAAAAGTCCTTTCTATCTTTCTATTATTATTATTTATCGCCCTTAAAATTTTAATATTATATATTTATTATTATAAAAAGAATTTTTATTATAACTACTATTTAATCAATTTCAAAATTTCTATTAATTTATAATAAAAAATTCTTACTAAAATATTATATATCACTCAAAATAAAATATATAACATTGATTATATATTTTATAATAAGTTTATTATTTAATTATTAAAAGAGCACTAGCTTAGTGCTCTCTTATTATTAATTTTATTTTCTTATAATAAATACTCCTTAATTTATGCAACATTCAATTTATTCCTTCCAAGAAACCTTTTTTTTTACAATAAATATTTTTTCTAGATATTACTTAATTAGATTAAC
>NZ_JAUNLM010000103.1 GCF_030532265.1 Clostridium sp. | reverse complement strand
ACTATTATAACAGATGAAGTAACAAAAGAATTTGACATAATACCAGATTCAAATATACAAGTAATAAAACCAGGAGTAGATGGAAAAGAAGATGAAATATTAAATATACAACCAACTATTAATGGTAATAAAATATCATTTAATCTTGGTGATGTTGGAACAGAAGGAAGAATAATAAAGTTTAGAATAAAACTTAAAGATGAGTATTATGGAATAGGGGATGAAAAAATAAAAACAAACGTAAATGCAACAATGAATTATAAAGATAAAAATAATCAAGATAAGGAAATAACATTCCAAGTTCCAGAAGTTAATATTCCTTATAAAAAAGGTTCAATAACTATAGAAAAAGAAGTAATAAATAAAGATGGCTTAAAAGCTCCTAATGATGATAACTTTAATATATTATTAAAGGGAAATGGTAATAGTTACGCATTTAATTTAAAGGCTGGAGAAAGTAAAAAAATAAACTTTACATTAAAGCATAAAGATGCTAAAGTTTCAGATGAAAATTTAGCAAAACAGGATTTCTTAAATATTGGAGAGTTTAATATTAAGGAAATAGTTCCAATGAATTATGAAATTCAAAGTATAATTGTAAATAATGAAAATGTAACTGATAATCCAAAAGTTACAATCAATAACGTGAATACAGATATAAAAATAAAAATAACAAATAAATATGTAAATGATAATTACTTCTATGATAAAGATGAAAAGAAGAATGTACTTAAAGTTGGTAAATAAATTTAAATTATTAATAAGTGTAATATTGATAATTATAATAATTATATGCAGTTTTATTTTAGTAAATAAAGTAAATAGTTATAAAAAAGCAAAGAACACTTATAAAGAATTATTAAATATAAAAAATGAATTAAATAAGAAAGATCAAATATTGGATAGTAAACTAAAAGCTATAAATAAGGATTATAAGATGTGGCTTCAAGTTGAAGGTACAAGTATAAACTATCCAGTAGTTCAAGGAGCGGATAATGAGTATTATTTAAATCATGATTTTAACAATAATATAAATAGTTCTGGAAGTATTTTTATTGATTATAAAAATGATATAAAAGAAGATAAAAATATAATTGTTTATGGACATAATATGAAAAATAAAACTATGTTTCAGCCACTTATTAATTTTAAAGAAAAACAATTTTTTGAGAAGAATAAATATATAATATTAACTGTCAATAATAAGGAATATAAATATGAGATATTTGCAAGCTATTTAATTGATGCAAATGTTGATGAATTAAAAATAAGTTTTTCATCAAATGAAGATTTTCTTAATTATATAAAAAAAATCAAAGAAAAAAGTTTATATAATAGAAATTTAAATATAAAAAATGATGATAAAATTATAACTTTAAGTACTTGTAGTTATGAAACTAAAAGTACTAGAATTGCAGTTTGTGGAAAGTTAATAAAATAAAATAATTTAAAATAAGGTTGGATGTAAAGTAATATCCAACCTTATCTATTTAAGGTATTTATAACTCAAATAGAATAAAATTTCTAAGTAAAAACTTTTCGACTTTTTTATACAGTTAAAATTTAACAATATTTGATAAATTATATAAAATATATATGAATTTATTAATTTAAGTTTAAATAAGCAAATTTTTATGTTAATTATACATATTAAGTTTAATAAAAAGAAAAAAATAATCCTTTAAAAGTAAAAAAAAGGAGAAAAAATATATTAAAAAAATTACAAGTTTCTTAACATTTAAAGAAAAATATAGTAGAATAACAAAGTAATACAAAATAGTATTAAAAAAATGTGAATTTATAATATATAATATGTTAAAAAAAGATAAATATTAATGGAAAAAGGAAGAATAAATTCATATTTATGTTATAATTTCAAAGGAAATGTAAAAAATACGGGGGAACTTAAATGAAAGAAGAAAATATTAATATTAGTGAAATCTTTGAAGCTCTTAAAAAGAGATACAAAATGATAATTGGTATAACATTAGCATTTACAATTATCGCTGGAATTATAAGCTTTTTCGTAATAAAACCAAAATATGAAGTTACAACAAAGCTTTTTATTGGTAAACAAGAAAGTAAAACAGAACAATATAATAGTAATGATGTAATGATGTATCAAAAATTACTTCAAACTTATGCTGAAGTTATAAAAACTGATGATTTAATAGAAAAAGGCTTAAAGAAAGCAAATGTAAGTCATGATATTAAAGATATAAATGATGTAGAGGAAAGCTTAAAAGTTACTCCAAGAGCTGATACTCAAATACTTGAAATATCTTATACTGGAACAGATAAAGATGAAGTTGCACGTGTAGTAAAAGGAATTACAGATGAATTTATAAAAGAATCAAAACAGCTTATTCCAAATGGAAATGTTAAAGTTATAGAAAAAGTAAAAGTTCCAGAAAAGCCAGTAAGTCCAAATAAAAAACTTAATATACTTATAGCTTTTGTACTTGGTCTTATGGTAAGCGTTGGATTAGCATTACTTTTAGAATTTATGGATAATACATATAAGTCAAAAGAAGAATTAGAAGAAGACTTAGATTTACCTGTTATTGGTGTTATACCAGAGCTTGATGATGAAACTAATAATAGAGATGTAAAGAGAAAGAAAGGTAGAAGGTAGGTGGAAATATGTTAATAGTTGAAAAACAACCAAAATCAATACCAGCAGAAAGTTATAGAACTTTAAGAACTAATATTCAATATTCATCTTTTGATAAAGAAATTGAAAAAATATTAGTTACAAGTTCAGAACCAGGAGAAGGAAAATCAACAACAGCTGGAAACTTAGCACTTGCCTTTTCACAAGATGAAAAGAAGGTATTACTTATAGATTGTGACCTTAGAAAGCCAAGTATTCATAAGAAGTTTAGAATATCAAATAATATTGGTCTTTCAGATGTTGTAATTGATAGTTCAAAGTTTAGTAAAGCAGTAATTCATCACACGGAATATCTTGATGTATTACCATCAGGTAAAATTCCACCAAACCCTTCAGAGCTTTTAGGTTCAAAAGCAATGGAAAATTTACTTAATGAATTGCAAAAACATTATGATTTAATAATACTTGATACTCCACCAGTTCATGCAGTTACTGATGCTCAAATACTTTCAACAAAAGTTGATGGGGTTTTGCTTGTAGTAAGAGCAGAAAGAACTAAAAAAGATTCAGTTGCATCAGCAAAGGCATCACTTGAAAAAGTTAATGCACATATTTTAGGTGTTGTATTAAATGGTGGAGAAAGAAGCTCAGGAAAATATTATTATTACTACGCTGACTAGGAGGACAATATATGATAGATATACATTCACATATATTACCTGGAATTGATGATGGATCAAAAAGTATAGAAATGACTCTTGATATGATAAAAAGAGCAGAAAGAGAAGGGCTTAAAAATATTGTAGCTACTCCACATTTTAGGAGAGGATGTTTTGAAGTTACTTATAATGAAGTAAAAGACTTAGTTTCAAAAATCAATAAGCTTTTGGAATCAGAAGGAATTGATATAAAGGTTCATGTTGGACAAGAAGTATATTTTTCAGAAAAAATTATTGATGATTTTGAAGAAGGAATAATTGGGACAATCAATGATGGGAAATATATGTTACTTGAATTTCCAATGAGAAAAATTCCAAAAGAAGCTGCTGATTATATGTATGAACTTAAATTAAGAGGAGTTACTCCAATTATTGCTCATCCTGAAAGATATTCAGAAGTTATAAGTAATGTTGAAGTATTAAAT
>NZ_JAUNLM010000102.1 GCF_030532265.1 Clostridium sp. | reverse complement strand
TTAGATTAATAAGCTTTATATTTTATCTTAACAATGTAAAAAATAAAAGGTAAGTTTTATCACAAACTTACCTTTAGTAATTTATATATAATAATTACTTAATTATATACTAGTCATTAACTGAAAAAATTTTTCCTAAAAATCTTATAAGCTCAGTATATAACCATACAAGTGTTACCATTAGCCCAAAGGCTGAGTACCACTCCATATATTTTGGGGCTCCAACTTCTGCTCCCTTTAATATAAATTCATAATCTTGAATTAAACTTATTGTAGCTATTAAAACAACTATTAAACTAAACACTATCCCAATTATACCGTTTTCATAAATAGGTAATACTATCCCAAAAAAACTTAACAAAACTCCCATAAGTAAAGTTACTGAAATAGTTGTAATTGCAATTCTTACACTTTTTTCTGTTCTCTCTGCAATACTTGGCTTTTTACCATATACAAACAATGTAACTATTACAGCAACAATTGTAATTAATATAGCAGGTATTATTATACCCGAATAAAAATTATCAAAAACCTTTGATATGCTTCCCAAAAATAATCCTTCAAATGCAGCATATATTATAGAGGAAAATTGAGCACTTTTTGGTGATATAACCGTAAATATTGCTACAGCAAATGTTATTATTGCTACTAACATAATAACGCTATCGCTATATGGTATATAAAACCAACTATAAATAAATGCTCCTGTTACTATAGAAAGTAATATCAATATCTTAGTTATTGTTCCACTAATTGACATTGTAGTACTATCATAAGTAGCATTTTTAAATCCTCTAGCTAAAGCTGGATTAATCTCTTCAATACCCATAAAAAACACCTCTCATATTAAATTTTATTAATTATATTATACAGTGTAATTATTTAGATTTGTTGCATATTATGTTTAAAAATATAAATTTTTACAAAAACTTATCTATTTTATATATGAAACGTAATAAAATTACCTATTAATAAAAAGAATAAAAATAAATAATTAAATTATAAAACATAAAAATAAGTACCAAATCCCAGCACAGATTTGGTACTTACATAATGGCAAAATATACTGTATTAATATACGAGGCTTTAAAGGCTATATTCTAATTCATACTATTTAGAATAAAACTCCACTATTAATTGTTCATTAATTTCTATTGGTAACTCATTTCTCTCTGGTTCTCTAACATAAGTACCAACGAAATTTTCAATATCTTTCTCTATATAAGGGAAAGTATTTAATTCATTTTCTTTAAATGTATTAACAAATAATTCTACTTTACGAGATTTCTCTCTAAGAGTTACTATATCTCCAGGATTTAGTTTGTATGATGGAATATTCACTTTCTCTCCATTAACTAAAAAATGACCGTGATTAACCATTTGTCTACTTGCTCTTATTGAGTTTGCAAAACCCATTCTGTAAACTATATTATCAAGTCTTGATTCTAATCTTAATAACAAAGCATCACCAGGTTGAATTTTTGCTTTAAATGCTTCTTGAACATATCTTTCAAATTGCTTTTCAAGCACTCCATAATAAGCTCTAAGTCTCTGTTTTTCTAATAACCTTACGCCGTAGTCAGATAACTTTTTATCTGCTCTACTTGTTCCTTTGCTCGCACGCTTCATTGCCTTTGGATGACCTATGACATTAAGTCCAAGTCTTCTGCACATCTTAAAACGTGGTCCCATCATTTTCGCCATTTATTTACCTCCTATAAAAATACTTTATGTACACATAATATCATCTTATCACAATAATTGAAAATGATTATCACTATTAAATTCTTTCATTATTTTTATTTATCTTTTTCATATTAACTTTTTCTCCTATTTATTTATTAATACTTTATTTTTGAAATAAACTTAATAAAATTTTATATTAATAGATATATATTAAATATATATTTACCATTAATATTGTTCATCTAAATTTAATCCATTTTATAAATAAATAGTTGTATAATTATCATATAAATAGCAATAAGCTTTTAGGAGGGTTTTTTATGAAAAAGTATATATGTGATGTTTGTGGTTATATTTATGATCCAGCTGTAGGTGATCCAGATAATGGAGTTAATCCTGGAACTAGTTTTGAAAATATTCCAGATGATTGGGTTTGTCCTTTATGTGGAGTAGGTAAAGATCAATTCTCAGAAACTGAATAATAATAAATATAAAATAAAAAGCAAGAAAATAAAATTTTATTTTCTTGCTTTTTATTTACTTAATTAATTCTTAAATGCAAACTTTAATAATACAGGTGTAATTACTGTTGTAAGAACTACTACTATAACTATTGGTCCTAATATCATTTCACTTATAACACCTGCTCCAATACCTTTACTTGCAACTATAAGTGCAACTTCTCCTCTAGAAACCATTCCAACTCCTACTTGAAATGATTCTTTATTACTATATCTAAATAGTTTTGCTCCTAACATACACCCTATAATTTTACTTATTAATGCTACAATAAATAATATTAAAGTAAATGCTATTATTTTATTAGACATTCCTGAAAGCTCAACCTTTATTCCTATACTTGCAAAAAATATTGGAGATAATAACATATATGATAATGTATCAAATCTTGAATTAATATACTTTGTTTTTTCAGTATTAGATATTATAAGCCCCGCAATAAAAGCTCCTGTAATATCTGCAACTCCAAAAAATTCTTCTGCAGCATATGATAAAATCAAGCAAAATACAAAAGAGATTATTACAAACCTCCTCATATCTTTGTGATATCTTTTTATAAGTGTTTGAAATATTAAATAAAAAATATATCCTATGCAAATAGAGAAAATAAAGAATAATATAATCTTTAAGAAAACCTTCCATATTACAACTGATGAATCTGATATACTCATAATTATTGTAAGTCCTATTACTCCTAAAACATCATCAATAAGAGCTGCTCCAAGTATTGTATTTCCAGCTTTAGTGTTTATTTTCCCTAATTCTTTTAATGTTTCAACAGTTATACTAACAGATGTTGCTGTAAATATTACTGCTATAAATATATTTTGTAATAATTCATTTGAACTTTGGTTAAAAAGTTTACCTCCATAAAATATACTTGATACTATAAAAACAAGTCCTAGTGGAAATAATACTCCAAATAGTGCAACTACAAAAGAAACCTTTCCTGTTTTCTTAAGTTCAGTAATATCTGTTTCAAGTCCTGCTGTAAACATAAGTACTATAACTCCAAGTTCGGCCATTTGTTGAATAAATTCAGTTTCTCTAAGTGTATTAAACATAGCTGGTCCAAGTATAAGCCCTGCAAGTAATGCACCAACTACCTGCGGCATTCTAAATTTTCTAGTTAATATTCCTAAAAATTTTGTACTTAATAAAATAATTGCTATATCTAATAGAAATCCGTAATGTAACATACTCCAATCCCCCACATTTTTACGCAAAATTGTTCGTCCATTATAAATATTTCCATACATAAATATGCAATTAATTCTATTCTTATTTATAAATTATTTTAAATATAATAAATTTTAATCGGTATATTTAATATATGCTGATTTTTTTTATTAATAAAAAAGTTAAAGATATATAGGTTAAATAATTAAATTTTTTGATTTAAAACTTATTTTAATAATTACAAAGTTGTTATAAGTAAAAAGAAAATTAAAAAGTTATTATTATTAATGAGAAAAAAATAAAATATTATAAGTTGTTTCGATTAAAATTTATTATATTTAAAATAATTTATAAATAAGAATAGAATTAATTGCATATTTATATATGGAAATATTTATAAAGAATAAAGAATTTTTGCGTAAAAAATGTGGGGGATTAGAGCATGTT
>NZ_JAUNLM010000101.1 GCF_030532265.1 Clostridium sp. | reverse complement strand
GTTAATGTTCCAGTTATGAACTTTAAAAGACAGCTTGAAGGAGATGAAGGTAGTATCTTCCCATATGGATTTGCGAACACATCATCAGAACTTGATGATGCTATAACAAAGCTTTATGGAATATTACCAAAGCTTTTAGAATTAGCAGAAGTAGAAAAGTCATGCCAACTTATGGCAGATGAAATAGAAAAGACAAGAAGAAGAGTTAATGCTCTTGAATATATGACAATTCCTCAACTTCAAGAAACTATCAAGTACATAAGAATGAAACTTGATGAAAATGAAAGAAGTGCTTTAACAAGACTTATGAAGGTTAAGAGCATGATAGAGCAAAGAGGATAACTTTATTTATTACACCTTAGAATAATTCTAAGGTGTAATTATTTGTCAAGATACTAATACAATTAATATAATTATAGTACTTAAGATGTAATGTTTTATTTTTGAAAACATTACAACAAAATTAAAATTGGATCAATTCAATTGATAATAAATTATATTAATAGTATAATTCTTATTAGATTATAAAGTTATATTAAAATTTTATAGTCTAACGAGAGTTAGGAGAATGGAAAATGGATTATTTTATAGAATTTATAGTTTCATTTTTAATAGTAGCTATACTTATGCCATTAATAATGAAGCTATCTAATAAAATAGGTTTTACGGATAAGCCTACAAAGAGAAAGAAGCATAAAAAGGTAACACCACTTTGTGGGGGACTTACTATGTTTATAGGTTTTTTTATAGTTTACTATTTTATAGCTAATGAATTTGATAGTGCTCATGGAATATGGATATTTGTAGCGTCGGTTCTTATATTAGTTATAGGTTTAGTAGATGATTATTATAAATCAATAGGAAAGGAATTTCCTATATTACCTAGACTTATAATACAAATATTAGCGGCAATAATAGTTTTTAATGCTGGTGTAGCGTTTAAAGGTTTTACTAATCCTTTTACAGGGGTATATATTGAATTAAATACTTTTTTACAGTTTATTTTAAGTATAACTTGGATATTTGGAGTTACTACGGTGATAAATTGGTCAGATGGAATGGATGGACTTGCAGGAAGTATATCATTAGTTTCTTCAATTACATTTTTTATTGCAGCTATAATATTATCTCAAGAATATTCAGCAAGCATATCTGCAGCATTAGCAGGAGTAATAGCAGGATTTTTAATTTACAATAAATATCCAGCGAAGGTTTTTATGGGAGATTCTGGAGCAAATTTTTTAGGATTTATTTTAAGTATTATAGCCTTAGATGGCGCATTTAAACAAGCTACAGTATTAAGTCTTCTATTACCTATATTAGCTTTAGCAGTGCCGATATTTGATAATTTATTTGTAATATTTAAAAGATTTAATGAGGGGAAACCTGTATATCAAGCAGATAGAAGTCAAATGCACTTTAGATTAGAAGAAAAGGGTTTTACAAAACCTCAAATAGTACATTTTATTGTAGGAATAAGTATAGTCTGTTCGTTTTTATCGATAATATTATTATTTTATAATCATCCATAGAAGTTTAAAGCATTACTTTTTAGTAATGCTTTTGTTTTTATAATTATTAATATATAATATAGTTTAAAATACAATTGGGGGCTGATTATAATGTATATAGGAAGTAAAGTTCTACTTAGAGCTTATAATGAAGAAGATATTGAAAAGGTATTAAATTTTGTAAATGATTTTGAGGTTAAAAAGTTTTTAGACTTAAATATACCATTTCCTATAAGTAAACGAGAAGAAGAAATATGGATAAAAAAGAATAGAGAAATAAATGGTTTAACTTATGATTTTGCAATAGAGGAAATAAGCACTGGAAATATTATAGGTGGTTGTAGTATAAATGCTGTTAATATAAAAAATAGAAACTGTACTATTGGAATTATGATAGGTGATAAAAATTATTGGGGCAAAGGATATGGATATGATGCATTATCTATATTAATTAAATTTATATTTGAAGAATGCAATATGGAGAAAATAAAGCTTGGAGTATTTTCTTTTAATGAAAGAGCAATTAATTGTTATAAAAAATTAGGATTTGAAGAAGAAGGAGTACTTAAAAAAGAAATATATAGATGTGGTAAGTATTATGATGAAATAGTTATGGCAATGTTTAAAGATGAATATTTTAATAGATGTAAATAAGTTTAAGAGAGATGATTATATTTTGAACATAATAGATAATTTTGATAAAAATGTAGTAATTTTAGATGGAGCTATGGGAACTATGCTTCAAGATGTTGGACTTAAAATGATTAAAAATCCAGAAGATTATAATATTACAAATAAAGATAAAATAGAAAAAATTCACAAGATGTATGTTGATGCTGGAGCAGATATAATATTAACTAATACTTTTGGAGCTAATGATGTAAGATTAAAGTCTAGTTCTTTTACTGTATATGAAATTGTAAAAAGTGCAGTAGAAATAGCTAAAAAGTCTGTTAATGGAACTAAGTGTTTAGTGGCTCTTGATGTAGGGCCTCTTGGTGAGTTTATAAAGCCAAAAGGAAGTATAGAATATGAAGATGCAATAGAAATATTTAAAAAGCAGATTAAAGTGGGCGTAAATCAAGGTGTAGATTTGATAATGATTGAAACTATGATGGATTTGGACGAGATGAAATCTGCTGTAATTGCAGCAAAGGATATTACAAATAAGCCTATATTTGTCACTATGACGTTTAATAAAGATTTAAAAACGATTTTTGGATATACAGTTAAAGACATGGTTATTGAATTAGAGAAGTTAGGAGTAGATGCTTTAGGATTTAATTGTTCAACAGGTCCTAAGGATATGATAGAACTTGTAAGAGAAGCTAGGTATCTTACTAAATTACCTATAATAGCAATGCCAAATAGGGGGAAACCAAAAGTTATAGAAGATAAGCTTGTATATGATATGACAAAAGAAGAATTTTTAAATTATATAAAACAAATAATAAGTAGTGGTGCAAATATAGTTGGAGGTTGTTGTGGAACAACTCCTGAATTTATAAGTGAATTGAATAAAAACCTTAATAAAAAATAAAGATATCCTTAAGGATATCTTTAAATTTTTAAACAAAAATGAAATATGTTGTTTTAATCTTTACATTATTTATTTTATATGTTTAAGTTAAATTACTTAATATTTAGTATAGGAGATTTTAAATTGAAAAAAAATTTATCAAAAATAAAGTTTTGTATTTTTATAATAATACTTATAGTTGGATTAATAGTTCTTGCTATTAACTTTGAGTATTTAAAAACATTAGATATGAATCAAGTTTGTCAATCAATTAAAGATAATAAGGTATTAGCTAGTTTAGCTTATATTGGAGTTTATATAATAAAACCATTTTTTGTTTTTATACCAACTAATATATTAGCAGTATTTAGTGGTATATTATTTGGCCCGGTATATGGTTTTATATTTACTATGACTGGATTTTTTATATCAGGAACAATTGCTTTTTTTGTAGCTAGATATTTAGGAAGAGATTTTGTTAATGGAATAATAGGCAATAAGCTTTTGAAGTTAGATGATAATATGGAGAAAAATGGTTTTAAAATTTTGCTTTTATTAAGGTTGCCACCAATTCTTCCATATGATCCATTAAGTTATGCTTGTGGACTTACAAAAATAAGATATAAGGATTTTATTATAGCATCTTTAATAGGCGTTTTACCTGAGACTATGTGTTATTCAATTATTGGAGAAAACTTTTTGGATCCATGTTCACCTAAATTTATAGTACCTATAATCATACTTATAGCTGGAGTATTATTATCTAAAAAAATAATAGGCTCAAAAAATAAAATAAAAGTATAATATTTAA
>NZ_JAUNLM010000100.1 GCF_030532265.1 Clostridium sp. | reverse complement strand
ATTTGATAAGCTTATTGCTTATGCACTTGCTGCAATAATAGGAGTTCCTGTTACTTTTATATGTATGAAATTTTTTGCATTTAAAGAAAAATAAAATTTTAAATTAAAAATACTTAATAAATATTATGTTTAATAAAACTAATAAAAAGAGTTATGGAAATTAATTTCCATAACTCTTTTTATTAGTTAATAGGACTTTTAAATAATAAAAGATAAATAAATAGTTAACAATTGGTAAATAAAAAGTGAATAAAAGTAATTACAAAAATAAATATAGATGTTAAAATATAGTAAAAAATAAAACTTATGAGGTGAGATATGATTAATATAGCAATATGTGATAATGATTTAAATGATATTAAAAAATTGGAATGCATTTTAAAAATAATATCAATAAATAAAAACATAAAAATGAATATTGAAAAATTTAATCATGGTAAAGAACTTATGAGAGTTTATAAGAATGATTTAGCAAAATATAATGTTATATTTTTAGAAGTTGATTTGGATGATATTCATGGAATTGATGTTGCTAAATATATTACAAAAAGAGATACATTTGTAAAATTTATAATTTTAAGTAGAACTAATAAATATGTGTTTGAAGGATATGAAATATTAGCAATTAATTATTTATTAAAACCTGGAAGAAGGGGTAGGATAGAGAAAGAATTATTTAGGGCATTAAAAATAGATGATAACAAAGAAAATTTTTATGAGATAAGTAAAAAAGGAATAAAAAAATTAATTGAAATTAATTCAATATATTATTTTGAAGTAAACCATAGGAAGATAAATATATTTATGGGAGATTGGCAAGTTGATTATTATGAAAAGCTTGAAAATATAGAAAAAAAGCTGTCAGAAAGAGGTTTTGTAAGGTGTCATAGAAGTTACATGGTAAATTTATCCAAAATAAAGGAAATTATAAAAAATGAATTGATTTTAATAAATGGAAATTTATTGCCTATAGGTAGAAAATATAAGAATAACTTAATTAAAGCATTAAATTATTATAGAAATTTAAGAAGTGAAATTTCTTTATGATTCATATAAGTTAGGTTTTTGAAAATGTAATTTATTACATTTAAAATGCAATTAAATACAATAATATTTCATTGAATTGTAAAAAATAGTATAAATTATTAGGAGAGGGTGAGGTCATAAAAATGGAAAAAACAAAAAATAAAAATTTTTTTTGGCATTATTTAAAAAATATTATTTTTTATTTTTTAGTATTTATGTTTTTGTTAATAACCTTATTTTCAATAATGGGTAATAAGGGAATAAGTGGATATAGATCTTTTAATATACTAACTGGTAGTATGAGTCCTAATATAAATCCAGGGAGTTTAATTATAACTAAAAAGGTAGATGTAAATAAAATAAAAGAAAATGATGTAATAACTTTTAAAGGGAGCAATACAAATAACGTTACTACACACAGAGTGGTTGAGGTTATTAATGATAAAAGTGGAAGAATTAAATTTCAAACTAAGGGAGATGCAAACGATGTTTTAGATCCTATGTTAATTGGACAAGATCTTGTTGTTGGGAAAGTAATTTGTTCAATGCCATATTTAGGATCAATTATTAACTTTATTATAAAATTTAAGTTTATAATTATGGCTTTAGTAATATGTTCATTAGTATTAAGTAGCATATTTGATAATAAAGTTAAGATTAAAGGGAATATATAAATAAATTTTATATATAAATATTTGAATTTTGGGAGGATTATTTTATGGGAAAAAAGAAAATTATAGGACTATGTTTAGCAGTAGGACTAATGGTTGGAGTTGTTGGAGGATCACTTGCTTGGTTTACTGATACTGATAAAGTAACTAATAGTTTTTCAACAACTGGAAATGAGCAAGAAGGTGGAAAAGGAATAAAAATAGATGAAATTTGGAGTGCAAGTGATGCAGCAAATATTTTACCTGGAACAACTGTTAATAAAGATGTTAGAGTTCAAAATAATGCAAAATATGATCAACTTATAAGGGTTAAATTTACTGTTGAAGATAAAACAGATGGACAGAAGTTAGGTAATGTTGAGCATGTGGAATTGGGATTTAAAGACAATAAAGAAAATTATTGGATAGAGAAAGATGGATGGTATTACTACAATAAAGTGGTTGGAGCTGACCAGTTCACTGAATATCTTTTAGATAGTGTTAAATTACTTGGAACTGCAGGAGAAGAATATAAAAATGGAGCATTTGATGTTGTAGTTGATGCAGAAGGTGTTCAAGCAGCAAATGGGGCTGTAGGAGAGGTTTGGAGTGATGCTCCTGATGAAATAAAAAATTTAGGTGGAGTTATTAAAGAATAATATACACAATTTTATAAGTAATATTTAAAGGAGTGAAAAAATGAGCAAGGTTTTAAAGACTATTGTTATGTCTTTATCACTTCTTTTAATGATTGGAATAACGGGGGTTGCAGATGAACTTGCACCCCCTAATGTTGAATTAGAAGGAAATTCTGAAGGTATAGTGTATATTCCAGGAGATGAGCCTTTTTTGCAATTTAACAATATGATTCCAGGAGATAAAATAAAAAGAAGCTTGATAATGAATAACAAACATTCAGAAGAATATGAAATATTTTTAAGAGCAGAAAGAATTAATGAAAAAGAAGAATTTGATTTATTAGAAAAATTAAATATGAATATAATACATGATAATAAAGTGTTACATGATGGAGATGCAACAGGTGCTCCAAGTATAGAAGAAGATATATCACTTGGAGTTATAAATCCAGGTGAAAAAAAAGAAATTACTGCTGAGGTAATTCTTAATGGATCAGAAACAGGAAATGAATATAAGGGAAAAGAAGGTTCTGTAAGATGGATTTTTACGGCAGTAAGAACTGGAAATACAAATGATAATATAGTAAAGCCAAACTTACCTAATGATACAAATGATAATATATCAACTAGACCACCAAAAACAGGAGATAATGGTATATTAAATTATTTATTAATAATTGTTATTGGAGCTATATTACTTGTAGTCATAAATAGAAAGGGAGGTAAGCAAAATGAAAAAAACTAAAATAATCATATGTGCAGTACTTGCATTTTCAATATTTTGCTCTACTGAATTAAGTACAAAGGTTTATGCTATGGGTAAAGAAGTTATTGGATGGTTTACAGATAGTGATCAAGTAACCAATAATTTTAATTTAGCAACTATTGATATAAATACAGATGAATCTTTTACTCCAGCAGAGAATTGGAATGGAGATAAGTATGAGAAAATAGTTAAAGTTAAAAATGAAAGCACAGCAAATGCTTTAATTAGAATATCTATAAATCCAAGATGGGTTGATGAGAACGAAAATCCATGGGTAGGAGATATTAATTTTATTCAGTTAAATTTTTCAGATAGTAATAAGTGGATGAATGGAAATGATGGGTATTACTATTATAATGAAATTTTACCTAAAGGGGAGACAACTGATGAGATTTTAAATTCTGTTCAACTAAATATCCCTCAAAATTTAAAAGAAAGATATAAAGGGAAAACCGTAATAATTGATGTAGATTCAGAGGCTGTACAAGCAACTGAAGAAGGCTATAAAGCCATATGGAAAAATTTAAACCCTGATATAGAAAATATATTAAATGGATTATGTAAAGGGAGGTAAAGGTAATTTATGAGAATGAAAAGAAGAAGAAAAAATAAATTAGTATTAAAAAGATATGCCTTTATCTTAGGTGTTTTAATGTGTATTACAGCTTTTATAACATCATTAATTTCAGAGTTTGATGTTTATGCAAATAACAATATAAAAACTTCTGAAAGTTTTGATGAAGCAAATGGAATAAAGTATCTTAAAACAGCAACTCCAACAAAGAATGAAGGAG
>NZ_JAUNLM010000099.1 GCF_030532265.1 Clostridium sp. | reverse complement strand
TCCTCCAAAAACTTTTTTTACTTTTCAATTTACGTTCTTCTAAATTCTTCTTTAAACTTTGAATTTTTTCTTCTGTAGCTACAGCTCTATCACAAATTTTATTGTAGTTTTTTTCTCGTTCTTCAAACTTTTTTATTTCATTTTCTGTAGCTACACTCAAAATTTCACTCATAGTTTTATTCTTTAACTTAGCAATTCTTTTTAATTTATCTTTCTGTTCTAATGTCACTCTAACCCTTATAATATCGTTCTTTACAACTTTTGTAGCCACAAAAAAACCTCTCTTTCTATAATGAAATAATTCTGTAGCCACATCAAATCTACAGTTATTTTCATAATTTTATATTAACCATTCTTTTATCATATCTTTAATAATATCATTTTCTGAATATCCAAACTTACTACACTTATCTAAAAACAAATTATATAAATCTTTTGGAATCTCAATTTCTAAAAGTTCAATATTCTTATTTTTAGATTTTTCTTTTTAGCTTTCTCATTGGTTAATTTAGGCATTAAAATAATTTCATCATCTGTAAGCTCTTTTTCTATTAATCCTAAATAAATCTCTGCTTCTTCTAATTCCTTAAAACCTTTATATTGAACTAAAGATACTCCTGAAACTAATTTTTCACATTCACTCCAACTTAAAACTATCTTATTTTTTATATTATTCTTTCCCCTTTTAATAACACATATAAATCAATAAAATAGTATATATATTTTACCCCTTCGCGAAGTTTTTTTTAATTTTTTTATTGACTTTTAAGTTTAGATTCCTATAATGGTTTGGTGAATTAGGAAACGGCTTGCTCCCCCCCTTGTAATACATAAATACATAGAAATACATATTACAAAGGAGATTAGCAACAATATAAACTTAAATGGCTTGGAGCCATTGAGGTATCCGTGTCGCATTTAATCCCGTGGCTTCCAACCACTATGTGTATCAATCTTGCTTAGGTCTGGTTTTATCAAGCATATTACCATATAACTCTACACACACCCCTAGGAGCTAATGCAAACTCCACCAGGACAGGCACATCCACTACTAAAGACTATTAATAGCTTGTCTAAGAGAAAGCCCTGTCCAATTATCCGTCTGTTGATATAAATATATCTCACGAAGGTAGGGAGTGTCCACGGTGGTGAGCCATGCAGTTTTTTATAGTGTTATTCCTTCTAACCACTTACCTAGTTTATATTTTAGGATTTTTCAATAATTAAATTATGTATATTACAATAAAAAAAGCTTAGGTACTTTGTACCTAAGCTTGAACATTCTTTAATTTACCTCTTGAAAATTCTTTATCTATTTACTATACTTAATGTATATCAATTGATATCAAATCTTTGGTTGGGCTTGTCCTTAGCTTCTTGGTAGTATCTGTACCATAAGTTACAATTAATCGTTTGGCGACAATTAATTGAACCGAAGTCGAATTAAAAGCACTCATATTAGATGTGCTTTTTTTTTATTCAATTTTACAACTAATATCTTAATTTTAATCCTTTACTTATAAAATTACAAATATTTTTTTAATAAATAAAAAAGAGCCATAAAGATTTATGGCTCTTTTTTATTTATTAACTTATATTTGACCAATAAGAAACATCTAATTTGTTTCCTGATTTTCCAACCCATTTTACATAACTAATAATAGTACTATCTCTTTGAACTATCTGATTTCCAAGTACTTCAAGAGTATATTTATAATCACCTTGACCATTTATATCATATGATATCTTTTCTGCTCTAGAATCAGTAACTCTTGATGATCCTGATACTTTATTGGGCCATACTGCTGATGTACCACCAGTTGATGTGCTAGTAGCTCTTAATCCATCTGATTTTACATTATAAAAAGTATTTAACACTAAATATGTGTCTGGATATAAAGTATGTTTTATTCTATATTTTGATTGTAATTTATAATCTCCATAACTTAAATACTCTCTACTATTTTTTTCAATTGGTATCATATTATTTTCTAATATTACTTCTCCACCTTCAATAGGAATTTTTACAATATTTTTAATGACCTCCCCCTTAGTATTTAAGTCAATAGTCATCTTCTGCTCTCCTATAGAATTAATCTTCTGCTTAGCTTCCTTTTCTATATTATCAAAATAAGCATTCAACACTTCTGGTGATGTTTTTTTAATTATTATTTCCCTCTCACTATCATTAATTCCATCTTTATTTTCTTTTTCTATTACCTCATGTAATTCAGAAATTGTATTAATATTATACTTACTTTCTGCATCAGCAATTACTGTTGGTATTATCATAGTCATAGATATCATACCTATAATAACGGAACATAAAAATTTTTTCATTACATTTCCCTCCTAAATGTATATTTTTTTCTACACTTATGTTATACTAATATTGGAATAAATTGTATATATTGTAAATTAATAAGTGGAGGGATTTTATTGAATTTTGTAAATTTATTTTCTAAAATAGGTCCTATATTATTTTTTATTACTCTAATCCTTTTAATATTTTGGGTTTTTAAAAAATTTAAACATTAAAATATTTATTCTATATTTCGCTAAATAAAATTTTCACGTAGTTTTGTAATTTAACGGTTTTAAGCCATTTTTAAAAGGTGATTCTATTAAAAATCACCCTTTTTTGTTTAGTATATATAAGTATTTTTATGAAAAGCTATTTTTAGATTAAAATAATTTAATTTCATGTTAATCCTTAGCTCTGAAACAAAAAATTTTATTCCATTCTGCCAATTTGGTTATATGGGTAATTTTTATTATATTCATACTATATAAACTATTAGTATTCCTGAATTTCATCCATATTGTATGCTAATCAACCTATTATATTTCTATATTGTACGCTTATACAACCTAGTTATTTCAACTGTTAAACAGTAGTTATACACTACTATTTATCCTGCACTACTCGTAAGTGGTCGATTTGCAGTCTGAAAATCAATATTTTATATAACTTCCTTATCTTTTTTTAAATATTAGATTCTTCAATGTCAATCGAACAATTATGAGGTTCGTATTTATACGTAAATTTCTATATGCTAATATATAAAATAAAGGAGTTGTTTTTATGGAAAAAGAAGTATTAGAATTTTTAAAGAAAATGAATGAAAAAATAGATGAAAATTTTAATAATATAGATAAAGATATTCAAAAATTAGAAAAAAAGGTTAATGTAATTTTTGAATATACTGCTGAATTTAGAGAAGAAGTAAATGTAAAATTAAATTAATTAAAAGAAGTTAAAAAAGATACCTTATATGATATAACCTTTTTAAAAATAAAGGATGAAAAGACTAATTTACCAAGCTATTAAAAAAATATACTAAATTATTTAATACTAAATACTTGATATTTCACACTATTCATAAATTGCTTTTTCCTTATCGAAAAAATAAAACAAATAAAAAATTAGTCAAGGATAATAAAAAATATGCTGCTACTATTAATCCATAAAAGGATCTTTAGCTGCAGCATATTTTTTATTAGCAAAGCCTTGCCCATTGACTAATTTTTTATTTGTTTTAGAAAGTAATTAATGGGAAAAGCAATTTATAAAAACATTATTTTCTTTAGCTACACTTAAAATTTTACTCATAATTTTATTCTTTAACTTAGTAATTTTTTTAATTTATCTTTCTGTTCTAATGTCACTCTAACCCTTATAACATCATCTTTTACAATTTTTGTAGCCACAAAAATTTTTATAAAAAAGAGCATAAGGAGAAAATGTCCCCAAACAGGTTGCTAGGCTAGGCAAAGCCTAGAATTTCAATGGTGCCAAAAAATTTCCCAAATGCCCACGTTTTGCACAAAAGCGACCCACTAAATGCCCACTAAATACCCATGTTTTACCCAATATATTTTATAAATTTAATGTAATTAATGTTTAATTATTATTTAAATTTATATAATCAAAATTATTTCCTAATTCAATTTTATTTCCTCCAAAAACTTTTTTTACTTTTCAATTTACGTTCT
>NZ_JAUNLM010000098.1 GCF_030532265.1 Clostridium sp. | reverse complement strand
TACTCCAAATATTACTGGCTTTTCTGTTTGCATTGATACTTGTGCTATTCCCTTTGAAACCTCTGCACATACATAGTCAAAATGAGGTGTTGATCCCTTTATAACGGCCCCTAAACATATAACAGCATCATATTTTTCATTTTGTATCATTTTCTTTGCTATAAGAGGGATTTCAAAAGCACCTGGAACCCAAGCAACATTTATATTTTCTTTATCTACACCATGTCTTTTAAGACCATCTAAAGCACCACTTAATAATTTTGATACTATAAATTCATTAAATCTTCCAGCTACTATTCCAACTTTTAATTTATCTGCTACTAAATTTCCTTCTAATATTCTCATATTAATTCCTCCTAAAAAATTTGTTTAAAATATGATTTAAAAATTTTTATTATAAATCTTATAATTTATCAGTTTAATAATTTAAAATATGATTCATTTTTTCTTTTTTAGTTTTTAAATAAAACTCATTATTTTCATTGAAATCCATTTGAATAGGAACTCTATTTATTACACTTATACCTTCATTTTCCAAACTATATATCTTATCTAAGTTATTTGTCATGAGCTTTAAGCTTTTAACTCCTAAATCCTTAAGTATAGATGCTGCTACATCATACTTCCTCATATCAGCTTCAAATCCAAGTTTTATATTTGCTTCAACTGTATCATATCCCTCATCTTGTAAAGCATAAGCCTTTAACTTATTTATAAGCCCTATTCCTCGTCCTTCTTGTCTCATATAAAGAAGTATTCCCCTCCCCTCTTTTGATATTTTTTTCATAGCAGCGTCATATTGTTCCCCACAATCACATCTTCTTGACCCTAAGGCATCTCCAGTTAGACATTCTGAATGAACTCTTACAAGAATATTTTTTCCGCCCTCTATATTTCCTTTAACTAAAGCCACATGATGTTCACCATTTAATTTATTTATAAAACCATACATTGTAAAATAACCATATTTAGTTGGCATTTTAGTTTCTACAACTCTTTCAAAAACAACTTCATTATTACTACTTTCATACTTTAAATTTTTATTATTAAAAGTAAGTTCCTTTTCATTAAAGTTACATTTAATAAGATTATCTTTAAAATTATTAACTTCTAATTTATTTTTTCTATATTCAACTAAATCTTCTATTGTAATAATCTTAATACCAAATTTTTTAGCAAATCCAATAAGTTCTTTTGTTCTCATCATATCTCCATTTTCACTCATTATCTCACAAATAACTCCAGCACCTTTAAAACCTGAAAGTTTTGCTAAATCAACAGCTGCTTCTGTATGTCCTAACCTTTCTAAAACTCCATTATTCTTTGCAATTAAAGGAAATACATGCCCTGGTCTTCTAAAATCATTACAATTATTACTTTCTAAAACTTTTTTTATAGTAAAAGCTCTTTCAAAAGCTGAAATTCCTGTAGTAGTATCTTTATAATCTACTGATACTGTAAAAGCAGTTTCATGATTATCTGTATTATTTGAAACCATTGGATGAAAATTTAATTTTTTTGCAATTTTCTTTTCAATTGGCATGCATATAAGGCCTCTTCCATGCTTTGCCATAAAATTAATAGCTTCACCATTAACCATTTCAGCAGCCATTAAAAGGTCTCCTTCATTTTCCCTATCTTCATCATCAATAACTATAACCATCTTTCCACTTCTTATATCCTCTATTGCTTCTTCAATACTATTAAACTTAAACATTTGTTACCATCCACCTTTATACTAATATTTAAAATCCTAAATTATTATTTATATAATATAAATTATTTTTAGTTAATAATATTTCTTATATCTAAAATAAAGCTATTAAATATAGTTAAAATATTTATTTTTCTTTTATATAAAGCCAGTATTTATAAGTAACTCCTCACTTATTTGATTAACTTTCTTTTCATTACTTATTTGATTTAAACCTAATAACTTTTCAACATACTTTCCAATTAAATCACACTCAATATTCACTGTTTCATTAATATTTTTACTTAATAAATTTGTTTCACTTCCTGTATGAGGTATTATTGAAACCTTAAAAATTTCATCATCTACATATGCCACCGTAAGACTTACCCCATCTATTGTTACCGAACCTTTAAAAATAATATATTTTAAAATATTTTTATCTGCTTTTAATGTTATCCAAATTGCATTATCTTCTCTCAAAAAAGATATTATTTTAGAAGTTCCATCTATATGTCCACTAACAATGTGACCTCCTAATCTTTTCTCTAAAGTTAATGCTCTTTCAAGATTAACTTTACTACCAATTTTTAGACCTCCTAAATTACTTCTTCTTAATGTTTCTGACATAACATCAGCTTCAAAATTATCATTACTTATATTTGTAACAGTAAGACATACTCCATTCGTTGAAACACTGTCTCCAATCTTAGTATTTTCTAAAACCTTTTTTGCTTTTATTAAAAGTCTTGATGAGTTTATCCCTTTTTTTATATATTTAACCTCTCCTATTTCTTCTATAATTCCAGTAAACATATTTTCACCTCAAAATTATATATAATAAATTTTTTTAAATTATAATTATTAAGTAGCTTTGTAATTTATTTAGTATCTTATATACCCTTCAACGACTATATCCTCTCCTATATTTTTAAAGCTCATATCTTTTATATTTATTACATCACTTATTTTTTCTATCCCTTGTCCACCTATTGGTGTCTTTGAACTACTTCCCCCAATTATTTTTGGAGCTATATAACATATAATTTTATCTACAATTCTTTCCTTAATAGCTGAAAAATTTAATTCTGATCCACCTTCAAGTAAAATGCTATCTATATTTAGTTTTCCAAGTTTAATCATTAAATCATTTAAATCTACTCTATTCTCTTTTTCTTTTGTAATTAAAACTATGACACCTTTGCTTTCTAAAATTTTTATTTTTTCTTTGTTAGCTTTTTTAGTAGTTGCAATTATTGTTATATCTTTTAAAACTATATTATTTCTAATTTTTAAATTATTATCTTCTTTTAAAAAATCATTTATATTTTCTATTTCAGTATTAAATTCTTTTAATAATTTTAAGTTAAATGAATTTTTATTATTTAAAATTACTTTAGAATTTATAGGTATTCTAAGATTACTATCAACTATAATTCTTACTGGATTTCTTCCATTTTTTAATCTACAAGTTAATTCTGGATTATCTTTTATAACAGTATTGATACCAACCATTATCCCCATATATTTATTCCTTAAATTATGCACAGATTCTCTTGATTTTTCCCCAGTTATCCATTTTGATTCTCCAGTATATGTTGATATTTTTCCGTCTAAAGACATAGCATTCTTTAAAACTACGAATGGTTTTTTTAATTTTATATACTTTATAAAAACTTCATTTAGTTTTTTACATTCATCTTCTAAATTACTAATCTTAACTTCTATTCCCGCATTTTCAAGTTTTTTAATACCTTTTCCTTTGACCAATTCATTTGGATCCAAACATCCTATAATCACTTTTGAAATTTTATTTTTAATAATATTATCAACACAAGGTGGAGTTTTTCCATAATGAGAACAAGGCTCTAAATTTACATACATAGTTGCACCATAACTGTCAGAAGCTAAATTATTAAAAGCCTCTATTTCAGCATGATTTTCCCCAAATTCTCTATGATAACCTTTACCAATTATCTTATTATCTTTCACTATAATAGCTCCAACTAAAGGATTAGGATTAACCTTTCCTTCACCTTTTTTAGCTAAATTCATCGCAAGCTTCATATACTTTTCATCCATTAGCATCATCTCTCTTTTTTAAATTTTTAATAATTCTCTAGGATATAAAAAAGCCCTGAGAATATTTTCTCAGGACCTTAAATGAATTTGATTAACATTATAAATATAATTAAGCTATATATTATAAATTAATAGTAACTTTATTTAAATAAAATATTAATACAATATACTATAATTATTTTTTAATTTTTAATATATAATTGTATCTAATATCTTTTAAATTAAATTTATTTTAAATTATATT
>NZ_JAUNLM010000027.1 GCF_030532265.1 Clostridium sp. | reverse complement strand
TTTTTTTTGCATAAAAAAACTTCGAAATAAATCGAAGTCTTTTTCTAACCTGGAAAATGCAATTGTACCGTTTGAGTTAACACATCTGAATAACTATATGTCACAGTTCTTTGGGTGTCGTCATCTAATCTTATTACAAATATACTTGGATAAATACTTTCTAAAACACCATCATTAACAAGGATTTTTTTTCTTCCTCCATTGGCTTTTAAGGTAACTTTTTCTCCAAGGTGTCCCTCAATACTTTTTTTAATTGAAGCAATTGTTTTAATACTTTCCATAAAAAACACCCTCTTTCTTTTAATTATTATACCATTTTTTTGAATTGATTTCAAGTAAAATTTTTATTTTAACACTTTACATTTATAATGTCAATATTTTTTAGATATTTAATTTACATTTTTATTATCTGTATATAGACTAAATTTTATACATGTTTATTGGAATTAAAATATAAAAAGGAACTATTAAAAGTTCCTTTTTATATTATATACTCGGATTTAGGATACCCCTCTCTGTACTTACCTCTTGTTTGTAAACCTCCAACACCTTTTATTCCTGTTATTGTATTTTCTATAACATCCTTTATTGAAACTACATCAGTTATTTTAGTGTATGCTAACTTCTCGCAAACAAATACTGGATCTAAACAATGAATTAGCACTCTACTTGGGGATGATGCAAAATTTGCTCCTGCATCTAACATACATTCATAGCAACTTTGACAAGCACCTGCAAAAATTATTAGTTCATCATAACTAGAGTTATAATCTCTAAGTGCCTTAACTGCATCTCTATAAAAAATCGAATTTCTATAGTTATTTAAATCTAAATAATCTCTTGTTCCTCTTAAGACACCATCATGACCTGTTAATACTACTATATCTGGTTTTATTCTTTTAACTAAATCAACAATTTTTTTAGGTTGTTCACATTCTGGTATTGATACTCCTACTGCATCTAAAGATAATTGCTTATATACTTTTAAACAAGTATCCATATATTCCTTATCTCCATCTACATGAAGTATTTTTCCAGGTCTTCCAAAAACCAATTCATCATTTCCCTTACCTTTTTTTATAGTTTTGCTTGCTCTTAATACACCATGCTTAGCAAGCTCACCTCTTGATGATATAGCAGACTTCAATGCAGCACTTACTCTGCTATTTAATATTTTATCCTTTTCAGCTGAATAATCATCTTCTACTTTTTCTAAATCATCAACACTAGCATCTGCTATTATTCTTATATTAATTCCCTTTAAAATATAACGTACTTCTCCATTTTCTTCTTTTATGTCTATAACTTTAAATGTTACATCTTTATCATATGATTTTCTTACAACTATATCTCCTACAACCATAAAACCCTCTAAAATATTATTTATTATTTCATTATATGTATTAATATAGATTTATGATTTAAAAAATAATAGGGCTGCTTAAAAAACAGCCCTTTTTTATTTAATATTATATTCTTCTTTAAATTGACTTAAGAAATTTAAATAATTTTCTTTTTCATCTATTATATTTTGAAGCTTCTTAGCAAAAGTATTTTGTCCCCAATTTACTTCATTATAATAGTATCTATTAGCTAATCTCCAATATCTTTGTGGAAATTGTAAGTAAGCATATAAAACCTTGTATTCATCTTCTCTTAATGGAGATATGTTATTATAGGATTCTATTATTGATTTTGCATATTCAAAATTCCACTCAACTCTTTTTAAAACTTTAGTAATAAAATTTGATATATCAAATACTCTTATTTCTCTTTTACAATAATCAAAATCTATAACATTAACATCATTATTCTTATCAATTATTATATTATGATAAGTAAAATCATGATGACATAAACTTTTATCCTTTTCAGCAATTTCACAAAGTTCAAGATAATTTGAACTTTCTAATGTATTAAATGCTTCTTTTCCCATTTCTTTATAAAATTCCATTGACTTAATATATATTAAATCAAAATCGCTTTTATGATGCTTCTTTCTAACCATATCTCTCATTTTATCTAGTGATTTAACTCTCTTTTGCATAAGATTTACCCATCTGCCTAAATCACTTTTTAATTTTGAATTTTCAGGTGGATCATATCCTTTTGATGCCTCATGTAACTTAGCTAATGTTTCAGCTGCAATTTTAACATCTTCTATTTCATGAAAATCACATTCTCTTCCTTCAATCCAATTAGATAAAGTATATAAATCTTCATTTACTAATGCATACGGCTCTCCATCAGTATTTAAAAAATATCTATCTATTTTATCAAATCCATTTTTTATTAAATGCTCTTTAGCACCACATACAAATAATAATTTTTGTGGTCCATAATTTATTTTCTTTAAACATCTCTCCCCTTTATTTGTTTTTAAATAATATACGCCTTTACTCGCTTTCAGAGTTTCTATTTCTATATCGAATTGTCTTTCTATTTCAAACTCTCTCATCATTTTAACCACCCCCTTAATATTTATATGTACATTATATTTATTTTATTAACACTTTCTAACTTATAAAAATATAATAAAATTAACAATAATTTGAAAGGATTAAATAATGAGAGTTGGAATTGATGGAAGAGCTGCAAAATGGTATAGAGGAACAGGCATTGGTACTTATACTCATCAGTTAATAAAAAGCTTAAATTATATAGATTTTAATAATGATTATTTAATTTTCACACCTGAAAACCCTGAGTTTAAAAATTTAAATAGAAACTTTAAAATTGAAAAGGTTAATGAACTGCTTAGTGAAAATTTTTGGGATGAAGTTAGAGTTCCAAATATTTTATCAAATAGTAATATTGATTTGTATCACGTTCCCCAAAATGGTGTTGGATTATCTGATAATGTAAACTGTAAAAAAGTAATTACATTGCATGATATAATTCCTCTAAAAATGCCTGAAACAGTTAGTAAAAGATATTTAAAAATTTTTAATAATGATATGCCAAATATTCTAAAACAATGTGATGGAATTATAACAGTTTCAGAATTTTCTAAAAGAGATATACACAAAGAATTTAATTTTCCAATGGAAAAAATATTTGTTACTCATTTAGCTGCCGAAAAAATTTATAAACCACTTGGAAAGCATCAATGTAAAAAAATATTAGAAAATAAATATAATATAAAATCAGATTTTATATTATATGTTGGTGGATTTAGTCCTAGAAAAAATATATTAGGACTTATAGAAGCATATTCTCTACTTCCTTTACCTTACAGAAAAAATACAAAGTTAGTTATAACAGGTAAAAAGGGAATATCATACAATCTCTATTTAAATAGAGCTAGAGAACTTAATGTACTTAATGATGTTATATTTACTGGTTTTATCCCATTAGAATATTTACCTTATTTTTATAATGCATCAGAAATGTTAGTATATCCTTCTTTTTATGAGGGATTTGGTCTTCCTCCAATAGAGGCAATGGCTTGTGGAACACCAGTTATAACTTCTAATGTAACTTCATTACCAGAAGTATGTTACGATTCTGCATTACTTATAAATCCTAATGATCCTCATGAATTAAGTCATGCTATGGAAAGAGTTTTAAGTGATAGTTTACTTGTACTTGCTATGGTTAAAAAGTCTATTATTAGAAGTAGACAGTTCTCTTGGGAAAGAACAGCTCAAAATACAATAAATGCTTATAATTCTATAATAAATAAATAAGGGTGCAGTATTTGCACCCTTATTTATTTAGCTAACTCTTCTTTATAAAGCATTTTATAATCACTTAAAAACTTTCTTCTAAATATATCATTTTCTAATTTTGTTTTAAATCTATGCAAAAATATTTCTTCATCCCATTCTTTGTTTTTATGATAATATGATTTTATTATTGAATATATATCCCTTGGAAAACTCATAAATATATATATCAGCTTATATTCTTCTTCTGTAAGTGGTATAACTTTATTATAAGTATCTATAATCTTTTTGCATTTTTCAATACTAAATGTACTATTTTTTATCCATTTTAATATAAAGTCTGCAATATCTAAAGCTCTTAAATCAATTGTTGAGTAATCTAAGTCTATTATATTTACACCTGAATCATTTATTATAAAGTTATGATTTGCAAGATCATTATGACAAAGTGATATAAATTTATTGTCATTTATAAGCTTATCATAATTACTAATCCAAAGCATGTCTTTAGCCTTTGATAACTCAAATATATACTCATCACAAGTTTCCATAAATAACTTATCAAAATCATTTTTATAACTATATAAACTTACCCATCTTTTTATATCTAACATATCTTCTTCAGCATTTTTATAATAGTTAAACAAATCTTCTCCATATATGCACACAGTATCTTTAGCATTTAAATAATTAATTATTCCATAAGATGCCTTATGAAATTTTGCAACAGCATCAATACACATTTCAACCTCTAATGGATTATTGATAGATGCTTCCCTTCCCTCTATTAAATCCATTAGTATATAATTCTCTCCATTCCAATTTATAAATTCTTTATCTTTATTTATTTTATTCATATTCATTATATTTTTAAAATCATCATTAATATATTCAATAGATCTTCCAATGAAATTTATCTTATCTTCATTATAATCAACTTTTTTCAAAAGTTTCTTGCCATCTTCAGTCGTTAACATAAATAATTTTCTAAGTGGTGTAACATCTAAAATACTTATTCCTATTTCATCAAAAAACTTTTTACTAAGGTCATATCTACAGAGATTTTTCCTTTCTGAGTATCTATCCTTTCCCATAATAGTCCTCCTTAAAATTCAAGTTCCTTTTCTACTATCTTCTTAATATCATCTTTACATTCATTTAAATTAAATCTATTTTTATATAAATATTTGATACCTTCATGTGGTATATTAACCATACAATTTATATAATTTAGGCTATCTTTGCTTAAATTATTTTTCTCAACATATTCTTCAGCATAATTTTTCAAGTCATCTTTACTAGACTTTTTTTTAATTTTTAAAAGGTAATTTATAAAATCATCTTCTACTATATTAAATGAAATTTTCTTAATTTTACCAACCTCAACTTTTTCCATCACTCTTAAATTTGTTTCATCAACTTTATCTATGCATATTTCATCTTTTTTCATAGCTCTTTTATATATATCTTCAAGATATATATTATCCAACTTATCAAGTTCAATTTTTGCTCTAGCAAGTATTAACCTTCCATAAAAGTTATCTCTTGAAATAATGTTTTCTAACTTCTTATTACTAACAACTAATCTATCTACTCTTTTACCAATTTCACTTAATATACTATTTTTTTCTATTGAATGATATCCCATAAGAACATCTTGCAACTTAATAATTAAATCAATTTGTGATGATACATTGATTTTAGAACTATCTCTTTTAAAATAATCTCCAATTAAATGTATATCCTTCTCTAATAAATACTTTTTTAAAGCTCCCTCATTCATTATCATTTCCCCTTACCTAAAAAAATTTTCAATAAACTCATCTCTATATTTTCTATCTTCTAAATATTTATTAAGCTTACCTAAAATAAATTCCTCTCCCCAAGGTTGTTGTTCCCAATACATTTGAAGACCCCTTTGCCAAAAGTCCTGTGGAAATCTTATAAATTCTTTTATAACATTTAATTCATCTTTACTTATTTCTATATTTTCTGAATAAGCATCTAATATTACGTTTGCCTTATTTTTATCCCACCTATTATATTTCATAGCTCTTATAAGTAATGAAGCTAAATCATGAATATGACTGTCTAGTATACAATAATCAAAATCTATTATTTTAATTTCATTGTTTTTTCCTATTAAAATATTATGATTTGCATAATCATGATGGCAAAACTCTCTTTTTAACATATGCCTTTCCATTATCTCAACATAATTACTATTTATAAGTCCCTTAATACTTTTATCTGCAATTGCTATCTGCTCATCTAAATTTTTTAAAAATACTTCATCAAATTTATTTTTATGAGCTTTTTGATTTATTCTTTTTGCAAAATCATATATTTCTTCTTTTCTAGTTTTAAATATATTTATCCATGAAAACCAATATATCCTTGGTGTCATCATAGGAGTTATATTAAAATCTCTACTTGCTATATGCAATTTAGATAATGCTCTTGATACATTTTTTAGTTCACTTAAATCATTATAATTACTTACCCTAGATTCAAACCATTCTGTTAAATACCCATATCCACCTTCATTTAATTCAACATAATCTAACCCGTTCCTTGTCTTAATTATATTAAGTACAGTACTAAAACCTTTATTATTTAAATGTTTAATAGCTGAAATTATATAATATGAATGACCAAACTCATAATTTAAAACCTTAAAGCAATATCCACTATTTCCATTTATCTTAAAAGTATTTTTATGCTTTATAATACTTTTAACTTCTATACCATATTCTTTTTCTATGAGTACTTTCACATTATTTTCATTCATAAAATACACTCCCCATCTTATTTATCTTTCATTATATGAGTTCATTTAATTTAATGTGATTTTATTCACAAAATATGTTATTCATAATATTTTATAATATATAGCTAATTCGAGGTGTTTTAATGAAAATTTGTATAGATTCTAGAAGTGTTAATTTACATGGTGGTACAGGAATAGGTACCTATACTAAAAACTTAATTTCTGAAATGATAAACTTAGATAAAAATTCTTTATTCACACTTATATGGACTGGAAAAGTTGATCCAATCTTTTTAAATAATAATACTGAACTAATACATTGCTCTGGAAGGCGCTCTAATTTTTTTGATAAATATTATATTCCAAACATTATTAAAGAAAGAAACTTAGAATTATATCACATACCTCAAAATGGAATAGGCTCACCATTAGATGAAAATATAAATACAGTAGTTACAATTCATGATTTAATACCCTATATAATGCCTGAAACAGTTGGCCAATCGTATTTAAAAAAATTCTTAAAAACTATGCCTGATATAATAGAAAACGCAAAAGGAATAATTACTGTTTCAGAATACTCCAAAAAAGATATTTTAAGATTTTTTAAAGGCTATCCAGAAGATAAAATATTCGTTACACACTTATCAACAAATTCTGAGTTTTATCCTCATGATAAAGATATATCAAGAAAAATAGTCAACAATAAATATAACTTTGATACTCCATATTTATTATATATAGGTGGATTTAGTGCTAGAAAAAATGTAAAAGGAATAATTGATTCTTTTAAAAAAATAAATAAAAACTTAACTAATAAATATAAATTAGTCTTAGTTGGATCATTAAAAGATGAGGGACTTAACTTAAAAAAATATGCTGAAGATTTAAATATTATTGATGATATAATTTTTACAGGATTTGTAGAAGACTCCTATCTACCAATTTTATATAGTGGCGCTGATTTATTTGTATATCCTTCTTATTATGAAGGCTTCGGTCTTCCACCACTTGAAGCAATGAGTTGTAAAACTGCAGTTATAACCTCTAACACAACCTCAATACCAGAGGTTACAAGTGATTGTGCTATACTTATTAACCCTTTAAATAATGATAGTTTATCTGAAAATATATTTAAAATTTTAGAAGATAAAGATTTAAGAACAAAATTAGAAGATAAAGCATATAAAAGAAGCCTCCAATTTTCTTGGAGGCAAACAGCACTTAATACACTTAACGCTTACGAAAATATATTAAATTCCTTATTTTAATAGCTCTTTTTTAACTTCTTTATATAAATTATAATTTTTTATTTTAGGAGCCTTCTTTGATATATTACTCATTACAACAAGAGGGCTCTTTCCTATAAAATTATTCATACTCTTCTCTATTTCTTTATTGTTATAAGCATAAATATATGTTGGAAACAAATCTCCATTAAGCGCATACTCTAATGCTATATCTGTATTTGTAATCATATATTCAGAAAAACTATTTATAAGTTCTCTATTTTTTTTATCATTATTAATTACAAATGCACTATATCCATCAGCTACAAAAAATCTATTTGACCCAATTTTATAGGCTGGAATATCATTTACAGTCCACTCACACTTTTTTCTTAAATCTTTAAGTATTTTCATAGTATTTATTGATGAAATTATAGCAAAAAAGTCATCACCTTCTCTAGCTAAAATTTTATTGTCTTCTAAGTTTTTATAATCCTTTTTTACTGCCTTTATAACTTCTTCTTTATTATTAAAATAATCAATATTCTGCATAATAAGTACCTTTATAAGATTTTCATAATCATCATCTATTATACTTAACCCCTTATATTTACCATTACTTTTTTTATAAATATTTTTGGATACTTTAATAAAGTCATCCCATGTATTTATATCAGAACTTTTATATCCATATTGTTTTAATATATCCTCTCTTAAATATAAAACTAAAGGATTAGTTGTTAATGGAATACCCATTTCTTTTCCGTCAATAGTTATTTGTTGAAGACTACTTTTTGTAAAATTTCTTTTATATATATTTAATAAATCTTCTTCATTTTCAAAGTTTAACTTATATTTATTCTTTAAATAATCTAACTCATAACTATTTAAAATAGCTATATTAGGAAGGTTGTCTTTTTTACCTTCTTTAAATTTATTATCTAAATCTTTAATATTATCTATTAGCTCAATATTTATTTTAGTTCTACTATGCCCATTCATATAATTCTCTGCTAATTCAGATATATATTCATTAGTATATTTATCAGTAACTACAGTTATAGTACCACTTATAACACCTTCTCTATCTTTAGTAAAAAAATTTATTATAAGTATAGAAACAATAACTGTAATTGTAGTTATTATTATAGTTTTTATTCTGTTATTCATAAAATCAACCCTTCTAAACTATGACTTAACTTTCTTTTTCAAGTATATCATAGCTATAGCTAATGCTAATATTCCACAAAATAATTTTGTAAATATATAAATTCCTATAACTTCTTTTGCCTCACTTGCTACAAACCCAAGTTGTCCACCAAGTACATATGCACCACTAACAGAAAAAGCACTACATAATATTTTCCCCCTCTTATCTAATTTTTCAAATGAGGTAAATATTATTATAGCTGATGCCAAACTTCCAATAAAAGCTGTTATAGAATATTTATTTACACTAAATTTATTAGCTATATTTTGCAAGTACTTATTTAAAAATTTATTTATAACCTCTAACATTACATATGCTCCACCTAAGAATATTGCAATATTACCAACTATAGACAAAGTATCTTTAAGTGGCATTAATTCCTTAAATATTATAACTCCTGATATTTGTTGAAATCCTACAATTACAAATCCAAGTATACTTAGAAACAAAATTCCTTTTGAAAGTTTAATTAATATATTTATTGTTAAGTCTTTAAAATAAACTATACCAATAATCATAAGTATAGAAATTATAAATAAAGGAATTAAATTTAATAATATAATCTTAATAGGTATTTTTAGAAATATTCCTGCTAAAAATAAACCTAAAGGCAGAACTGCTATACCAAATATTATTCCTAATAAAAATTCCTTCAAGCTTTCTTTCTTTATAATTCCAAGAGCTAATGGCAGGGTGAAACTTAAAGTACACCCTAATATAGATGCCATTAAAACTCCTGAGAAATAAATCATATTACTATTTAATGCTATATCATTTGCTATACTAAATGCTCCCATATCTATAGCAATTATAGTTGATACAAATATAGATGGATCTATATTTATATAATTTGAAATTGGCATTAATGCACTTTGAAGCCAAGATGCTATAACTGGAGTTAAAGATATAATTCCAACCATTGATATAGCTAATGCTCCCATATTTTTTATTCCTTCTTCAAAACACATTCCAAGTTTTAATTTATTTCCTAAAAAATAATCAACTGCTCCTATTACAAAAAAAACAGCAATTATATATAATATTATTTTTTCCATAAACCCCTCTTTTACCTTTATCCTTCAGATACTAAATTTTTTATCCAATTCCTTGATGATATTCTTTTAAAGCAAGCAATCCCCTTACTTATTTCCTCAAATGTACAAAGAGCATAAACCAAATAAACTGGTAATTTAAAAACAAATGCTCCTAATAATGCAAATGGTACTCCTATACACCACATAGTTATACTCTCTATAAGAAATGAAGCTTTAACATCTCCTCCACCTCTCATTACTCCTACTATTGCTATTATATTATAAACTCTTATAACCATAACAATTGATGTTGCATATATTATATACCTTGACCAAATTTTAACTTGCTCTGAAACATCATATATAGATATTATTGAACTTGCGCATAAAGATAATGCTATTGCTATAATTAGTCCAATTAAACATCCAAGTTTAATACAATTCTTTCCATACTCATCAGCCTTTTCTTCGTCTCCTCTACCAACTTGTGCTCCGACCATAACTAAAGCAGCATTTCCTATACCAAAAATAATTACCATAAATAAATTATTTATAGTTGTTGCAATCTGGACAGATGCTATAGCTTGCGTTCCTATTCTTCCATAAATAATATTATACATAACAGAACCAAATCCCCAACAAGCTTCATTTAAAACTACTGGAAGAACTGTTATATATATTTTCTTTACAAAAGATAAATCAAAAGAAAATAACTCTTTTAAATTTCCAGCTAAAATATTATTGCTATAATAAACGTAACCTATAATTATTAAAAATTCAATTATTCTTGCAATTAATGTTGCTATTGCTGCACCTTTAACACCAAGCTCTGGCATTCCAAAATAACCAAATATAAGTATATAATTAAGTACAGTGTTAATTATTAAAGCTATTGAGCTTCCTATCATAGGTATAGTTGTTTTTTCTATACATCTTAGCGCTATTCCATAATTAAACGTAATAGTAGTAAAAATATAACTTAGCGATACTATTATAAGGTATTCAACACCAAGTTTTATAACTTCAAAATCTTTATTAAATATTCCAATTATGCCCTCTGGAAATATTTGAGCTGTAATAGTAAATATGCTTCCCATAACAATTGCACATACAATTCCTATTCCAATTAACTTTTTTATATTTTCATTATCTTTTTTTCCAAAGTATTGAGATACAAAAATTCCTATACCACTAAATAATCCCATCATTAATATACTAAGTAAGAAAAAGTATTGATTTGCTATTCCAACTGCAGCAATTTCATTTTCTCCAAGCTTCCCAATCATCATAGTATCTACTATATTTAAGGATGATGTTATAAAATTTTGTATAACAATAGGTAAAGCTATAATAGCAACCTTTTTATAAAATCTTTTATCTATATTTAATATTTTATTCATAATAGCTCCTCTTACTTCTTTAACCTTTAGTATAATATGCAATTCCTATACTTCCTGGTCCAACATGTAAGCCGATAATAGGTCCTATAGGTTGTACAATAACATCTCCCTTTAATCCATTAACTCTTAACTTTTCTTCTATCTGTTCTTTTAATATAATTCCATCATCTTCACAGTTTATATGATGAACTGTTATATGACAAAAATCTTTTTCATGTATATCTTCAAACATTTGATTTATCATAGTATTTATTGCTTTTTTTCTAGTTCTAACTTTTTGAAAAACTGTTGTTTTTCCATCTGTTACCGTAAGAATAGGAATAATTTTTAATATATTTCCTAAAAGAGCAGCTGCTCCTCCAATTCTTCCACCTTTTTTTAAATACTTTAGTGTTTCAGGTATAAACAAAAATCTACTATTGCTTATAACACTTTTTGCTTTATTAGCAACTTCTAATATATCCTCTCCTGACTTAGCTGCCTTTGCAGCTTCAATTACAGCATACCCCATTTGCATACAATTACTTCTTGAATCTATAATTTCTATTTGTGCATTTTCATTTTCTTCCAATATCATATCTTTAATCATTTTAGCTGATTGATAAGTTCCACTCATATCTGATGATATAAATATCCCTACAATCTTATCACCTTGATTTATAATATTTTGAAAAGTTTCTTTCACTTCCCCTATATTTGGTTGTGATGATGTTGGTATTTCTCCACTTTCATTCATCATTTTAAAAAATTCATCATTTGTTAAATCCATTTCCCTGTACCCTTGTCCATTAAATATTACACTTAATGAAACTACTTCTATACCTAAACTTTCCCTAATATTTTTAGGTATATAACTAGTACTATCAGTTACCACTCTTATGCCCATTTCTACCTCCACAAATTTTAAATTATATAAATAAAATTATATCATAATCATATATTTAGACTAGATATTATTATTAAAGTATATTATTTTTTTCCATTATAAGTTCAATTGTAATTATAATATATAGTTATTTTTATAACAAAAAAATAATACACACTAATTTATGTTTTAACTAAATTAGTGTGTATTTATTAATAAACTATGCTTCCAATGTTAAGTCTAAAGTTTCATTTTTTCCGTCTCTTTCAACTTTAACCTTTACTGTGTCTCCAGCATTTTTCTTATTTTTTACTTCATTTAATTCTTGAAGGGTTTTAACTCTCTTTCCTCCAAACTCAGTGATAGTATCACCTGGTCTAATTCCAGCTTTTTCAGCTGGTGAAAATTCTTCTACTTCAACTACGTATATTCCTTCTGGTAAATTATATTGTTTTGATAATGCTTTATCTATTTCTCTAACCTTTACTCCTAAAGTTAATATTGGCTTTGATAAAACATCTAATTTTTGTTTAACTTCATTTATAGGAATTGCAAATCCTATACCTTCTGCTCCACCAGATACCTTCATAGTATTTATTCCTATAACTTGCCCTTCTGTATTTACTAATGGACCACCACTATTACCTGGATTTATAGCTGTATCTGTTTGAATCAAATTCACTTGTTTTCCAGTTTCAGTATTAACAGTTCTTCCAACTGCACTTATAACCCCTTTAGTTACTGTTTGAGCAAATTCCTTTGAAAGAGGTGTTCCAATTGCTATAACTTCCTCACCTGGTTTAAGTTTTGAAGAATCACCAAGTTCTGCTATAGCAGGAACTTTAAATTTTCCTTGCATTCTAATCATAGCTATATCTTGATTTTCATCATAATTAATAACTTTAGCTTTTATCTCTTCTCCAGTACTTAATGTTACAGTAACCTCTTGAGCTCCTTTTATAACATGATAATTAGTTAATATATCTCCTTTATCATTTATAATAAACCCTGTTCCAATCCCTTCAACCTGTTGTGGAATAATTCCATTTTGACGACTTAACCCCTTTGTTGAAACTATTACAACTGCTGGTGCAACTTTATTAAAAGCTTGCTCTGTAGTAAGTTGAGATACCTCCTTAAAATTTGAAGGAGATTCATTTTGAGTATTTATTTTTTGACTATCCTTTTTCATAATCATATATGTTATTCCACTACTAAATATTCCAGCAAGCATTGCAGTAACTATTACAACTACAACCATAATAAAAGTATTACCCTTTTTTCTCTTTGGTTTTTGACTATTAAATTCATTATTTATATTTTGATCTGTATTCATTAATTACCTCCTGCACTGTGATTTCTTAATATCAGTATAAAAAAATTTTGTGTCAACTATATGGCATATAAAAAAATTTTTAATTAATAAAAAATACTGAATGAATTTATTCATCCAGTATTATTATATCCATATATTTTTTATTAATAATATTTAATAATTTTAGTTAGTTTTTTCATTAACCTTTTTAATTTTTCTAGCTATCTCAACAACTTTTTTTATTGAGTTTTTAACGCTATCTGAGTCCATCATTGAATATACATTGCCACTATAACTGCTTTTATATTCAAATGTTAGATTATTACCACCAAGTCTTTTCAATGAATTATTATCTTGATTGCTTATTATATAATAAGGAATATCTTTAAACATACCATTTTTTTGACTATCATTTGATATATTATATATATTTTTAGTTTCATTATAAACAGCATCTCTATAATTATTTTGATTCTTTTTATAATCAAATTGTTTTTTTTCAGATTCTGATAAATTATTAGAAAAATCAGGTATACTGCTTACAAGTCCTAATTTATCCATAATTAAAGTTAAAGAAATATTAGATCCTATAGCCTCTATCTTTTTCCTTACTAAATCAGCCATTCCTGTAATACCTAAACTTTCTTCTTTTAACTTTTCTTCATCATAAGGATTTACCAAAACTACACCTGCTACAGTTTCTGGATAAAGACTTGCAAAATTAGTCATAACTAAACTACCATATCCTTCTCCAACTAATATAAATGGTGAGCTAACTGCAGCTTTTCTAAGAAGTATTTTCAAATCTTCTGCTTGTTCTTTTGGTGTCTGTAATTTACCACCATCATTTTCTCCATAACCTCTTCTATTATATACAAATGTTTTTACTCCCAAACTACTTGAAACATCTTTAGCAACTTTATTCCATTCTTCTGCTGTTGCTCCAGTAGTTCCATCAAAAATAACTGTATAATCTCCAAATCCACTTACTTTATACTCCATCTTTTTTCCATTCACTCTAGTATACGACATCCTTGAGCTTGACTTTTCATTTGTATAAAAATTATGGCCCCATTGAATTATCATCCCTGTAATTATAATAAGTAATATCACTAATACTATTCTTTTGAAAAGCATAAATTTAGGAATTTTTTCTTTCATATTTACAGTATGTAAGCTGTTAGAATTAGATAATAATTTCATATCTTTCCTCCTATAAGCCACTAAACACTAAAGTTTAAGATTAGGCTTTGCATTTAAGTCAAGTGATGATTCCTCACCATTTATAAATCTAAAGTATGCAGCACTTCCTATCATGGCAGCATTATCTGTACATAGTATAGGTGCTGGGAATAATATTTTTATTCCTTTTTTATTTCCTTCTTCTATTAGTGCTTCTCTTAATGCTGAATTTGATGCAACTCCACCAGCTATAGCTATTTTATCTAAATGTTTCTTTTTACAAGTTTCAAATACATTATCTTTTAATACCTCAACTACAGCATTTTGGAATGATGCTGCAATATCAGCTGGAACTATTTCTTCATTTTTCATTTTAGCTTTATTTATGTAATTAAGTACTGCTGATTTTAATCCACTAAAAGAAAAATCTAATGTATCATCATGAAATTTAGCTCTTGGAAATTTTATAGCATCTTTATTTCCTTCTTTAGCTAACTTATCTATTTTAGGTCCTCCTGGATATCCTAGTCCTATTGCTCTTGCTACCTTATCATAAGCTTCACCAGCTGCATCATCTCTAGTTTGCCCTATAACTTCATATTTACCATAATCTTTAACATAAACAATAAAAGTATGTCCTCCTGAAACTACTAATGAAACAAAAGGTGGTTTTAAATCTTTATGTTGTATGTAATTTGCTGAAATATGGCCTTCTATATGGTTTACTCCTATAAGTGGCTTATTTGTTGCCATAGCAAGTCCTTTAGCATACTGAAGCCCTACTAATAAAGCCCCAACAAGACCTGGTCCATATGTAACACCTATGGCATCTATATCATCTAATGTTACATTTGCTTCTTCTAAAGCTTCTTTAACAACACCATTTATAACCTCTGTGTGCATTCTTGATGCAACTTCTGGAACAACTCCACCAAATTTTTTATGTGTATCTATCTGAGATGCTATGATATTTGAAAGAACTTCTCTACCATTGCGTACAACAGCAGCTGAAGTCTCATCACAGCTTGATTCAATTGCTAAAATTAATTTATTTTCCATAGAAACTCCCTCTTTTTGTATAATCATATAAAATTCAACTATTTGTAATTATACTTCATTAATAAATTATTATCAATGAAACTGCTACCCTTGTTTAGCAAAATTTATTAATGTATATTAAAACTATACATTCTATAAATTAAATTTATACTAAAATCATCTTAAGATTTTATTAAAACGTAAAGGAGTTATTTTATGACATCATATGCAAAGGTTGTAGTTAAAGGATCTCCTATAACTAAATCAAACTTTAAGCTTCATAATAAAGATGGAAGAGCCATACTTCCTTATAATACAGGTAAATATCACGATAGATATGCATTATATGAACAAGAAATTGCTTACGTAGCAAGAGTTCAAAATCCTAATGTAGTCTTTACAGAAAGTTTAATTGCAATACTCAAAGTTTATTATAAAAGTGAAAAGAGACATCCAGATACTATAAATATCTCAAAAAGTATATTTGATGGTATTGAAAAAAGTGGTCTTATAGTTAATGATGCTCAAATAGTTAAAATAATAGTTGAAGAATATTATGATAAAGAAGATCCAAGATTTGAACTTGAACTTTATCCATTAAGCAAATTTTCTTTATCCTTTTCAATTGAAGAAAGGAAAGACGAAATAACACCTACAACATATTCTTCTTTAAAAAAATCTCCTATTAAAAAGAAAGAAAAAATTAATACTATAAATACAACTATTTCTCAAAATAACGTTTGTGAAATTTGTAATAAAAAGCTTTCTTTAAATGACTGTATAAAAGCAAATAAGGGCAAAACATTAATATGTAAGAGTTGCTTTAATAAATTGTTCTAAATGGAGGTGATTTTATGAATCAAAACAATCCATATTTAATTTTAATTGGTGATAGCCTAACATTTGGTTATGGAGTTTCCAAAAAAGATTCTTGGGTATATAAGTTACAAGAAAAATTTACGTCTAAAATTATCTTAAATAAAGGAATAAATGGAGATACAACTTCTTCTATGTTAACTAGATATTATAAAGATGTTTTAAGTAAAAACCCTAAAAAAATATTTATTATGGGTGGTACTAATGATTTATTATGCGGACGTAATGTTGACTATATAGTTAAAAATTTAGAACTAATGATTAAAGAAGGCTTGGAAAATAATTCTGAAATTATAATTGGAATTCCTCCAATTATAATAAAAGATTTGGCTGAAACTTTATTTATGCCTTCTAATTATTATAAATATTGTGATGAAAATTTATCATCTCTTAGAAGTCATATTATAAATTTACAAAAAAAATATCCTTTCAAATATGTTGATTTTTATACTTTAACTAAAAATCATACATTATCTGAAAAGATATTTTTAGATGGTATTCATTTAAATATAAAAGGAAATCTTTTATTATTTAAATGCTTCTTGGATATACTTTGATGCTGCAACTCCAGCATCATATCCATCTATATCCTTCATATTGATGCATTTATCACCATATATAATATTTCCACAAGCGAATAATCCCCTTTTAGATGTTTCATAATTATCTGTCATAGGAGTATTCATTTCTTTATTTATCTCAAGATTAAGCTTATTTACAGATCCAAGTTCAGGATAATATCCTACTGATAAAAATAATGAATCACAGTCTATTTCTTCTATACACCCTTTTATTTTATTAAATATTTTAACTTTATTTATTCTCTTATTTCCATCAATATCTATAAGTTTTGCACTTTCAATAACATTTATATCAAAACCTTCAATTATATCTCTATCTTCATCTGTAATATTAAATCCACTTTCTTCATCAATTATAAGTGCTGCTACTTTTCCGCCTTCTATTTCTACTCGCCTAGCTACTATCAAAGCCCACTTATTTTTAGCTATAATTACTGGATTTTTTCCTGGAAGTAATCCTTCAAAATTTATAAATCTATGAGCATTTCCTATTGTAAATATACCTGTAAATTTATTAGTAGGTGTTAGAACATTTCCAGCATATCTTTCTCTACACCCTGTAGCTAAAATAACTGCATCAGCTAACACATCACATATCCCTTCTCTTTCATTAACATAAGTTATTATATTATCTTCTGATATATTTACTACTGTAGTCTTTTTTTTAATGTTAAAATCAAATTTAGATAATTTTATTTTAATAAATTCAATAAATTCAGGTCCTGTAACAGAACACTCTAAATATTTTTTTGCAAAATCATTATGAACACACTGCTTTAGTATACCGCCAAGTTCTTCTTCACGTTCTATAAGTAATACTTTTTTTATACCATTTTCCAAGGCTGCAAGAGCTGCTGTCATTCCTGCTATTCCACCACCAACAACTACTAAATCATATTTTCTCAAATTTAACTCCATCTCCTTATTTATTACTTAATCTCTTGGAACTACAACTTTTATAGCTTTATCAACTATTTCAAAATTTATTTCATTTAAAGCCACTATTTCACCATCTATATTCACTATAATATCATCTTTTGATTTTACTCTCATTTTTTTAACCTTTGTATAAATTATTTCCTCAATGCCACTAACATCTTTCCCAGTAACAACTTTAGGTAAAAATCTTATAAGTCTATGTAGCCTTGGCTTTTTTATAGCATATATATCAAGCAATCCATCATCTATTATTGCATTTGGAGCTATTTTTATTCCTCCCCCATAGCATTTACCATTGGCAACAGCAATAAGATACATATCATTTTTTATTATTTTATTATCTATTTCAAACTCTAAATTCATATGACCAAATGTAAATAGGGTCTTTATAAGAGAAATTCCATAAGCCATAGGACCTGTTATAAGCTTATGCTTTTTATATTGCCTAGCATTATTAACTACACACGCATCAAAGCCTACAGATGCTATATTTAAAAAATATCTATCATTTACTTTAGCAACATCAATGTACTTCTCTTTTCCATGTATTAGTTTTTCTAAAATCTTCTCAACTTCTAAATTTCCATACAAAGTTCTTGCAAAATCATTTCCTGACCCAGCTGGAATTATAGCAAGTGAACTCTCAGACCCAACTACACCATTTAAAACCTCATTTAAAGTTCCATCACCACCAATGGAATAAACTCTACATTTTTCCTTTTTTACTATATCTTTTACCTTTTTAGTAGCCTCGCCAGATTCTTCTGTAATTATTATTTCATATGGCTCGTCTATATTTTTAAATAAGTCTCTTATCATATATTCAAAGTATATAGCTTTTCCTTTACCCGCTATGGGATTAATAACAAAAATATGCTTCATCTATTATGTGCACTCCATTTATCTTTTATATTTTTATAACTCTTTTACTATTCATAATTTCAACTATTGTATACATATTTGAAATTTCTCCAATTAATAATTGCTCTTTTAATCCATAGAAATCTAAACATGTTCCACAACTTATTATTTTAACACCTTTTTTCTCTAGTTCTCTTACACTTTCTATAACTTCAGATCCTTCTGTAACTAATTTAACTCCAGCATTTAAAAACACAATTTCTTCTGGTATATCATTAGCTTCTGTTAAAGCATACATATAACTCTTCATAAGAGTTTCTCCTAATCTATCATCACCTTCACCCATTTTATCAGTTGTTATTATTATTGAAAATGTATCTTTTTTTTCTGAAACTACTTCAGCTGATTTCTTTGTTATTTTGATTTTAAAAAGATCTCCTTCTAAAGTGCTATTAACAGTAAACCCTGCATTTTCTGCAAATCTTGTTACATTGTTATTTGCAATCTCATTATCTACTGTTACAATAGCTTCACCACTTTCTATTGAATCAAAATATTTTTTTGTTTCAATTACTGGTTTAGGACATGCAAGTCCAATACAATTAATATTTTTCATAACCAAACACCTCTCTATTTTTTAATTATTATATTTTTAATAATATTATACACTATTTTTTATATTATTTTTCCCTTGTTATATTTTAACACTATTCGACACTTATTGATTAAATATATGCCTTATAATATAATTTTATATGACTATATCATGAGAGGTGAATAAATGAAAAAATTTTTCCAGAAATTAAATATTTCTTTAAATAAAGATACAGTATTTAGACTTATATTATTTTTAATACCACTATTTTCAATAGTACTAAAAGGTATATTATTTCAAGGATTTATAAATAATACAAATCCTTATTATTTAAATTTTCATTTAGGATTTTTAAATGCTAATAACTTTTTAAACTATTATTACGCTTTTGCATTAATATTTTTAAGTTTTTCATTATTATTTAAAGGTAAAGGAAGAGTTATTTATTTGTTTATTATTGATGCATTAGTAACTGTATTAATATTAACTGATATTACATATTTTAGAGGATTTTTAACAGTTCCTTCAGTCCTTATATTAACTCAAACAGCAAATTTAGATAATATGTCTGGTAGTATATTTTCAATGTTTAGTGGTTATGATTTATTATTTTTAATTGATTTTGTTGTTCTTGGAATATATGTATTCTTAACAAGAAAATCTTATGTTAGGGTTCAAAAAAGAGCTATAAAATCATTTTTACTAACATTAATACTTCCAATAATATTTATACTTTATGTTCCTTTTAATCTTTATGTTCTAGGAAATAAAGATGTTAAAAACTCATATCTTTTTGATAATTACGATCCAACAAATACAGTTAAATATTTTTCATCTGTTGGATATCATATAATGGATGCTATTAATGTTTACAAGGATTCAAAACCATACAAATTATCAGAAGAAGATAAAAATCAAATAAATAATTATTATAAATTTAAAAATGAAAATCTACCTAATAACAAATATTATGGTATGTATAAAGGTAAAAACTTAATAGTTATACAAGTTGAATCTCTTGAAAGTTTTGTTTTAGGACAAACTATTAATGGTAAAAAAATAACTCCTGTTATGGATAAATTAATAAAAGATGGTATATACTTTCCTAATATATGTGAACAAGTTAATGAAGGTACAAGTTCAGATTCAGATTTAATGGTTAATACATCAATGTTACCTCTTAGAAGAGGTTCAACATTCTTCAGATATCCTAATAGAGTTTATAATTCAATGCCTTTAATACTTGGAAACGAAGGATATACAAGCGAAGCTATACATCCAGATAAAGGTTCTTTCTGGAATTATAAAAATGGATTAACTGGAATTGGATTTAATAAATTTACTGATTTCTATTCATTTAATCCTGATGAAATTATTGGTTTAGGATTAAGTGATAAATCATATTTTAGACAAGTTGTTCCTATGCTTGAAAAATTAAAGCAACCTTTCTATGCTTTTACTGTAACACTTACAAATCATGGACCATTTGATTTGCCAGAAAGTATGAGAAAGTTCAAATTAGACCCTGAACTTGATAAGACTGAACTTGGTGGATATTTTGAAAGTGTTCACTATACAGATACGCAAATTGGTTACTTCTTAAGCTTACTTGATAAAGCAGGAATTTTAGATAATACTGTTATTGCTATAGAAGGCGATCATACTGGAGTTCATAAATATTATCAACATAGTATAGATACCTTATCTCACAAAGAAAATTGGTATTCAAATAATGGTGTTCCAACAATACCACTTATTATATATAATAAAGAAAAAACTGTAGGTAAAACCTTTGATACAATAGGCGGTCAAATCGATATAATGCCAACTTTATTATATACTCTTGGTATTCCTAGGGAAAAATATGAGAATACTGCACTTGGTAGAAATTTATTAAATACAAATAGAAATTACGCAGTTTTAAATAACGGAAAACTTATTGGTGATACTAAAAACCTTTCAAAAAAAGACATTGAACTTATTGAAGGTTCGCTAGAAATGTCTGATAAAATGATTAGAGCAGATTATTTTAATAATAAATAACAAAAGTAGTAACTACTTACTAATAAGTAGTTACTACTTTTTATGTTAACTATTATCTTTTACTCTTTTTAATTTTCTTTTCTTATTTAATCTTGCCATTATAATTATAAAGCAAATAATACCCAATAAGCTTATTGCATACTTATGTATAAAATTCCATATTGAATTTTCATTTGCTCCAATATAATAACCAAATACTAACAATGCAGAATTAGTTAATAAAATTCCAACTATAGTATATTTAATAAATAATCTTTTTTTCATTTTATTAGCCCCTGCTAATATTGATACATAAGTACGGGCAAATGGAATTAATCTAGCTATTAAAATAGCATATTTACCATATTCATCAAATATTCTTTCAACCTTTTCTGAAATATTTTTATTTCTTTTATTTTTATTTTTAAATTTATTTACAATTCTTTCTCCAAGCCAAATACCTAAACCATAACTAAATACTGATGAACATAACTCTCCTAAAAATGTAAATAGTAAAGCCATCTGAAAATTATAAATTCCTTTTGATATTGATAATCCAATAAAGGGTAATAGAACTTCTGTTGGTAATAATATACTCATTATAAATACCCCTATGTAACCTAAATGACCTGCCAAATGTTCTACAATAGATATAAAATTCATTTACCCACCTCCCTATTTTAATATATCATTTATTTATTAACGTATAATAAACAAAAAAATAAAGGACTATGTCAAATTTATTTTGCATAGTCCTTTAACTTTTTTAATTATTCACCTGCTACTGATAATTCTTTTACAAACACTGATGGTGAACCAAAGCTAGACATTGGGAATTTTATATCATCACAGACTTCTTCTATATCTTTTAATAAAGTAAAGAAATTACCAGCCACAGTTATCTGCTCTACTGGATATGATTTTTTTCCGTCTTCTATCATAAATCCTTTAGCAGCTAATGAAAATTCTCCTGTTATAGCATTAGCCCCTGCGTGCAATCCTGAAAATTCTGTTATTATAAGCCCTTCTCCTAACTCACTTAAAAGCTTATCAAAGTTTTTATTACCATTTTCTATATAGAAATTTGTAGGTCCAACACTTACTGGTGATGCATATGAATTTTTAAATCCATTTCCTGTTGATTTTATTGAAGCTTTATAAGCAGTTTTTAAATTATGAAGTAATGTTTTAAGCTCTCCCTTAGATACTAACTCTTTCTTAATTGTCTTAACACCTTCATCATCAAATCCAACTGATGCTAATCCATCTTTCAATAATGGATTATCAATTATAGTGACCTTATTTGATGCTATAATTTCTCCTTCTTTATCTTTTAAAAGAGATATTCCTTTTTGTGCTGAGTCAGCATCAAACACTGACCAAAAGGCTTGTAATAAAGAAACCATTGCTTCATTTTTTATTACTATTTTATATTTACCGGATTTAATTGATTTTGCATCAACTTTTTCCATAGCCTCATCTACAGCTTGTTTAGCTATCTTTTTAGGATTTACATCTGAAACCTTTTTAGCCATTGCATAACCAAACCCGTCATACTTTCTTTCATCTATATCAACTACTGGTACAACATAAGCTGTTAATAAGTTTGATTTATCTTTAAGCTCTAGTCCTTTTGAATTCATAAGTCCATACTCAACATTTACATAACTTATTCCACATCCTAAGAAATTAACAACTTTATCAGAATAAATCTTACATTCCTTTTCCATTGAAAGTCCTAAGTCTATAAGTTCCTTAGCATCAATATTTTCTAAATCCTTGTGATAATTTTCTACCTTTTCGTAATTTTTATCACCTTCATATATAAATTGAATATCTTCATCTTCTATTGATAATGCAGAATCTTTAGCATTTTTCACTAGCATATTTATAGCATCTTCATCTATTATTTCAGTATAAGAATATCCCATCTTTCCACCTAGTTTTGCTCTAAATGAAACTCCAAATGATTTATTTAAATTATATTTTTCAACCTCTTCTTTATATATATTTATACTTAAACTTTCTTTATTAGAAAAATATATTTCAAATTCATCTAATCCTTCTTTTCTTGCTTTATCAAATAACTTATTCTTAAACTCATTAAATTCCATAATTACACCTCCCTATCTTCCGCCTACTGTTATTTCTTTTAATCTAATCATTGGTTGACCAACATTTACAGGAATACTACCTGATGATGATCCACACATACCTTGTGCTTGACATATATTACTTCCAACCATATCTATATTCATTAATACTTCACTACCTTTGCCTATAAGGCTAGCCCCTCTAACAGGTTCTACTATTACACCATTTTTCACCAAGTAACCTTCTGATACAGAGAAATTAAATTCTCCAGTTACAGGATTTACAGAACCTCCACCAAGCTTTTTAGCATAAAGACCATTATCTATTGATTTTATTATATCTTCTGGCTTATCACTTCCAGCAGCTATATAAGTATTAGTCATTCTTGAAGTTGGGGCAAATTTATAGCTTTGTCTTCTTCCATTTCCTGTTGGTTCCATTCCCATTCTTCTTCCATTTAATTTATCAATCATATATCCCTTTAATATACCATTCTCAATTAATACATTTTTTCTTGACTTTGTACCTTCATCATCAATATTAATAGAACCCCATGCATTTTCTATAGTACCATCATCAATTGCTGTTACTTTAGCTGATGCTATTTGTTCACCCATCTTGCCTGCAAATTCTGAATTTCCCTTAGCAACTGAAGTAGCCTCTAATGAATGTCCACATGCCTCATGGAATAAAACTCCACCAAATCCATTATCGATTGCAACTGTCATCTTTCCAGCTGGACAATCTTTTGCATTTAACATTGTAACAGCAGTTCTTGCTGCTTCTAATGCATACATTTCAGGATCTATTTCATCTTTAAACATCTCAAAACCTCTAGACCTTCCTGGTCCTTCAAATCCCATTTGATTTTCTCCATTTTTTGATGCAACTGCACTTATACCAAGTCTTGTTCTAACTCTTCTATCTTCAAGACAAATACCATCTGTATTTGCTATTAAAATCTTTTGATCTTTATCAGCATAACTAACGCTTACTTTACTTATTTCATTACTATAATCTTTAGCTTTATTGTAAGCAAGCTTCATAACTCCAATTTTTTTAGCATATTCTATTTCTTGTGGATAATATTTTATTATATGTTTATTTGGAACCCATATAGAATCATTTACAATTATATCTTTTTCTTCTTTTAAATCTCCTAGAGCAAGTGCTGCCTTATAAGCTGTATCTAATAAACTATTAAGTGAATTATCATTTGTATATGCATAAACACTTTTTAAACCCTTAAATATTCTTATTCCAACGCCATAGCTTCTTCCACCTATGGCACTTTCAACTTTATTATCTAAAATACTAAGAGAATTACTTATACTGTCTTCTACATATATTTCAGCAAAATCTCCCCCTGTTATCATACACTTTGATAACACAAGACCTATAGTTTCTTTTGATAACATTTTTTTCCCTCCTTATTTAAAATAACTACGTTATTTACCTGTTTTATTTACTTGTTTTTGATATTCATTAAATGTATTTCCCCAATAATCCACATAATCACCTTCACACCATTGTGCCATTATTACTTTTTCACCTTTTTTAAGTTTGAATTCTTTAACTGGTGTTGATAATTTATTATTTGAGGTATTAAAAACTATTAATTTATCATCTAAAATAACAATTGCTAATTTTCCATCTGGTGAAGTATACGCATCTTTTATTAAAGGTATATCATTTTTTAAAATTTTCCAAGGTATTAATAATGAATCATATCTTACTAGATTAACTGGTGGTTGAATTGATATTTTATAATCATACTTATCACCATCTAATGAAGATGGTGATATTCTTCCTTCCATTCTCCAATTACCATTTTCTCTAACAACACCAAAATTACTGTAATCTATATATTTTTTTACCTTTTCTTGTTGATCCTTTGTTAACTTGTGATATGCGTTTGTATAATCCTTATTATAAGTTAAATTGTATTTTTTTGAAAATATATCTTGAAATGCTAATGATTTATCTGAAAATAAGTTATCTAATGGAATCATTTCATATTGAGTATATTTATTTTCAAAATTATTACCAGTATAAATTTCTGTTGATATATAATTATCACCTATATAATTTAAGCCTCTATAAACATTAGACTTTTCATTAATAAAATTCTTTTCTTTATCTTCTATTGTAATTTGACTTTTTTTATCTATTGCATTTGCAACAAAATATTCTTTATGATAACCGTTGGTATCAATACTATTTTTTGATAAAGTCCATATTCCAGATTTTCTCGGAAATATTATACCATTAACAGACTCAATTGGTTGAATCTTATCTTTCTTTGCGCTTATCCAAAGGGTTCTATATTTTTCATCTGTATATGTTCCATCTTCTTTTAATTTTCTTGGTTCCTTAAAAGTTATATAAAGACCTTTATCTGTATTATAATCATTGTAATTAACACTTTTTTTATCTGGAATATTTTTTGCATTAAATGCATCTTCTGAAACATTACTTATCCATTTAACATTTAATAAAACCCCTTGATAGTATATAAAACTTTCATTCTTATTAACATAAAAAAATTCAAAAATATTATTATTTTTATCTGATGCAGATATTACATTTAATTCACTGTTATTAATACCCAAATCCCTTACAATAAAGTTATTTTGATATGATATAACATAATCTCCTTTTACAACTTTTAATTTATATCTTACACCATCATAAGTTTTAGTATCTATATTAATATTATGTTCGCCAATATCAATATATTTATCTTCAATATCATCAACTTCTCCTAATGAATACATATTTTTATCTAACACCTTATAATCTTTTACTTGCCATCTTCCTAATATAATTAAATCTTTATTTTGAGGAGCCTTTAATTCCATCATATTATTTATATCAATACTATTACATCCAGTTAAAGAAAACATTAATATTATTATAAATATAGCTTTAATCCATCTAAATCTCATATAACTTCTCCTCATTACTTTCTTTAGGAATAACAATCTTTATTTGTGTTCCAACATATAATTCACTATTTATTATTAATGTTCCATTATGTAATTTTACTATTTCATCAGCTATTGATAATCCTATACCTGCGTTAGAATTTGCATTACTCCCTTTATAAAATTTCTCCTTAACTCTTTCTAACTCATTCTCACTTATCCCACATCCATTATCAGTAACTTCTATTATTATATTTTTAACATCTTCTGAAAATTTAACTTCTATCAATCCCTGTTCTTGAGTAAATTTAAATGAATTATCTATTATATTTATAAGAACTTGCTTCATTCTATCAATATCAATATTAATATTAGGAGTTTTTATCGAATTATATACATGAAAATTTATATTTTCTTTTTCAGCTCTTGGAGTCATATATAATTCAATATAACTTGCAAAATGAGAAATATTAACTAAAGTTTTATTAAGAGATATTTTATTATTTATAAGTCTTGAAAAATCTAATAACTCTTCAACCATTGCAGATAATCTATCTGTTTCTTTTTCAAGTATATCAAATCCCAATTTTAAAGTTTCTCTATCAGTGTTTTCATTATTTAAAGTTATTACCCATCCTTTTATAGCTGTAAGTGGTGTCCTAAGTTCATGTGATACAGATGATATAAAATCATTTTTCATTTTTTCTCTTTGGTCAAGTTCTTCTGCCATATAATCTAAAGTATTTGCAAGCTGACCAATTTCATCTTTTGAGTCAAAATTGCTTCTGGCTTTTAAATCCCCACTTGCCATTTTTTTTGCTATGTTTTTTAACTTTAATATAGGATTAACTATATTTCTAGCCATAATTATACTTATAACTACACCTATAATTAATACTAAAATTGATATACCTATAAAAAAACTCATTATAGATGCTATAGATTCATTAACCTCTTTTAAAGAAGTTACATATCTTATAGCTCCTATTACTTTTCCATTTACCTCTATTGGCTTAGTTACTGCCATAACATTATATGGAGAGTATCTTACCTTTCCAACCCAGTCGCTACTTTCTCCACTTAATGCTTTCCTTATCTGTTGTTTACTTTCATCAGATATTTCATTACTACCTATAGAATCCATAATAAGACGACCTTTATTATCAAATATTTGAACTTGTGCAGTGGTTTGATTCCAGAAAGCATCAACATTATCATATACATTAAGTTCTAGTGATGTATTAGAGTAATATCTATCATAAAAATTAATAGCTAAATCTATTTGATTAGTTAATATAGTTTGTATATTTTTATAATAATATTGTCTAACAAATACCATTAATAATATATCCAATATAACTATTGTTGAGAAAACAACTATTATAAAGTTTCTTATCATCTTATTCTTTATGCTTTTCATATATTATCCTTTCCATCTATATCCTATCCCCCAAACAGTCTCTATAAACTGTGGGTTAGATGAATCCTTTTCAATTTTTGCTCTTAATCTTCTAATATTTACATCAATTATTTTTGGATCTCCAAAATAATTATATCCCCATACACTATTTAATAACTCATCTCTTGAAAAAGCCTTATTAGGATTCTCAATAAATGTTTTCATTATTAAATATTCTTTTGGGGTAAGTTCTATCTCTACACCATCTTTTGTTATCTTTTGAGAATATAGATTTATTACAAATGGTCCATTAACCAATTCTTCTACAACTTTCCCTTCTTTGCTCTCTATTCTTCTTAAAATTGCTTTTATTCTAAGAACAACTTCTAATGGATTAAATGGCTTTACTATATAATCATCAGCACCATATTCTAGTCCCATTATTTTATCCATATCTTGCCCTTTTGCAGTTAACATTATAATCCCCATTTCTGGGAACTCCTCTCTTAATTTACTGCATACTTGAAATCCATCTATTCCTGGCAACATAACATCTAAAACAGCTACAGAAGGTTTCTCCTCAATAGCTTTTTTTATTCCATCTTCTCCATTGCTAGCTTCAATTATTTCAAATCCATTCCTAGCTAAATTTATCTTTAAAAAACCTCTTATACTCACTTCATCTTCTACTAATAATATTTTAGCCAATATTAACCACACCTCTTTCTATTTTCAAAAAAGAAGCTTAATAATTTAAGCTTCTTTTAATATTATAGTCTATATTTTTTATTCTTAATATACAATTATTTCACTTCACCTATTAAAATAAAATTAAATTATTTCATTGTTCTAAACTCATATCCTTTGCTTTTAAAATATTCTATTATTTCTGGAAGAGCTTCAACTGTTGTTTCCTTTTGATAAGTATCATGCATTAAAAATACAATACTATCAGCTTTATCACCTAACTTTTCTACTGAATCTTTTGTTTCAGCCAATAATTGTGCCTTACTTTTATGACCACCATTTGCAGCATCACCATTTAATGCATTCCAATCTACAATTTCTATACCTTTTTTATCTAATATAGGTCTTATCTTCTCTCTTCCATTCCAAGACCAATAACCACCTGGAAACCTTACAACTCTAGTTGAAAAATCCTTTCCTAAATATTCTTTTAATAAATCATTTGTTTTATTATATTCTCCCATAAAATTATTTGTATTTATTACTCTATTAGGATATAAATATCTATAATCATGACTATAACTATGATTAGCTATAGCATGTCCATTTGATGCTATTCTCTTTAAAATCTTTTTTGTTACTTCTGGATTTGAAGTAATACTTTTACCCATAACAAAAAATGTTCCTTTAATATTATATTTATCCAATATATTTAAAACATTGGGAGTATTAGTAGTTGATGGACCATCATCGAATGTTAAATATACAACTTTTTTCCCATCATCTCTAACAGGGTAATGTAGCTCACCCTTCATAATACCTTGAGTTCTATTTGCCACAATCTTTGCATCATCTGCATTAGAATCTTGTTCTAATAGTAAATATCCTGAATTATCTAAATCTACATTTTCCTCAACTCCTGAAGATAAATTTGATTTTTCACCATTACCTTTTTCTTTCCCACCATCTTGAGCAAGAGCTTGTTCATTTTTATTATTTGATGAAATTGCAGAATAAATAGCCATAGCACCAATTACTAATAAAATAGTAATTCCTAATATTAATAGACTTTGTTTTATTTGTATTTTAATTGTTTTTTTATCTGAGTTTCTCTTTATCGCCATACCTAAATTTCCCCCTAGTTTATTTACATTATAAGTATACTAACATAAAATGTAGTTTACTATTACAAAATAATTAATATCTATTACATTTTTGTAATAGTTTGTCTTATTATATATTAAACTGTATATTAGATTATACGTTAATATTTATATATTTAATATATTATTTTTAAGCAAAAAAAATAAGCCCGTAAGCTTATTTAAATTGGCTCCGCGAAGAGGATTCGAACCTCCAACCTATCGGTTAACAGCCGAGTGCTCCACCGTTGAGCTATCGCGGATTATTAATTTTGTTCTCTGAAAATTGCACATGACTTTTGTTGATCGTTTTTATTGGTCAAGCCCT
>NZ_JAUNLM010000026.1 GCF_030532265.1 Clostridium sp. | reverse complement strand
GAGCACCTGCCTTACAAGCAGGGGGTCACAGGTTCGAACCCTGTTGTGCCCACCATTAACTTTTAAAGATAAAAATAAATATGCTGATGTGGCTCAATTGGCAGAGCAGCTGACTTGTAATCAGCAGGTTATCGGTTCAAGTCCGATCATCAGCTCCAAATTAGGTGGAGTTCCCGAGTGGCCAAAGGGGGCAGACTGTAAATCTGTTGTCAGTTGACTTCGAAGGTTCGAATCCTTCCTCCACCACCAAGCACTAAGAGTATTCTTAGTGCTTTTTTTATTTTCCTTAGTACCTTGTTTGACAAAGTATATACCTTGTAATACAATGTATATATAATTATAAATAGATTTTATAAGGGAAGTGAATAAGATGAGTATAAAGGGTGTATATTTAAAAGAAATAAATAAGTTAAGTCGATTAATGAGGGAGAAAGATAAAAGAATATATGAAGAAATTATAATATATATGAGATTATCAGGTTTAAAGGATATAGATATAGAAGAAACTTTAATAGAAATAGGGGATATGATTATACAGGCAGAGAATGATAATAAAGATATAAATTATTTGATAGGAGATAATTATATACAATTTTGTGATAATATAATTAACGAAATAAAATCTAAGTATAGTAGATTTGATAAAATAATAAATAATTTTAAAGTTCAAGTATTTTTAATATCCATGGCTGTTTTATTTACTATAAATTATTTAATTACTCAAGGAATAACTTTATTCAAAGATGAAGGGTTTACTTTAAATTATAATCTTACAATTAATCAATTAATTTCAAATTTAATAATAAGTATAATTTGCTATTTAGTATTTTCAGAGATAAAAAAAGATTCTATAAAGAATTATAAAATCAAATCTGATGCAAATTTTAAAAAAATAGATAACAAATTAATAAAATTCATTATTTTATTTTCTATGATTTCATTTGCTATAATAATAACTGTTAAGACAATAGTTCCGCAAATAAATTTAATTGATACAAAAATATATTTTTTAGTATTACCATTTGGGATTTTATATGAATTAAATGAATATATTAATGAGAAAGAATATAAAAAAAGAAGAGGGATAAAGAAAGAGTTGATATAAATGAATAAAAAAACACAAATGCTTAAGGGAACATTAGAAGGGTGCATATTAGCTATAATATATAAGAAAGAAACTTATGGATATGAAATAATATCAACTTTAAAAGAATATGGGTTCGATAATGCTTCAGAGGGAACTATGTACCCTTTACTTTTAAGATTGGAGAAGTCCGGATTTTTAACTGCAACTATTAAGGATTCTGGTGTTGGTGCAAAAAGAAAATACTATAGTCTAACTGAAGATGGAATAAATGAATTAAATAATTTTATAAAAAATTGGAATGAATTAAAAATGAATATAGATAATATAATTAGTTCAGTATAAATCGATTAAATTTAAATATAATTTAATGGATTTATATATTTAATTAAAATAATACAATATAAAAATATTGACTATTAAAAATCTATGTGTTAAAATTGCGATTAGTAAAATAATTAAATAAAGAAGCTCTTATCAAGAGAGGTGGAGGGAGACGGCCCTATGAAGCCCAGCAACCTACAAATATTTAAATATTATGTGTGGTGCTAATTCCAGTAGTTTATACTACAAGATAAGAAAGATTAGAATACAATCTCTTCTTATCGAAGAGTTTTTTTTATTGTAAAAATATTAGAAAATTCGGAGGAAAAAGGAATGAGAAGATTATTTACATCAGAATCAGTTACAGAAGGACATCCAGATAAAATCTGTGACCAAATTTCAGATTCAGTATTAGATGCTATATTAGCAAAGGATCCACATGCTAGAGTTGCTTGTGAAACATGCACAACTACTGGTATGGTAATGGTTATGGGAGAAATATCAACTAACTGTTATGTTGATATTCCTAAAGTTGTTAGAGAAACAATTAGAGAAATTGGATATGATAGAGCTAAATATGGATTTGACTGTGATACATGCTCAGTAATGACAACTATAGATGAACAATCAGGAGATATCGCTATGGGTGTTGATGAAGCACTTGAGTCAAGACAAGGAGAAAAAGATGAAGTTGAAGCAGTAGGTGCTGGAGACCAAGGTATGATGTTTGGATATGCTACAAATGAAACAGAAGAATTTATGCCTACTCCAATTGCTATGGCTCATAGACTTTCAAGAAGACTTACAGAAGTAAGGAAAAATGGAACATTATCATACTTAAGACCAGACGGAAAAACTCAAGTTACAGTTGAGTATGAAAATGATAAGCCAAAGAGAATAGATACTATAGTAATTTCAACTCAACATGATGAGTGTGCTACTTTAGAACAAATTCAATCAGATTTAAAAGAACATGTTATAAATGCTGTAATTCCAGCAGAATTATTAGATGAAAATACAAGATATTTCATAAACCCAACTGGAAGATTTGTTGTTGGTGGACCACAAGGAGATAGTGGATTAACAGGAAGAAAGATAATAGTTGATACATACGGTGGAATGGGAAGACACGGTGGTGGAGCATTCTCAGGAAAAGATGCAACTAAAGTTGATAGATCAGCAGCATATGCAGCAAGATGGGTTGCTAAAAACTTAGTAGCAGCTGGAGTAGCTGATAAATTAGAAATACAATTAGCTTATGCTATTGGAGTTGCAAAACCAGTATCAATTCAAGTAGATACATTTGGAACTGGAAAAATAGATGAAGCTACTATAGTTAATATAGTAGAAAAAGTATTTGATTTAAGACCAGGAGCTATAATAAGAGATTTAGATTTAAGAAGACCAATATATAAGCAAACAGCAGCTTATGGACACTTTGGAAGAACTGATGTTAAACTTCCATGGGAAGAGTTAAATAAGGTAGAAGAAATAAAGAAATTATTATAATTTAAAAAAGATGCCAGATTTCTGGCATCTTTTTAATCTTCTGAATTAAAATTTTTTAATTTTGGAAACTCACATTTATAGCATTCTATATTTCTTAAAAAGTCTAAACATTCTTTAAGGTTATTCTTTAATGTTAATCCATTTTCTTCTAATACTTCTATTAAATTTTGATTTTCAAATTCATAATATTTATAATATTCTCTAGCTGAATCCTCATAAGCTTTTAGTAAATTTTTATCTTTAAGTTTATTTTTAATTTCCTTACATAAAAAGAAATTGCAAACTGGAGTTCTAAATTGAGGTGGGATAGAGCATCCTTTACCATCTTCAACAAAAGGACATGCTTTAAAATGTATTGATAAATCTGTTCCTTTAAATAAATCACTTCTAGTATGGTTTTTAAATTTTTCATAGTTAATTTTATCAAAATATCCAATTGCTTGGATGTAATAATTAAAAATCTTTATGTTTTTATTATTTAATATTCTTTTTATGACTAATTGTCCTTCTTTAGATTTAGTCATTCTTTGTAAATCAAATAAATTGAACTTAGGGATAATAAAAGCAACATCCTCTATGTTTAAATTTGCATAAACTTTCTGCAATATCACTATGACAATCATAGCATTTATCACAAAAATATCTAGGAATTTTTTCATTAGATTTTACACATAAAACCATAATAATATAACACCTTCTTTAATTATTTTATAGAATAATTTATTTTAAAAAGTATAAGTTAAGTATAAGATAAATATTTGTATTTTCCATAAAATAACTATGTATACAAAGTAAAAAAAGTCTTTGAATTATTTTGAATGAAAATGATTGACTTTGATTGAAAATGATTGTATTATATAGACAAAGAGGTGATGTAAATGTTATCTGAAGAAAGATTTGAAAGAATCTTAAAGCTTTTAGAAGAAAAAAATACAATTACAGTCACAGAATTAGTTAAAGAATTAGATACTTCTGAATCTACAATAAGAAGAGATTTGAATCATTTAGATAAAATGAGAAAACTTAAAAAAGTTCATGGTGGAGCAAAGTCAATAACTAGAACTTATGAAACTAGAGATGATGAAGTGATTGTAAGACAAGGTCTAAACGTAGATGATAAAATTAAAATAGCTAAATATGCAGCAAGTCTTATAAATGAAAGTGATTTTGTTTATATTGATGCTGGAACTACAACTGAACTTATGACAGATTATATAACTGAAAATAGAGCTATATATATAACAAATGGAATAGCACATGCTAAGAAATTAATTCAAAAAAAGTGTAAGGTATATATAATTGGTGGAGAATTAAAATTATCTACAGAAGCTATAATTGGAGTTGAGGCTATAGATAGTTTAAAGAAATATAATTTTACTAAAGGTTTTTTTGGAACAAATGGAATTGATAAAGACTCAGGATTTACAACTCCTGATATTCAAGAAGCATTAGTAAAAAGAGAAGCTGTAAATAGAAGTAATAAAGCCTTTATACTTGCAGATGATTCAAAGTTTGAACACATATCAGCAGTTACATTCGCAGAAATAGATAGAGCAACAATAATTACAACAAATCTTAAACATCAAGAGTTTAAGAAATATGCAGAAATATTGGAGGATAATTAAAAATGATATATACTATGACATTCAATCCATCATTAGATTATATAATGAAGGTTAAAGATTTTAATTTAGGAGTTGTTAATAGAACTTATGAAGAATCAATATTTCCAGGTGGAAAAGGAATAAATGTTTCAATAGTTCTTGGAAACTTAGGAATAGAAAATAAGGCGTTCGGATTTATAGCTGGATTTACTGGAGAAGAAATAGAAAAGAAAGTTAAAAATTCAGGATGTATAGCAGAATTTATAAAATTAAAAGAAGGTAATTCAAGAATAAATGTTAAGCTTAAGAGCAAAGAAGAAAGTGAAATAAATGCTCAAGGACCTAAAATTGATAAATATGCAATAGAAAGTTTATATAAAAAGTTAGATGAAATAAAAAATGGAGATATTTTAGTTTTGGCAGGTAGTATACCAAATACTTTACCATCAGATATGTATGAAAATATAATGAAGCACTTAAATCATAAGGATATAAAGGTTATAGTAGATGCGACAAAAGATTTATTATTAAATGTACTTAAATATAAACCATTCTTAATAAAACCAAATAAACATGAGCTTGAAGAAATGTTTAACGTTTCAATAAATTCAGAAGAAGAAATAATTAAGTATGCGAAAAAACTTCAAGATATGGGAGCGATTAATGTAATAATATCAATGGCTGGAGATGGTGCAATACTTATAAATGAAAATGGAGAAGTTTTAAAACATAAAGCTCCTAAGGGAGAAGTTAAAAATTCAGTTGGAGCAGGAGATTCAATGGTTGCTGGATTTACAGCTGGATATATTATGAAACAAAATTATAAAGATGCATTGAAATATGGAATTGCAACAGGAAGTGCAAGTGCATTCTCAGAAGATTTAGCAACTAAAGAAAAAGTAAAAGAAATACTTGAAATGATAAGTTAAACAAGGAGGAAACGTTATGCGTATAATAGACCTTTTAAAAGTTGAAGGAATTGAGTTAGATTCAAAAGTAACTTCAAAAAAAGAAGCATTAGATAAGTTAGTTGACCTTATGGATAAGGAAGGAAACTTATTAGATAAACAAGTTTACAAGGAAGCAGTGCTTAAGAGAGAAGAATTAAGTACAACTGGTATTGGTGAAGGAATAGCAATACCTCATGGTAAATCAAAAGGAGTAAAAAATGCAGGACTTAGTTCAATAGTTGTAAAGAATGGTGTTGATTTTGATTCATTAGATGGGCAACCAGCTAAATTATTCTTTATGATAGCAGCACCAGAAGAGGCTAATAACTTACACCTTGATGTGCTTGCAAGATTATCAACTATATTAATGGATGAAGATTTTAGAAATGAACTTATAAATGCAAAAAGTAAAGAAGAATATTTAAAGCTTATAGATAACAAAGAAAAAGAAAAGTTTGAAACAGAGCAAAAGGAAGAAAATAGAGAAGAAGGATACAGAGTATTAGCAGTTACTGCATGTCCAACTGGTATAGCACATACTTATATGGCTGCAGAAAGCTTAGAAGAAAAAGCTAAGCAAATGGGAGTTTCAATAAAGGTTGAAACAAATGGTTCAGGAGGAGCTAAAAATGTTTTAACAAAAGAAGAAATTGAAAATGCAGAATGTATTATAGTAGCAGCAGATAAAAATGTTGATATGGCAAGATTTGATGGAAAAAGATTAATAAAAACTAAAGTTGCAAATGGAATTCATAAAGCTACAGAGCTTATTGAAGAAGCAACAAGTGGTAAGGCTCCAATATATCATGCTGATAAAAAATCAGAAGGTGGAGATGAGAGTATAGAAAAAGAAGGTGTTGGACACAGAGTATATAAGCACCTAATGAATGGTGTATCACATATGTTACCATTTGTTATAGGTGGTGGTATACTTATAGCATTAGCATTCTTATTTGATGATTATAGTATAAATCCAGCAAACTTTGGTATGAATACACCATTTGCAGCATTCTTAAAAACTGTTGGTGGTATTGCATTTGGATTTATGTTACCAGTATTAGCTGGATACATTGCAATGAGTATAGGAGATAGACCAGCATTAGCAGTAGGTTTTGTTGGTGGTATGCTTGCAAATGAAGGTGGATCAGGTTTCTTAGGTGCTTTACTTGCTGGATTTATTGCAGGATATTTAGTGTTATTCTTAAAGAAAGTATTCAGTAAATTACCAGAAGACTTAGAAGGTTTAAAACCAGTTTTACTATATCCATTCTTCGGAATACTTTTAATTGGTGCTATTATAATGTTCTTAATAAACCCACCAGTATCAGCTATAAATACAGGATTAACTAATACTTTAAATTCTATGGGAGAAAGCAGTAAAGTAGTACTTGGAATAATCCTTGGAGGAATGATGGCAATTGATATGGGAGGTCCTATAAATAAAGCTGCTTATGTATTTGGTACAGCAGGACTTGCTAGTGGGCAATTTGATATAATGGCAGCAGTAATGGTTGGAGGTATGGTTCCACCACTTGCAATAGCGTTATGTACTACATTCTTCAAAAATAGATTTACAAAAAGAGAAAGACAATCAGGTATTACTAACTATGTAATGGGATTATCATTTATAACAGAAGGTGCAATACCATTTGCAGCTTCAGATCCATTAAGAGTTATACCAGCTTGTGTTGTTGGGTCAGCAGTTGCAGGAGGACTTTCAATGATGTTTGGTTGTTCACTTAGAGCACCACATGGTGGAATATTCGTAGTACCTGTTATAGGAAATCCATTAGGATACTTAATAGCACTAGTTGTAGGTTCAATAGTAGGAATGATTTTATTAGCTATATTAAAAAGACCTATTAAAGAAAATGCTTAAAAGTTAAATAAAAAAAGATACTAAATTAATTTAGTATCTTTTTTTTATAATTTAATTTTAATAATTAAATTGTTATTTTATATAATTAAGCCTCATGTACAACTTTTCCATTTACTATAACTTTTTTAATATTTATTTTATCATCAAAAAGAATTAAGTCAGCATCATATCCTTCTTTAATAATTCCTTTTCTATCTTCAACATGGCAATGTTTAGCACCATTATAAGTTGCCATTTTAACAATTTCATATAATGGATAATTTGAATTTTCATAAACATTTCTTACAGCCTTATCAAGAGTTAATATAGATCCTGCAAGTGACCCTGATAATATTCTAGCAGCACCATCTGAAACTTTAACTTCTTGACCACCTAATGAATAAGTTCCATCTGGCATACCACAAGCCATCATAGCATCAGTTATTAAAAGAACTTTATCAGTTCCTTTTTGCTTATATGCAACTCTAAGAGCAGGGTATGATATATGAATACCATCAGATATAGTTTCAGTTGTAATATCAGTATCAAATGTTGCCCCAACAACTCCAGGAGCTCTATGAGTAAATGGAGTCATAGCATTGAAAAGGTGAGTAGAATGGGAACATCCACATTTAATACCTTCAACAGCCTCTTCATAAGTAGCTTTTGTATGACCTATTGAGCAGACAACACCTTTATCACTTAAATATTTAATAAGTTCTTTTGCACCAGAAACTTCAGGCGCAATTGTTATAGAAACTACTGCATCTTCACAATCTCCAACCATTTTGTTATATGTTTCAATAGAAGGGATTTGCAAGAAGTTTGGGTTTTGAGCTCCAATGGCATTTGGGCTTATAAATGGACCTTCAAGATGTGCACCTAATACATTTGCACCATCTGTACCCTTAAGCTTAGCTTCTTTAATAGCTGACATTGATTTTCTTATATCTTCTATAGCAACAGTCATAGTTGTTGGGGTAAAAGATGTTGTACCAAATTTACAAATAGTTTTTGAAATTTCATTTATAGCTTCATATGTTCCATCCATAGTATCATATCCTCCAGCACCATGAATGTGAACGTCTATAAATCCAGGAGAAAGATACATTCCATTAGCATCAATAATTTCCGTATCTTGTACATTTTGAGGATTTATTTCTTTAATTTTACCATTCTCTATTAAAACTGATCCCATCTCTATTTTATCTAAGAAAATTATATTACAATTTCTTATTAACATATTAATACCTCCACATTTCTCAATTTTTATTCCATAGAATATATGTTAAATTTTCTATGATATAATTATATATTATACAGGAAAAAATAAAAATAACTTATATTGAAGATTTGGAGAAAAGGTATGGAAAAGATTGTTGGATTTGTTGAAGCAATTGTTTTTAGAGGAGAAGATACTGGTTATACAGTTGCAAAAGTAAATATGAATAAAGATACTATAACAGCTGTTGGTACGGTACCATTTATGAAAGAAGGTCAGAATGTAAAATTAAAGGGTGACTGGATAGTTCATAAACAATTTGGGAAACAATTTAAAATAGAGGAATTTGAAGAGATACTTCCAACATCAGTAGAAGCTATAGAAAAATATTTAAGTGCAGGAATAATATATGGAATAGGACCTGTAACTGCTAAAAAGATAGTTAATCATTTTGGTGAAGAAACCTTTGATGTTTTAGAAAATAATATAGAAAGACTTATGGAGATAGAAGGTATAGGACAAAAGAAATTTAGAATTATATACGAATCATATATAGAACAAAAAGATTTAAAAGATATAATAATGTTTTTTCAAGCGCATGGAGTAACAAATAATCAATGTATAAAAATATACAAGAAGTTTGGTATAGATGCTAAAAAAATAGTTTCAGATAATCCGTACATATTATGTAAAGAAATATCAGGAATAGGTTTTAAAACAGCAGATAAAATCGCTATGAACTTAGGTGTAGAAGCTGAATCTCCATTTAGAGTTAAAAGTGGAATAGAATATGTAATAAATAAATTTTGTGCTGCTGGTAACACTTATATGCCAAAAGATAAGTTGATAAAAGATGCTTGTGATACATTAGTAGTTAAAGAAGATATAGTAGAAGAAAATATATATAATTCTGTTCTTGAAAATAGAATTATAGCAGAAAAGATAAATGAAGAAGAGGCAGTATTTACATTGCCTTATTATTATTGTGAACTTGGAATAACTAATAAAATAGTTACACTTGGTATAGAAAATTTTAGAACTATAAATACTGATGTTGAGCATGAAATAGAACTTTTTGAGAAAAAATATAATATTGAGCTTGCTAAATCTCAAAAGGAAGCTATAATTGCAGCATTTTCAGAAGGAATAGAAATTATAACTGGTGGTCCAGGTACAGGTAAAACAACAATTATAAAATGTATATTGGATATATATGAAAAAAATGGAATGAAAGTTCTTCTTGGAGCACCAACAGGAAGAGCGGCTAAGAGAATGAGTGAATCTACTGGAAGAGAAGCTAAAACGATACATAGACTGCTTGATATGGGAGTTCAGGATGAAAGAGAAGAAGAAAAGTCTGTATTTGTAAAAGGAGAGTCAGATCCTCTTCAAGCTGATGTAATAATTATAGATGAAGCATCTATGATTGATGTAATGTTAATGTATAATTTATTAAAAGCGATAAAACTTGGAACTAGAATAATAATTGTTGGAGATGTTGATCAACTACCATCAGTAGGACCTGGAAATGTATTAAGAGATTTAATAAATAGTGAGCTTATAAAAGTTGTTAGATTAAAAGAAATATTTAGACAAGGTTCTGAAAGTCTAATTACAGTAAATGCACATAGAATTAATAATGGGGAGATGCCTTATCTTAATAAAAAGGGAAATGATTTTTACTTTATAAGGGAAGAAAGTGCAGAAGCTATATTAAATACAATAATTGATTTAATAAATAGAAGATTACCTAAGTTTAACGATAAATGGGATAAATTAAAGGATATACAAGTACTTACACCTATGAGAAAGGGAACTCTTGGAGTAAATAATTTAAATGAAAAGATACAATCAATATTAAATCCTGAGGCAGATTATAAGAAAGAAAAGAAAGTTAAGGAAATGATATTCAGAGAAGGGGATAAAGTTATGCAAATTAAGAATAATTATTCCTTAAAATGGACTAGAATATCAGGAGAAGGAGAACCAGAAGGTGTTGGAGTATTTAATGGTGATATGGGCTTTATTCAGTCAATAGATGAAGAAGAAAAAGTAATAACTGTAGTATTTGATGATGAGAGAAGAGTTAAATACGATTATGTGTATTTAGATGAATTAGAACTAGCTTATGCTATAACAATTCATAAAAGTCAGGGAAGTGAGTTTAAAGTAGTAATATTACCTTCATTTATGGGTTCACCTGTTCTTATGAATAGAAATCTTTTATATACTGGAATAACAAGGGCAAAAGAACTTGTAGTTGTTGTTGGTATGCCAAAAGGACTTAAATTTATGGTAAGCAATACAAAAAGTATGGAGAGATATTCAGCTCTTAATCATAGAATAAAAGACATAATAGCTAATGATATTATAGAAAATGATAATTAGAAGGTGGTTAATGTGGCTAAGGTAGCTAAGGGAGAGATTAGTTTCAATAAAAAAAATATAATAAGTTTTTTAAATAATGATAATGAATTATTAACCTTAATAAATAAGCCACTACATGGAAATAAAGTTTTATATGATGTAATAAGAGAAGCTATATTAAAAAAAAATAAAGTATTATATTTATTTGGAGGAGATAGAGTAGATAAGGACTTATTATCATATATAAATAAAAAAGAACATTATTATACATTTACAAGAGATGATTTAGAAAATAAAAATTTAGTATTTATGAATTTGAAATTTTTATATAATCTAAACAAAAAATATGATCTTATAATAATAGATGATATAAGTAATTACTTAAATATAACAAAAAATAATTTTGATATTTTATATGAAAGGTTAAAAAAACATTCAAAAAAAATAATATTATATTCTAGTATAAATTATAATAATTCCGATTTTATGTATATAAATGATGAAGAAATATTAAGAGAACCTAGAGTTATATCAACAAGAATAGATTTAAGATATGATATACCATATATTTTATATGAATATATACTTTGGTTTAAAAATAATAATAAAAATGTTGCCATATATGTTCCATACAAGGAAGAATTAGATATGGTTTATGAATATTATACAAAAAAGGTAACTTTAAAAGGAGCTAGAATATTAAAAGGTTCCGATAAAAAATTAAAAAGTAATGTATTAAATTTAAGAGATAAGTCAACATTTCTAATAACAAACAATATTGAAGAAGTACTAGATTCGTCAAATATAAATGCAATAATAGTTATTTGTGCTGATGATAAAAATATAGATTACAAAAAAATATTATTTATGTGTGGCAAGGTTTCTTTAAAGAAAGATAAATTCTCAGAAGTTATATTAGTTTGTAGAGAAGAAAGTGAAGAAATTGAAATGTCTAGAAAAATAACTAGGGAGTTTAACAAAAAATTATGGGAAGAAGAATATTTAAGTTATTAGATTATTTAAAAGAAAGTATACTAGATATAATATTTGAAAGTCCTTATAAATGTATTGTATGTAATGAAATAGAAGCAGATGGAATATGTAATGAATGTGTAAAGACAATACATTGTTGCACAGAAGATGAGTATTATGGATACTATAAAGGAGCTCTTAAAGATTTAATACACTTGTTTAAGTTCAAGAAAGATTTTTTAGCGGGAGATATATTAGTTGATATGTTAGAGTCTAAAATAAAAAACATAGATAAAGATTATATATTAACTTATATACCTATTGGAAAAGAATCTATGAAAAAAAGAGGATTTAATCAATGTGAATATATAGCTAAGAAATTATCTAAAAGATTAGATTTAGAACACAAAGAAACAATAATAAAGTGTAAAGATACAAAAATTCAAAAAGAATTGAGTAAAAATGAGAGAAAAGAAAATATAAAAAATTCCTTTAAAGTAAAAGATAAAAAGTATGTAGAAGGAAAGAAATTTATTTTAATAGATGATGTAATTACAACTGGAGCAACTATACAAGAGGGAATGAAGGTTTTAAAAGAAAGTGGAGCTAGTGAAATAAAAATATTGACTATTGCTAAAAGTCGTATATAATAATAATGTAAAGTTAGGTCTGTGGTTGAAAGTCGATGCCAGTCGCAGGCAAAACGATCCACATAAGCTAGACAAAGTTCTAGTGAGCATGGTGCGGTATAGAAGTAAGTCCTACCAAGTTTTAACTTGAGAGGGTTAGTAGTGAGAGGTTAATTCCGGGTAGCGAAATCTCCAGTAGGCGAGTGTGGGGGCAAAAACCAGGTCAGCTAACTTTACTAAAAATAATCCATATTAAAGTGATAATTTGTATCATTTTAATATGGATTATTTTTTTATTTAAAATTTGGTAATTATGATAAAATATAAATAAAAATAATTTTCAGTAAATTCAGAAAACTAACTTGTCTTTACATAAGAAAAGTAGTAAAATAAATATATAAAATAAATAAATATTTTAAGTCTTCTAATTGAACTTAAATGTATTGAGAGGAGCTGGACGTATGAAAGTAACAGTTGTAACAAAAAACATTGAATTGACTCCTGCTTTAAAAGATATGGTAGAAAAGAAGGTTTCAAAGCTTGATAAGTATTTTGAAAGTGATGTAAATGCTAAGGCTACATTATCAGTTCAAAAGAACAGACATAGAATAGAAGTAGCTATTCCTTTCAACGGAATATTACTTAGAGCTGAAGAAATGACAGAAGATATGTATAAATCAATAGATAAGGTAGAAGAGAAGTTAGAAAGACAAATAAGAAAGCAAAGAACTAAACTTGCAAGAAAGCATAATAATTCATTAAAATTCTCAGAGCTTGCAGCAGATGCTCAAGAAGATGAACATCAAGGTAAAGTTGTAAAAACAAAGAAATTTGCTGTTAAGCCAATGGATGTTGAAGAAGCTATTTTGCAAATGGAGCTTATAGGACATAATTTCTTCGTTTATAAAGATGCTGAAACTAATGAAATAAGCGTATTATATAAGAGAAAAGATGGAGATTATGGATTATTAGAACCAGATTATAAGTAAAATACAAAATTTAATAAGCTAAATATGGACTCTATAAAGAAGGTTATACTTCTTTATAGAGCTTTTTAATTTTAAAATATCAATAATTGTTAGAAAGTTGAAATACATTAAGTAAAAATGGTATAATTTATAAATGTATACTAATATGTAAATAGAAAAATACTAATAATTATTTATAGTGTTTGAAAGGATGAATATATGGGAATATTTAAAGCCTTATTTGGCTCATATAGTGAAAGAGAAGTAAAGAGAATAAAACCATTAGTTGATAAGATAGAAAGTTTAGATTCAGCGATGGGAGCATTAAGCGATGAAGAACTTAGAGGAAAAACAGAAGAATTCAAGGAAAGATATAAAAATGGTGAATCACTAGATGATTTACTTCCAGAAGCATTTGCTGTAGTTAGAGAAGCTTCATGGAGAGTGTTAAATATGAAGCATTACAGAGAGCAATTAATTGGAGGTATAGTCCTTCATCAAGGTAGAATTGCAGAGATGAAAACTGGTGAAGGTAAAACATTAGTTGCTACACTTCCTGCATATTTAAATGCAATATCAGGAGATGGTGTTCATGTAATTACAGTTAATGATTACTTAGCAGCCAGAGATAGAGAGTGGATGGGTCAAGTTTATGAATTTTTAGGATTAACAACAGGAGTTATAGTCCATGATTTAAATAATAATCAAAGAAGAGATGCATATAATGCAGATATAACATATGGAACTAATAATGAATTTGGATTTGATTATTTAAGAGATAACATGGTTGTTTATAAAGAAGAAAGAGTTCAAAGAGGACTTAACTTTGTAATTGTAGATGAGGTTGATTCAATTCTTATAGATGAGGCTAGAACACCACTTATAATTTCAGGTGCTGGAGAAAAGTCAACAGAGTTTTATAAAGTTGCAGATTATTTTGTAAAAACTTTAGTTGAAGAAAAAGATTATACTATAGATGAAAAAGCAAATGCTGCTATGCTTACAGAAGAAGGTATAGAAAAAGCAGAAAAAGCATTTAAAGTTGAAAACTATGCAGATGCTGAAAATATGCAATTACAACATTATGTAACTCAAGCATTAAAGGCCAACTATGTAATGAAACGTGATAAGGATTATATGGTTAAGGATGGAGAAGTTATAATTGTTGATGAATTTACAGGAAGACTTATGGAAGGTAGAAGATATTCAGATGGTCTTCACCAAGCTATTGAAGCAAAAGAAGGAGTTAAAATAGCAAGAGAGTCAAAAACTTTAGCAACAATAACATTCCAAAATTATTTCAGAATGTATAATAAATTATCAGGTATGACAGGTACTGCTTTAACAGAGGAAAATGAATTTAGAGAAATTTATGGATTAGATGTTATAGTAGTTCCAACACACAGACCGGTTCAAAGAGTTGATAATGATGATATAGTATATAAAACAGCTAGAGGAAAATATAATGCTATAGTTGAAGAAATTGAAAAGGCTCATGAAAAAGGTCAACCAGTGCTTGTTGGTACATCAAGTATAGAAAAATCAGAAATAATATCATCTCTTTTAAAGAAAAAGGGAATTAAGCATAAAGTTTTAAATGCTAAGTATCATGAACAAGAAGCAGAAATTATAGCTGATGCTGGAGAAGTTGGATCAGTAACTATCGCAACAAATATGGCTGGTAGAGGTACAGATATTAAGTTAGGTGAAGGTGCATTAGAAGTTGGTGGACTTAAGATAATTGGTACTGAAAGACATGAATCAAGAAGAATAGATAATCAGCTTAGAGGACGTTCAGGTAGACAGGGAGATATAGGGGAATCAACATTCTTTGTTTCATTAGAAGATGATTTAATGAGAATATTCATGTCAGAGAAAACTCATGCTATGGTTGATAAGCTTGGCTTAGAAGAAGATGATGCAATTGAAAGTAAAATAATAACAAGATCAATAGAAAGTGCTCAAAAGAAAGTTGAAGGACATAACTTTGATATAAGAAAGAATCTTTTAGGCTATGATGATGTTATGAATATGCAAAGGGAAGTTATATACAAGCAAAGAAGTCAAGTTCTTGAAGGAGAAAACTTAAAAGAACAAATTGAAGAAATGATAAAAGAAGTAATAAGTGATGCAGTTGATGCGCATATTACAGGAGTAGAGGATAACTATGAAAAAGAATTTAAAAATTTAATTCTTTATCTAGATGACATATGTCTTCCTGCAAATAGAGTAACTATTGATGATTTATTAAATCTTTCAAATGATGAAATAAAAGAAAAACTTATTAATATTGCATTAGAAATATATAAAGGTAAAGAAGCTGAGTTTGGAGAAGAAAAGCTTAGAGAGATAGAGAGAGTTGTACTTCTTAAAAATGTTGATATAAAATGGATGGATCATATAGATAATATGGATCACTTAAAGCAAGGAATTGGACTTAGAGCATTCAAGCAACAAGACCCAGTTCAAGCCTATCAAGTAGAAGGTAGTGCTATGTTTGATGAAATGATTGAAGCTATAAAAGTAGATACAGTTAAATATTTATTCCACGTTCAAATGGAAAAAGCACCAGAAGAAAGAGAAAGAGTTGCTAAGGAAACACAAGCAGTTCATGTTGGTGGTGGAGATGGAGAAAGTCCTAAAAAGAAAGCACCAGTAAGAAAAGAAGTAACAGTTGGAAGAAATGAACCTTGTCCATGCGGAAGTGGAAAGAAATTTAAAAATTGTTGTGGCAGAGAAGTATAGGGCTTAAATATTGGGCATCGTTATTTAACATAACGATGCTCTTTAAGATTAAAGATAGAGGTGATTTTGTATGAGAATAGAGCTTGAAAAAGCATTAGGAAAAATGCCAAGTTTAAAGTCAAAAATAGATGAAATGAGGGCTTCACTTTGACAAGGAAGCTTTAGAAAAACAAATTGAAGAATTAAATCTTAAAATGCAAGAGGTAGGATTTTGGGATGATATAAAACAAGCTGAAGAAGTAACAAAAGAAAGTAAATTCTTAAAATCAAGATTAGAAAGATTTAATTTATTAGAAAGAAAAATAGAAGATATAGAAGTTTTAAATGAAATTATGGAAGAAGATGATGATGAATCAATAAATGAAATAATTTCAGAAATAAAGGAATTAGATAAATTAGTTGAAGAATATAGAATAGAAATAATGCTTTCAGGTGAATATGATAAAAATGATGTGATATTAACACTTCATGTTGGTGTAGGTGGTACTGATGCTAATGATTGGACAGAAATGCTACTAAGAATGTATACAAGATGGTGTGAGAAAAAAGGATTTACTGTTGAAACTTTAGATTTAATACAAGGTGATGAAGCAGGAATAAAAAGTGTTACATTAAAAGTAAAAGGTGATTTTGCATATGGGTATTTAAAAGCAGAAAAGGGAATTCATAGATTAGTTAGAATATCACCTTACAATGCTAATGGTAAAAGACAAACTTCTTTTGCATCAGTTGAAGTTTTACCTGAGCTTACAAAAGATCAAGACATAGATATAAGACCTGATGATTTAAAAATTGATACATTTAGAGCAAGTGGAGCTGGTGGACAGCATGTTAATAAAACTGAATCAGCAATTAGAATAACTCATATACCAACTGGTATAGTAGTTCAGTGTCAAAATGAAAGAAGTCAATTCGCTAACAAAGATACTGCTATGAATATGTTAAAGTCAAAGCTTATTGAATTAAAAGATAGAGCACATAAAGAAAAAATAGAAGATTTAACAGGAGAACTTAAAGATATGGGATGGGGAAGTCAAATAAGATCATATGTATTCCATCCATATAATATGGTTAAAGACCATAGAACTGGAGAAGAAACATCAAATGTTCAAGCTGTCATGGATGGTGAAATTGATTCATTTATAAATGCGTATCTTTCAAGTGAACTAAATTAATAAATAAAGCAGGGATTAATATATTAATTAAAGAATATAAAATATAGTATAATTAAGAAGTAAAAATTTAAATTAACTATAGAAGAAGGTATAAAAATGTATAAAGAACAATTAGAGAAAATTTATCTTAATAAAGAAATTACTTTAAAAGAATTTTGGGAAGCTTTTTTTAGTGAATTATCATTTAAGGAATTTATTAAAGAGAATAAGATAATTGAAAAAGAAGAAATTGGCGATGAGAATATTGTAAATATAAGTTATAAAGGTGAGAAATATAAAATAAAACTTTATGTTGAAGATCTTAGACTTGAAGATTTAAAGGACTGTATTTGTAAAGTAGAATATATAAAAAGTATATAATAAAAATTTAAGGTGAAATTAAAGTTTATAATTTTAATTTCACCTTTTATAATTTTAAATTATAGGTTTAATTTTTAATAAATCTAAAATATCAATGTTAAAAACATTTTTACTTATAACATAAAAGCTATATATTAAAGTTAATGCTGTCAAAAATTTTAGAGTTCTATTAAAATATTTCTCTCCATTAGAATTAGTTTTTATAAAGAAAATACTTATATTAGCCTTAATAGGATAAAAAAGTTCTATTCCTTCCTTTGTTAATAAATCAAGAAAAAGGTGAGATATATATCCTAATAAAAAGCCATAGCACATACTTAAAACTATAATGTTATTATTGCTCGTTTTTATAAAAACTTGAAATGCAAAAAATATAATAAAAACACATACTAGGCTATGAGTAAAACCTCTATGTCTAAATCTTCTTCCAAATAATCTTGATATAAAAGGGTGTCTTTTACTAATAAAAGAACTTTTCATATCTATATCAGGGAAAAGTGAACCAACATGAGAAGTATAGAAAAATATTAATATAGATAATAATGCATAACCTAAATTATAATTTATTAAATATTTTGTAATAAAAGTGTTTAATGTAATAAGAGCAATAAAGAATCCTCCTGATGAATGTGTTTCTCTAGTCATATCTTATAGCACCTTTTAAAATAATTATTTAATCATAGTATACACATTATATAGTTATATGCCAAGTATTACAAATCTTATTTATAAATATTGAAATTATGAATGAGAATTTTTATGATTTTCAATTTTTTTTAAAATTGGATAACTTATTAATACTAAAAAGCAAACGAAGGAAATTGCATGTAATGTAGGATTAAAAATAAATAATTTACTTTTCGGATAAAGTTCATTAACTAAATAATTATCAACAACCTTGAAAACATTATCAACAGAATCTGTAGATATATTTTCAACTTTATCAGATGGAGTGTGGATTTTACTAACATCTGAATGACATATAGTTAAAGCATCAAAATTATTATTTATAAAACTTGCATGATCGCTTGAATCTTCGTATTTTATATTATAGTCTTGATTTTTTGTTAAACATATATTTTCAAAATCTTTAAGTAAAGGTGAAGGCATATCTATAGATTTACTACCTCTAATAAATGTAATAGGATAATTTTTTGCTCCTATCATATCAAAATTAATAACTTTTGCATCTTTTAAAATATCTTTATATTTTGATGAGAATTTTTGAGAACCCAAAAGTCCAAATTCTTCTCCATTTAAGGCTACAAATATAATATCTCTATTTGGTTTTGGAAGAGATGATAAGTAAGAAGCTAGTTCTAATAAAAATGATGTTCCAGATGCATTATCTAATGCTCCACAATATAAGTTATTCAAGCAATCAATACCCATATGGTCAAAGTGAGCAGTTAGAATTAATGGCGGATTATCATTATTTCTACCTTCTATTTTTCCAACTACATTAAATGTTTCTGTATTGACTAATTTATAAGGCAATGTTACTGAAATTTTCAAATCTTTTTTTAAGCTTTTTATCATATAATCATAGGTTTCTTTTGATATAGCAATTGCAAATGATATTGGTGATTCATATACAAAAGAACTTCTAAAATTAAAATTATTTTCTTTGCTAACATAAAATAAAAAAATATCTTTACCTTTTCTAAATGATATTGAAGATGGAGATATATTTATACTATCATCAGAAGATAATGTTACATCTGAAATTTTAAAATTAAGCATATCTTCTTTAAAGTCTTCTCCGTATTTAAAGTCTTTAATAACTTTTTCTGAATTAGTTATTTGTAATTTAGCACTTGTATTATTTTTAATTGGGGTTACTACTTGAAAACTTTCTTTATAATCAGAATCTAAAGGTTTTAAACCTAAAGATTTAAAAGTTTCAGATATGTAGTTTGAAACATTATCATTTTCCTTTGTTCCGCAAAGTCTTCCTGCAAATTTCTCTGATGAAAGAAATTCAATATTATTTTTCACATCTTTTGAATCAAATGTATCAATAGAGCATCTTAAAATTAAAAATGAAATAAAAATAATTGCAGAAATAGCAGTTAATATTTTATAAGTTTTTGACTTCATTAAATTCTCCTAAAAAATTGTTTTAATAAAGTTTATTAACCTTCTGCAATTATTATGATAAAAACAATATTAAGTTTAAGTTAAGCCTTTTTATATAGCATATCAACAATTGCATAAACTATAGTAAATAACAAACATATGCATATTAAGAAATTAACTTTAGATTGATAAATTAAAAGCAATCCACCAAAAAGAGTGGTTGTGAGAATAACATAATTTATAAATTTATGCATACCAGCTTTTTTACCTGTTATAACAGAAACTGATGATATTAATATTAAAGATAAGGTTAAAAAAGAAAGAGATTCTCTTAAAATACTAGAAAATTCTATTATTTTAAAGTAATCAAAGGTTAATAATGTTATAAAAATTATTAATAGCAAAGAAATAACTTTTTGAATTTGAGAATTCATAAAAACACCTCTAATCTGGAAAATATTTACAATTAAAATTATACTAGAACTTAACATAATTACAATATGTAATATTAAGTAAATATTATAAAACAAAATTTTATTATAGGGTATAATAGAAAGATAAGGAAATTTAAGTGTGGAGGTATAAAATGAATATTAATGATAGATTATCAAAAGAATTAGGTCTTAAATTAAATATAATTAATAATGTTATTGAGTTATTAGATGGAGGGAATACAGTTCCTTTCATAGCTAGATATAGAAAAGAAATGACAGGCGGTCTTTCTGATGAAGTTTTAAGAAACTTAGAAGAAAGATTAGTTTATTTGAGAAATTTACAAGAAAGAAAAGAAACTGTAAGAAAATTAATTGAAGAGCAAGGAAATCTTACTGAAGAAATAGAGAATAACTTAAAAAAAGCAGATACTTTAACAGAAGTAGAAGATATATATAGACCATTTAAGCCTAAAAAGAGAACTAGAGCTATAATTGCATTAGAAAAAGGTTTAAAGCCTTTAGGTGAACTTATTTTAAGTGGAGAATTTAAGGGCAATATAGAAGATGAGGCAGAGAAGTTTATAAATGAAGAAAAGGATGTAAATAGTAAGGAAGACGCAATTAAAGGTGCGCTTGATATAGTTGCAGAAATAATATCAGATGAAGCAAAATATAGAAAGTGGATTAGAACATTTGTATTTAATGAAGGTTTAATTGAAACTAAAGGTGGAAGTGAAGAACAAACTCCATATGAAATGTATTATGATTATAGTGAAGAAGTTAAGAAAATACCTTCACATAGAATACTTGCTATAAATAGAGGAGAAAAGGAAAAAATTCTTTCTGTAAAGATAGTTTCAAATGAAGATAAAATAATAAGCTACTTAGAATCAAATTTATTAAAAGGAAATAAGGAAACTGATATATTATTAAGTGAAGCAATAAAAGATTCACTAAAGAGACTTATATATCCTTCAATAGAGAGAGAAATAAGAAGTGAACTTACAGATAAAGGTGAAGAAGGTGCTATAAATGTATTTAAAGAGAATTTAAAAGCATTATTACTTCAAGCTCCTATAAAAGGAAAAGTAGTTATGGGATACGACCCAGGATTTAGAACTGGATGTAAAATAGCAGTTTTAGATAGTACAGGTAAATTTTTAGAAAATACAGCAGTATATCCAACTGCACCCAAAAATGATGTTGAAGGAACAAAAAATACATTAAAAAATCTTATTAAAAAATATAGTGTTGATGTTATATCACTTGGTAATGGAACAGCTTCAAGAGAATCAGAAGAAGTTATAAGTGAGATGATAAAAGAAATAAAAGATGAAACAGGAAAAGAAGTAGCTTATGTTATTGTTTCAGAGGCAGGAGCATCAGTTTATTCAGCATCAAAACTTGCAAGTAAAGAATATCCAGACTTAGATGTTACAGTTAGAGGAGCTATATCAATAGGAAGAAGACTTCAAGACCCACTTGCTGAACTTGTAAAAATAGATCCAAAGGCAATTGGAGTAGGACAATATCAACATGATGTAACTCAAAAAAGATTAGAGGAATCTTTAAATGGTGTAGTAGAAGATTCAGTAAATAAGGTTGGAGTAGATTTAAATACAGCAACACCAAGCCTTTTAACACATATATCAGGAATAAATTCAAGTATTGCTGATAATATAGTAGCTTATAGAGACGAAGTTGGTTTATTTAAATCAAGAAAAGAATTGCTTAAAGTTAAGAGATTAGGTCAAAAAGCATTTGAACAATGTGCAGGTTTTTTAAGAGTTATGGAAAGTAAAAATCCATTAGATAATACTTCAGTTCATCCTGAATCATATGATGCAGCTAAAAAGCTTATAGAAATTTTAGGATATACTATAGATGATTTAAAAAATAAAAAGCTAACTGACATAGAAGAAAGAGTTAACAAAAAAGGATTAAATAATCTATCAAAAGAAATTAAAGTTGGAGAACTTACTCTTAAGGATATAATTAAAGAATTACAAAAACCTGGTAGAGATCCAAGAGAAGATATGCCAAAACCAATATTAAAAACAGGAGTTATAGAATTAAAAGATCTAAAGTCTGGTATGATACTTATGGGAACAGTTAGAAATGTTTCAGACTTTGGAGCTTTTGTAGATATTGGAGTACATCAAGATGGGCTAGTTCATAAAAGTCAAATGGCTAATAAATTTGTTAAACATCCACTTGATATAGTTAAGGTTGGAGACGTAATAAAAGTTAAAGTATTAGATGTTGATGAAAAAAGAAAAAGAATAGCACTTTCTATGAAAGAGGTTGAATAGTAAAAAATAATATTTTTATTATATAAAGTTTGAAGACTATATAATACATGTAAAAAAATGTCTATCTTAATTAATTAGATAGGCATTTTTTTATGAAATTAATCGGAATTTTTAGAGAACGTTTTCTTGTTTGTGGTAAAAAATGGATGATATAATATTATTAGAAAGGAGGAAAATATGAAATATATATTATCAATTTTAATAGTGATGGTTCTCACTTTTATATCAATGTTTATGTTTACTATTAATATGAATAAGGATAAAAGTATAAAGTTAAATGCAAAATTATCATCTGTAATGATTATAGTAGCATTACCTATAATCTCTTTGGTTGGTGGAACATTATTTTTAGCCTTTAAGTTAATAGAAACAATATTAAATTTAAATATAAAAACCTATGATATATTTTTAATTTCAATAATAGGAGTATTTATAATATTTATTTGTGATTTAATAAGTAAAAAAATAATAGGAGAAGTAGTACCATCTATTTTTGCAAAAAAATATAAAGAACAAGATTTAAGTGAAGAAAAAATGTTAGAAATAATAAATAACTCAAGAAAAAACTTTAATATATGTACTTTAGTAATAATGTATCTTTTAAGTCTACTGTTTTATCTTATAGTAATGAAAGTCATATCAGTAGAAGTATCTTTATTATTCTTAATCTTAATATCTTTTATAAATTTAGTCAGCTATAAGATATTTTTTAGAACATCAATAAAAGAATAAAAAATATGTAATAAAAATAAAAAAATATAAATATTAATTAATAGAGAGAAGAAATTATATAAAAGCTTATAAAAAATTATGTTTTAAATAAAGTGGTACTTACCACTTGGAGTTGGGAGGAGTTAAAATGCCAAATATTTTATTAACAAGAGTGGATAATCGTCTTATACATGGACAAGTTGGAGTAACTTGGGTAAATCATTTAGGTGCTAATTTAATATTAGTTGCAAATGATAAAGTTGCAGCAGATCCTGTTCAACAAAGCTTAATGGAAATGGTTTTACCAGACGCAATACAAACAAGATTTTTTACAATAGATAAAACAATAAATATAATTCATAAAGCTTCAGATAGACAAAAAATATTTTTAGTTTGTAGAACACCACAAGATGCATTAAGACTTATAGAAGGTGGGGTACCAATAAAAGAATTAAATATAGGAAATATGCATTTTAGTGAAGGAAAAGAACAAATCTCATCAACAGTATCACTAGATGAAGATGATAAAAAGACAATAAGAAAAATTATTGACTTAGGTATTAAAGTTGAAATTAGAAGAGTTCCTGACGAAAGAGTTGAAGTTGACATAGAAAAGTACGTTTAATTCTAAGTTGCTTTCATTTTAATTATTTAATATATTTTAAAATTTAATAAAGGGGGAACTTTTAAATGTTAGTAGAAGCATTGTTAATTGCTATCTGGGCTGGTATAGCTGGTATCGATATGTTCGATGGATTAACACATATACACAGGCCAATAGTAACAGGACCAATTGTAGGACTTATACTTGGAGATATGACTACTGGACTTATTGTAGGAGCTTCTTTAGAAGTTGTATTTATGGGAATGGTACCACTAGCTGGCGCACAACCACCAAATGTTGTTATCGGAGGTATTATAGGTACAAGTATTGCAATTCTAGGAAAACTTGATCCTCAAGCAGCAATTGGAGTTGCTATTCCATTTGCTGTAGCTGCACAAGCTGGAATTACATTATTATTTACTATTTTTTCACCAGTAATGCATAAAGCTGATAAATATGCGGAAGAAGCAAACACCAAAGGAATTGATAAAATTAACTATATGGGAATGGTAGTTTTATTTATATCATATTTCATATGTGGATTTTTACCAATATTCTTTGGAGCAGAACAAGCTGCTGCAATAGTTAATAAAATTCCTACTGTTATAATTGAAGGATTATCAGTAGCAGGTGGAATGATGCCAGCTATAGGATTTGCTATGTTACTTAAAATTATGCTTAAGAAAGAATATGTTGCTTTCTTAATTGGTGGATTTTTATTAGTAACTTACTTCAATATTCCAATATTAGCCCTTGCTTTAATTGGATTATGCATAGCTTTATATGATTATTATGCAAAATCTAATGAACCTGAAAAAGTTGTTGTAAAGGAGGAGTATGAAGATGGCATCTAAAGTAGAATATAAACAAGCATCTGAATCAGTTAGCTTAGGATATAAAGATGCTAGAACTGATAAGGTAATAACTAATAAAGATTTAAATAAAATGGTATGGAGATCTTTATTCCTTCAAGCATCTTTTAATTATGAAAGAATGCAGGCGTGTGGATGGTTATATGGATTATTACCAGGTCTTAAGAAAATTCATACAAACAAAAAAGACCTTTCAGATTCAATGAAAGATCATATGGAGTTTTTTAATACACATCCATTCTTAGTTACATTTATAATGGGACTTGTAATTGCCATGGAAGAAAATAAAGAAGATAGAAATACAATAAGAGCTATAAAGGTTGCTACAATGGGACCTTTAGGCGGAATTGGAGATGCTTTATTTTGGCTTACAGCACTTCCAATTTGCGTTGGTGTAGGAGCATCACTTGCAAGTCAAGGAAATATTGCAGGACCTATAGTATTTTTATTATTATTTAATGCATTACATTTCTTCCTAAGATTTTTCTTAATGAAGTATGGTTACAACACAGGTGTTAAAGCTATTTCAAATTTAAAAGAGCAAACTAAAAAGATTTCACATGCAGCTTCAATTGTTGGATTAACAGTTGTTGGTGGGCTTATAGCATCAATGGTTAACTTAAAGACTACATTTGTTGCAACAGTTGGTCAAGCTGAAGTAAAGATTCAAGAAGGAGTTTTAGATGCCGTAATGCCAAATCTTTTACCTTTACTTTATACATTTTTAATGTATAAGCTTCTTAAGAAAGGTATGTCACCTATTATGTTAATAGGAGCTACTGTAGTAATTGGTATTTTAGGAAAGGCAATTGGTATATTATAAATTAAAAATATTAAACTTTGGGGGATTACTTAATTAAGTCCCCCTATTTTATTGTAAAATATAAATAGGTAGTTACCAGTTTGAAAATTTAAAGTTTATATTGAAAAATTAGTTTGTAATTGATTATAATTAAATTATAATTATAAACAAGGTGGTAATTAACAGTGAAAGTAATAGATAAAAGTTCTAAGATACCTCTATACTTACAGCTTATGGATATACTGATAGATAAAATTAATAAAGGTTTAAAAGAAAATGATAGATTATTATCAGAAAGAGAAATATGTGATATATATGATGTAAGTAGAACTACGGTAAGACAAGCTTTAGATGAATTAGAAAGAGATGGTTATATATATAAGTTACATGGAAAAGGTACGTTTGTAGCGCCAAAAAGGGTTAATCAAGATTTAGTATCATTTTATTCTTTTACAAACGAAATGAAAAAAATTGGGAAAGAGCCATCTTCTCAAATAATTAATTTTGAGATAGTAGAAGCTGGAGAAAAGATTTCAAATAAATTCAATATTAAAGCTGAAGAGTTACTTTATAAATTAGTAAGAGTTAGGAAAGCTGATAATGTACCTATGATGTATGAAGTTACATATTTACCATTTGAAAGATTTTATGAATTATCTAAAGAAAAATTAGAAGGCAAAGCCATGTATGATGTACTTAAAGAAGAGTATAATGCAAACTTAACATTTGCAGAAGAATATTTTGAGCCTATATTAACTAATAAGCTAGAAAGTATTTATTTAGAAATACATGAAGGAGCTCCTAGTTTAAAGATCGAAAGATATACTTATGAAAGTAAAAGATTAATAGAATATACAGTAAGTATAGTAAGAGGAGATAAATTTAAATATAGAGTTCAGTTAAATAATAATTAAATTAAATAAAAATAAAAATTTTTAAAACAGGTGGTAATGACAACATTATCAGTTAAGGAGGGTAATAAAATGATTTTTGAATTAACAGAGGAATTTTGGGGAGAGGTTAATGGTATATTTACTGCTAAAGAGATAAGGCAACAACCTGAGCTTTGGAAACAAACTTATGAAATCATAGAAAATAATAAAGAAAATATCAAAAATTTTTTAAATAAAAACTTAACTGAAAAAACTAGAATAATTTTAACTGGTGCAGGTACATCAGATTATGTAGGAGATACTATTTATTTATATTTAGCTAAAAAGTTAAATTTAAGAGTTGAAGCAATTGCAACAACTGATTTGGTATCAAACCCATATGAATTTATAGAAGAAGACACAAAAACAATATTAGTATCATTTGCAAGATCAGGAAATAGTCCAGAAAGTATTGGTGCTTATGAATTATTTCAAAATAATGTTAAAGATATAGCACAAATGGTTATTACATGTAATAAAAATGGTGAATTAGCTAAGAAATCAGAAGAATATGAAAACACACTATGTTTATTAATGCCAGAAAGGTCAAATGATCAAAGTTTTGCAATGACAAGTTCTTTTAGTTGTATGGTGCTTGCAACATTATTAGCTTTTGATATAGATAATTTAAAGGAAAATAAAAAATATGTTGATATAGTTGTAAAGCAAGGAGAAAAAATATTAGAAAATAAATTTAAAGATGTTAAAGAGCTTGTAGATTTAGGATGTAATAGAGTTGTTTATTTAGGTTCAGGAGCATTAAAGGGATTATGTCAAGAAATGGCTCTTAAAAATTTAGAGTTAACTAGTGGAAAGATAGTTACTGTTTGTGAATCAGTTTTAGGATTTAGGCATGGTCCAAAGTCTATTATAGATGATAATACATTAGTTATTTTTATGAATTCAATAAATAGTTATACAAATCTTTATGATTTGGATTTAATAAAAGAAATACATGGAGACAATGGAGGGCATAAATTAGCTGTAATTAGCTATAACAAAAACAATGAACTTAATTCATTATGTGATAAGTATATAGAAATAGATGGGCAGGATATTCCAGAAATATATACAGTATTTAATTACATGCTTTTTGGACAAATGTTTGGATTATTTAGTTCACTTAAGTTAGGAATATCTCCAGATAATCCAAGACCTGATGGAACAGTAAATAGAGTAGTAAAGGGTGTAATAATACATGAATATAAGAAATAGTCTATAAGTAGGGGGAATTTTAAATGGTAGGAATAATATTAACAGGTCATGGAAATTTTGCAACAGGTATATTAAGTTCATTAAAGCTTATTGCAGGAGCGCAAGAAAATTTAAGATGTGTAGATTTTATTGAAGGGGATAGTACAGAAGCTTTAGAAAAAAAATTAAAATGTGCAATTTCAGAATTAAATACTGATGAAATTTTAGTTCTTTCAGATTTAGCAGGTGGATCTCCTTTTAAAATTTCAGTTCTATTAAGTCAAAAATTACAAAATAAGAATATGAGAGTATTAGCAGGGACAAATCTTGGAATGCTTCTTGAAGTTTCATTATGTAGAGATGGAATGAATGTTAATGAGTTAATAGATTTTGCTATTAATTCAGGAAATAATTCAATAAAAGCTTTTGAAGTAAAGAAAGAAAATAATGAAGAAGTAGATTTTGTATATGGAATTTAATATGAACTTAGGAACAGTTATAAGAGTTTTAAGAAAGAGGGTAAAGAGAATGGGAAAAATATTATCAACTAGAGAAATGCTTAAAAAAGCTCAAAGAGAGGGATATGCGGTACCAGCATTTAATATACACAACTTAGAAACTTTACAAGTTGTTGTTGAAACTGCATCAGAACTAAAGTCACCAGTTATATTAGCTGGAACACCATCAACTATTAAATATGCTGGCGCTGATTATATTGTTTCAATGGCTGAGGTTGCTGCAAAGAAATATAAAATTCCTATAGCTATACATTTAGATCATTTTGAGGATATAAGTGATATAAAAGATTATATAGACAAAGGTTTTAAGTCAGCAATGATTGATGCATCTTATGAAAAGTATGAAAATAATATAAAAATAGTTAAAGAAGTTGTTGAATATGCTCATAAATTTGATGCTACAGTTGAGGCAGAGCTTGGAAGACTTGGTGGGCAGGAAGATGATTTGGTTGTTGATGAAAAAGATACAATTTATACAAATCCTGACCAAGCTAAAGATTTTGTTGATAAAACTGGTATAGATTCATTAGCAGTTGCAATTGGTACTGCTCATGGACTATATAAAGGAAAAGCAAAGCTTGATTTTGAAAGATTAAAAGAAATAAGAGAAAAAGTTTCTATTCCTTTAGTTTTACATGGTGCATCAGATGTGCCTGATGAATTAGTTAAAGAAGCTATAAGGTGTGGAATATGTAAAGTTAATGTAGCTACAGATTTAAAAATACCTTTTTCAGATGCTGTAAAGAAATATTTTGTGAATCATCCAGAAGCTAATGATCCAAGAAAATATATGACACCTGGTAAAGAAGCAATGAGAGATATAGTTAAACACAAGATAATTATATGTGGAAGTGATAATAAAGCTTAAAAAAGAGGTGAATAATATAAATGCATCCTATTAAAGAAATAGTTAATAAATATAAGATGGGAGAAACAGTAGGAATATTTTCTGTTTGTTGTTCAAATCAATATGTAATTGAGGCTGCGATAGAAAGATTAAGAGATACTAATATGAATCTTTTAATTGAATCAACAGCAAATCAAGTAGATCAATTTGGTGGATATACTGGAATGAAACCAAAAGAATATATAGATTATATTTATGACTTAGCTTATAAAAATAATTTTCCAAAGGAAAGAATAATCCTTGGCGGAGATCATTTAGGACCTTTAACATGGACAAACTTAGATTCTAAAATAGCTATGGAAAATGCAAAAGTATTAGTTAGAGAATATGTTCTTGCAGGATTTACAAAAATTCATTTAGATACAAGTATGCCGCTTAAAGGCGATATTGAATCAGGAAAATTTGGAGATGAGATAATAGCTAAAAGAGCAGCTATTCTTTGTGAGGTATGTGAAAATGCATATAAAGAATTGTTAAATATAAATAAAAATGCAATCCATCCAGTTTATATAATTGGTAGTGAAGTTCCAATACCTGGAGGTGCACAAATAGAGAATGATGAAGAAGAAGGAATAAAGGTTACAAGAAAAGAAGATTTTGAAACAACTGTAAATACATTTAAAGAAGCTTTTTACAATAGAGGATTACGAGAAGCTTTTGATTATGTTGTAGGAGTAGTTGTGCAACCAGGAGTTGAATTTAGTAGTGATAATGTTTGGGAATATAATAGAGATTCAGCAAAAGAATTAAGTGATGCTATAAAGAAATATGATAATTTAGTATTTGAAGCTCACTCAACTGATTATCAAACGCCTAAAGCTTTGAGAGAAATGGTTGAGGATGGATATATAATTTTAAAAGTTGGACCAGCTTTAACATTTGGCTTTAGAGAAGGTGCCTTTGAATTAAATGCAATGGAAAATGAATTATTAAAATATAATCCAGATTTAGAATTATCAAGGTTTATGGATGTATTAGATTTTAATATGGTTAAAGATCCAAAGGATTGGATTAAACATTACTCAGGTACAAGTGAAAAAATAAAATTTGATAGAAGATATAGTTTATCAGATAGATGTAGATATTATATGCCAAGAGAAGATGTAAATTTTGCATTGGAAAAGATGATGGATAATTTAGAAAAAGTTGAAATTCCAATAACTTTAGTAAGTCAATTTATGCATAGTCAATTTAAAAAAATTAGAGAAGGTAAGTTAAATATTTCGGCGAAAGAGTTATTAAAGGATAGAATTGGTGAATATATAGATGATTATATTTTTGCGATAAAATAATACAAAAAATATAATGTTATTTTATTGACAATGATAAGTTAAGGTG
>NZ_JAUNLM010000097.1 GCF_030532265.1 Clostridium sp. | reverse complement strand
AAATAAGCCGGAAAATAAGCCAGAAAACAAACCAGAGAATAATAAGCCGAATGATGAAGGAAATCAAAATGTAGATAATAGCAAGCCTATGCCAAATACAGGATATAGTTTAGGATTTGCAGGAGTTTTAGCTGCAACTTCTATAGCTGCAGGAATAGGATTAATAAAAAGAAGAAAAAAATAAAAAATTAATTAATAAATAGAGCAATTATATAATTGCTCTATTTATTTTGTTATATTAATGTTACGCTCAGGTATTTTATAATCTAAAAGTTTTTCAATTTTTTTAAAATTACCTTCATGTCTTGGAACTACAAACATGCAAGTATAGCCATCTTCTCCAGCTCTACCAGTTCTTCCAATTCTATGAATATAACTTTCAGGGGTTTCAGGCACATCATAATTATAGATATGAGTAACTCCAGTTATGTCTATTCCTCTAGCTGCAACATCAGTTGCTATTAAATATTGAATATCAGCATTTCTAAAAGATTTTATTGTTCTTTCACGCTTAGATTGAGGAATATCACTATGTATTTTTTTGCAGTTAAATCCTTTTTTATGCATAGCTTCCTCTAAATCATCAACTCTTCTTTTAGTTCTACAAAATATTATAGCCATAAAAGGATTATCTTCTTTTAAAACTTCACATAAAGAATTTTGCTTCCATCTATCCGTTGTAAAAACAACATTTTGTTTGATTTTATCAACAGTTATATTTTTTTCTTTAATTTCAACTAAAACAGGATCATTCATGTATCTATAAGCAAGTTTTTTTACTTTAGAATCTAGAGTTGCTGAAAAACAAAGAGTTTGACGTTTTTTTGGAACAAACTTCATAATTTCATCTATTTCATTTTTAAAACCCATAAAAAGAATTTGATCTGCTTCATCTATAACTATTGATTTAAGTTTACTTAAGTTTATAGTTTTTCTTTTTATATGATCTATTAATCTACCAGGAGTTGCAACTATTAAATGAACAGTATTTTTAAGTTTTTTTATTTGAGATGAAACATCTTTTCCACCATAAGCTGCAAGAATATTAATTGTATTATTTACATTAAGTTTATTTGCTTCTTCAGTTATTTGTATAGCAAGTTCTCTAGTTGGAGATATAATAAGAACTTGAGTAAAATTATCTTTATTTGATATAGATTGAAATAATGGTAATAAAAAGGCTAAAGTTTTTCCAGTACCAGTTTTAGCTTCACCAATTACATCCTTTTTGTTTAAAATATAAGGTATGCATTCTAATTGTATTGGTGTTGGTTTTTTAATACCATTTTTATTTAAAGTTTTAACTATATTGTTATTTATTCCTAAATTATTAAAATTCATTAATTATTATCCTTTCAATAAAAAATATAAAAATGGAGCTTGGTATCCGGCGAAAGACAACCAAGCTCCACAATTAATTAGCACTTTACGTACCAACTGCTAGATAATCATATCATTTAAATTAAAATGAGTCAACAAGATATATAAATAATATAAAGGGAAAATATACAAAATATAAAATTATTGCTATAATTTTTAATAATATTAAAATACTATGAGAGGAGATGAGAATTAAATGAGGTTAATTTTAAAGTATTTAAAAAGGTATAAAGGATTAATTATTTTAAATGTATTATCGGTATTTGGATTTGCATTAGTAGAACTTGGGATACCAACTATAATGGCAAAAATTATAGATGTTGGTATTGTTTATAATGATATTCCCTATATAAGAAAAATGGGAATTATTATTGTTGTCATATCAATAATAGGATCTATTGGAACCATTATTTTAGGATATTGTTCCTCAAAAATTTCAACTAGTATAACTAGAGATATTAGAAATGATATATTTTGTAAAGCACAAGAATTTTCCCATAGTGAATATGATAAATTTGGAATATCTTCTATGATTACTAGAACTACTAATGATGCATTTCAATTACAACAATTCATAAATACTGTTTTAAGAACAGCATTAATCACACCAGTAATGTTTACTATCAGTTTAATAATGATAATAAAAACAAGTCTATCATTATCTTTAGTATTAGCTATAACAATTCCATTTATAATAGCAGGAGTAGTTATTATCGCCAAAGTATCTCATCCTATGTCAAAAAGGCAACAAAAAGGTTTGGATAAATTAAATAGAATCTCCAGAGAAAATTTAACAGGTATAAGAGTTATAAGAGCCTTTGGAAATGAAGATCATGAAACAGAAAGATTTAAAGATACAAATGAAAGTTATGCTGATGTTTCAAAAAAATTAAATAAACTTATGTCAAGTGCTCAACCTACTTTTTTCTTATTACTTAATCTAGCTATAATTGCAATATTTTGGATTTCAAGTAAGATGATTAATACTGGGTCTTTAGAAGTTGGGCAATTAGTTGCATTTATTGAATATTTATTTCATGCAATGTTTTCAATTATGTTGTTTTCATTAGTTTTTGTAATGTATCCAAGAGCTGAGGTATCAGCAAATAGAATACAGGAATTATTAGATGAACAACCATTAATTAAAAATCCTATAAATGGAATAAAAAATGTAAAAGATGAAGGAAAAATAGAATTTGAAAATGTTACCTTCACATATCCTTATGGGGAAGAACCAGTACTTAAAAATATATCATTTACTGCTAATAAAGGTGAAACAATAGCTTTTATAGGTAGTACAGGAAGCGGTAAAAGTACACTTATAAATTTAATTCCTAGATTTTATGACGTTACTGAAGGAAATATAAAAATTGATGGAGTAGATGTTAGAGATTATGATTTGAAATTTCTTAGAAGTAAAATTGGATTTATTCCACAAAAAACATTATTGTTTACAGGCAGCATAGGTAAAAATATAAAGTTTGGTAAAAAAGATGCAAATAAGAATGAATTAATTCATTCTGCAAAAGTATCACAAGCATATGATTTTATAGTTAAAAAGCCTAATAGCTTTGATGAAGAGATAAGTGAAGGTGGAGCAAATGTGTCAGGTGGACAAAAACAAAGATTATCTATAGCAAGAGCTATAGTTAGAAAACCAGAAATTTATATTTTTGATGATAGTTTTTCAGCACTTGATTTTAAGACAGATGCTATATTAAGAGCTAAACTTAAAGAAGAAACTCATGATTCAATTGTTTTAATAGTTGCGCAAAGAATTAGTTCAATTCTTGATGCTGATAAAATAATTGTATTAAATGAAGGTGAAGTTGTAGGAGAAGGAACTCATAAGGAATTACTTAAATCTTGTGAAATTTATTATGAGATTGCTACATCACAACTTACAAAGGAGGAATTAGAAGATGAATAGATTAAAAAATATAAAAACTACTTTTAAGAAAATTTCTCCTTATATAAAACCATATAAAATAGGATTTTTATTGTCTATATTTTTTATAGTTTTAGCAGCAATTATAAGTTCATTATCTCCAATTATTGAAGGGCTTATAATTACTAAACTTACAGAAGATGTAATTGCTATTTCAAAAGGAATAGTAGGTGCAGGTGTAGATTTTACTTATATTACTAAAATTTTAATTGTTTTAGCAATATTTTACGTTTCTTATACACTTTTAATTTATGCTTCAAATTTTTTATTAACAAATGCAATTCAAAATACAATGAGAGATTTGAGAAATTCTCTTTTAAATAAAATTAAAAGATTACCAATAAGCTATTTTGATAAAAATAGTTATGGAGACATTTTAAGTCGTATATCTAATGATGTTGATACAATATCAAATGCACTTCAGCAAAGCTTTAGTCAAGTTGTAAATTCAATACTTGCAGTAACTTTAGCAGTAGTTATGATGTTTACTATCAATATTACTATGGCAATACTTGCAACACTTATTATTCCTATAAGTTATTTAGTTTCAAGATTTATAGTAGGTAAGTCTCAAAGTTTATTTAAAAAGCAACAAAATGCTTTAGGAAAATTAAATGGAAGCGTGCAAGAGATGTATACTGGATTTAATGAAATAAAGTTATATGGAAAACAAGATGATGCAATTAAAGAATTTAAAGAAATAAATGAGGAACTTTGTACAAATGGATTTAAAGCACAGTTTGTATCAGGACTTATGTCCCCATTAGTATCATTAGTCACTTATTTAGGAATTGCAGTTATGGCATTTATAGGACCTATTTATGCAATCAAAGGCATAATTACAGTTGGTAACCTTCAAGCATTTATTCGTTATATATGGCAAATAAATCA
>NZ_JAUNLM010000025.1 GCF_030532265.1 Clostridium sp. | reverse complement strand
TTGTTCCTATTGAGAAGAAATCAACTTCTTTAGCTAATTCATCAGCCATAACAGCAGCAGCTGGTATTTCTACCATGATTCCCCATTGAATTGAATCTGAGAATTCTTTTCCTTCTGCTTTAAGTTCAGCCTTACACTCTTCAACAACTTCCTTAGCTGATCTGAATTCTTGAATTCCTGAAATCATTGGGAACATTACTGCAAGATTTCCGTATACTGAAGCTCTAAGTAATGCTCTTAATTGTACTTTGAATAATTCTTTTCTATCTAAACAAAGTCTAATTGCTCTATATCCTAAGAATGGATTCATTTCTTCTGGTAATGGTAAATATGGTAAAGTCTTATCTCCACCAATATCAAGAGTTCTTATAACAACTTGATTTCCATTCATCTTTTCTAAAACATATTTATATGCTTCATATTGCTCTTCTTCTGTTGGAGCACTATCTCTATCCATATATAAAAATTCAGTTCTAAATAGTCCTATTCCATCTCCACCATTAGCTAAAACACCTTCAACATCCTCTGCTTTTCCAATGTTTCCGCAAACTTCAATTCTTTTTCCTGATTTAGTTACTGTTTTAACTTCGATTAACTTCTTAAGTTCTTCTTGCTCTTTTAAGAAAGCTTCTCTTTTTGATTCATATTCTTTAACTGTAGCTTCATCTGGATTTATAATAACAATTCCTTCAATACCATCAACTATTATTGAGTCTCCAGTTTTAACTGATTTTGTTATATCTCCAAGACCAACAACTGCAGGAATTTCTAATGTTCTAGCCATAATAGCTGAGTGTGAAGTTCTTCCTCCAATGTTAGTTAAGAAAGCTACAACTTTACTTCTATCTAATTGAGCTGTATCTGATGGAGTTAAATCTTCAGCAACAACTATAGTATTTCCTTCAGTTATTGCAAAAGCATCTCCGCCTTTTCCAGCTAAGTTTGAAATTATTCTCTTTGAAACGTCTTTTATATCAGCTGCTCTTTCTCTCATGTAAGCATCTTCCATTGATTCAAATATCATAACGAAAGTATTTGTTACATTTTCAACAGCTTTCATTGCATTTAAGCTATTATTCTCTATTTCCATAGCCATAGCGCCTGTAAATTCTGGATCATCAAGTAAAGTTATGTGTGCCTCAAACACAGCAGCCTTTTCTTCTCCCATTTCAACAGCGGCTTTAGCTTTTATTCCTTCTAGCTGCTCCCTAGCTGCATCTAGTGCTTTTTGTAATTTTTCTTTTTCTGCGATTACATCTGTGATTTTCTCATCTGTTATTACTATTTCTTCATGCTCTTGTAAGAATACTTTTCCTATTGCGTATCCTTTTGAAGCAGCAATACCTTTTTTCATAATAAAACCCTCCTTAATTATGTTACTTTTCTGAAAATTAAGTACATAAAAAAAAATGTTATCTAATAACTAATCTTATGATAACTTTTACAATGTTAAGTACAACCTTTAATAATTATATCATAATTTATCGACTTGTTAAGACATATTATAATTTTTTTTGTCATTTATTATAATATTTAATACACATATTGTTGTAAATAATTTCATTTTATTGATTATTATTAAATTTATACAATTTTTATTTATTTTTTTAAATTAATACAATATATAGTTGTTCTATACTACATTTATAATATATATCTATATGTTATATTCTACTCAAACTAATACTTTTAATGTAATCTTTTTATTTTTTATAAAAACTTTTATCAATAATAATTCATTAAACTTTAATGTGCACAATAAAATTATAATTTTATTGTGCACATTATTTAAATTAACCTAATTTCTTTTTCTTTCTTTCATATCTATCATATAAGATTATTGCAGCTCCTCCAAATACTATTGGTCCTGCTATTTGGAATATTGTAGCTACGTAATCCTTTGATTCTATAATTGGTTGTATTATAGTGAATATATTTGCAAAAGTTATTGTAATAACAACAATTATTGTCCATATAGTTGTTGATGTATGTGTTTTAAACACTTCAAAAGGTTTATCTATATCCTTATTTTTCTTAAATGGGATAAATGCTAATGCTATAAACACATAAGGCACTGTCATTGCAACATTTCCCATAAGTATTAAGTAGTTTAAGAACTTAGATACTGATTCTCCACCAAAAGATGTAATTAATATTATTGCAATTACTATAGCACATTGAACTATCATAGCATTTCTTGGCATATTATTTTTATCAAGAACTACCCATGACTTTGGCCATATTCCTTTTGGAGTTCCTTCTATAAGTTGCTTAAGTGGTGAATATATAATTGTAAAGAATGCTCCCATTAAGGCTAAGAACATTGAAAGTCCTATAAATCTTGCAAATATACTATACAATATGTGACATGTTGATGCTGATAAATGTAAAGCCTGACCTAATGAATATCCTAAGTTACCCATTACTATATATGCTACATTTGCCATATTAACAGTTTTATCATTTAAAGCAACATTCCAGTTAGTAAAAAATCCTACACATAAAATTTCTATTGAATACGCTGTTGCAATAACTATAGCTGAAATTTTTATTCCTTTAGGGAATGTTTTTTCTGCATCTTTTGTTTGGTCAACTAAACCACCTATAACTTCAATTCCACCATAAGCAAATATAGCAAAAACTAAAAATCCTAAAATTCCTATTGGTGATTGGTATGATGGATTAGGTGATGAAACTAATGCATGTGCATCTATTGGTTGTGCAAATTTAAATCCATTTAAAGCAAGAATTATTATTGATATTATAAATAATAATATGTTAGCAAAAGCTGAAAAAGCTCCTCCTATTGATGTAACTTTTGTTATTTTATTTAATCCCTTTGATGCTGTAAATGTAATGACAAGAAGTAATATTACTGCAAATATTGCCATTGTCTTTGGTGCACTTAATCCAAATATTGATAATGTTGATGTTCTATCTATACCAAATACTAAATTTGATAATGGAACCCATATTGATGAAGAAACTGATACCATCCAAATTATATTTGATGCATACCACATAAATGTAACTATAAATGCATACTTTTCTCCAACTGACCTATTCATCCATGAGTAAATACCGCCTTTTTCTTTTCTAAATGCAGCTCCATATTCACACATCATAAATGCATATGGTATAAAGAATGTTATAGCAGATATTATGTACCATGGAATAGCAGCATATCCCATAAGATAATACGCTCTAGCTATATTAGTAAATCCAAATACTGATGTAAATATCATTAAAATTAATGATATTAAAGTTAACTTTTGACCTTTTCCATCACTCATAATTATACCCCCAAAATTTATATAAATTCATTAATTATAATTTACACAATTTATTTAACCATAATTTTTATTTAATCATATTTTTTTAATAAAGTTATCTATTTTTATGAATATTTATTTTCAATACACTTTAATTTCACAAACTTCAAATTTTATTAATAAAAATCATTATAATTTTGATAAATTAATTTTTATCAACACAAATATTTTTAATTTTGTGGGTAATATATTTTAATTTGTTAATTATTTATTTAAACAAGGAACGCTATAATTTAATAACATATTTATAAGTTATTGATTTTTATTCAAGCGCAAAAAAGAACTAAATTATTTTTATAATTTAGTTCTTTTTATGAATATCTTTTATAAATCATCAATAAGTGTTGCTGCTTTTGCATACGCAGTTGATTTTGCTTCAAAGAAATCTGTTTTAACTGAATTAGCATTTGCTTGTCTATCCACCCATTCTGCTGGATTATTATCATATCCTTCATATAATTTAGGAAGTCCAATTGCTATTAATCTTATATTACCTAAATATTTTATATAGCTTTCAATAAGATTTTTATTTATTCCTTGTATAGTATCACCTATTACATAATGTCCCCAAGCAATTTCATTCTCTACACCTATTTTCATCATTTCAATTAATTCTTCTTTAAGTTCTTTTGTAAATATTTCTGGCTCTTCTTTTTGAAGTTCTCTTATAATATTTCTAAATAACCAAAGATGAGTATTTTCATCTCTATTTATATATCTTATTTCTTGAGCTGAACCTGGCATCTTTCCGTTTCTTTCTAAATTATAGAAGAACATAAAACCTGAATAAAAATATACTCCTTCTAGTATATAGTTAGCCATTATTGTTCTTAATAAATTATGTTTTGTTGGTTCATTTAAAAATTTATTGTATTGATCTCCTATAAATTTATTTCTTTCAAGAAGTATCTTATCATCTTTCCATTGATATAATATTTCATTTCTTTTCTCAGGTGAACATATTGTATCTAACATATAACTATAACTTTGTGAATGAACAGCTTCTTGGAAAGCCTGAATAGTTAAACAAAGATTAACTTCACTTGCAGTTATATAGTTATTTATATTAGAAAGATTTGCTGTTTGAATTGAGTCTAAAAATATTAAAAATGATAATATCTTATCATAAGCAGTTCTTTCTTCTTCTGTTAACTTCTTATAGTCTTTTAAGTCTTGTGCTAAATTTATTTCTTCTGGAATCCAGAAATTATTCATACCTTGCCTGTACCAATCTGATACCCATGTATACTTCATATTATTAAAATCATTAAGATTTGTAGTATTTCCATTTATCATTTTCTTTTTTGAAGTTTCTGTATCTCCAAATTCATTGAACAATGGTTTTTTATTTATATCAAACATTTAGTATTACCCTCCTAAAATTCTATGCAGAACAACTTTCACAATCTGATACTTCTAGTGATTTACTTCTTACATAATATATTGACTTAACTCCAGCCTTACACGCATCTATATAAAGGTTCATTATTTGTCTCATTGTATAATTAGTTGTTATATAAAGATTAAATGATTGACCTTGGTCTATATGTCTTTGCCTTACACCATTCATTTCTATACACCATTTTTGATCTATATTATATGCTGAATTATAATACCAATAAGTATCTTCTGAAAGATTTGGTGCAGTCTTTGGAACTATACTACCTTTTTTCTCTTCAAGCCAAAATCTTGATATTACAGGATCTACCCCTTCTGAAGTTCCAGCTAAAGTTGCAGTTGAACCATTTGGTGCTATAGCCATAAGATATCCATTTCTCATACCATAAGTATTTATTTCTTCTCTTAGTTTATTCCACTTATCTGAAGTATATCCTCTTAGCTTAAAGTAATCTCCATTGTCCCAATCTGAACCTTCAAATTCACTATACCTTCCCTTTTCTTTTGCTATCTTCATGCTAGCTTTTATAGCATAATAATTTATATTTTCATAAACTTTATCAGCAAATTTTCTATGTTCTTCAGCAGTAAAGTGAATACTATTATTTGCAAGCATATGATGATAACCTGATGTTCCAAGTCCTACCCCTCTATATTTTTTATTTGTTATTTCTGCATAAGGAACTGAATAATAATTTAAATCTATAACATTATCCATAGCTCTTATCTGTGTTTCAACAACATATTCTATTTCTTCTTCTCTTGTAAAATCAATATTTCCAAGAACTATTGATGAAAGGTTACATACAACAAAATCTCCTGATTTAGTTTTTTCAACTACAATTTTCTCTCCATCTTCATCAATTATTTCTGCTTCTCTTATATCCATGGCACTCATATTTTGCATTATTTCTGTACAAAGATTTGATGAATATATCATTCCTTTATGCTTATTTGGATTCATTTTATTTGCTGCATCTCTAAAGAATGCAAAAGGTGTTCCAGTTTCAGCAGCACTTTTAATTATTAAACGTACTATATCTTTGACTTTCATTATACGCTTATCTATTCTATCATCATGAACACAATCATAATATCTTTTTTCCCATTCTTCTCCATAAAAATCTTCTAAAGAATATCCTTTAACCTGTCTTATCTCATGTGGGCACATCATGTACCAATTAGCATCTATATCCTCCTCTGCAAGTCTCCAGAAAAGATTTGGATAACAAAGTGCTGGAAATATATCATGAGCTTTTTTTCTATCATCCCCATTATTAGTTCTTACTTGTAGAAACTCTGGTATATCTTTATGCCAAGCATCAAGCCATATAGCAACTGAACCATTTCTAACTCCAAGTTGATCTACTGCTATTGCTGTATCATTAAATAGTTTAACCCAAGGTATTACTCCGCCTGATGCTCCTTTAAATCCTCTAATAGGTGATCCAAGAGCTCTTATTTTCCCAATATAAATTCCCATTCCGCCACCAAACTTTGATACTTCAGAAAAATTATCTAATGACTTATATATACCTTTTAAACTATCATTTACAGTATCTATAAAACATGAACTTAATTGATAGAAAGGCTTTCTTGCATTTGCCATTGTTGGAGTTGCCATTGTTGCTTTTAATGAACTTAAAACATCATAAAATCTCTTTGCCCAATATATTCTATTTTCTTTCTTTTCTGGAATAGCTAAATGCATAGCTATTCCCATAAACATTTGCTGTGGTAACTCCAATACCTTTCTATTAAAATCTTCTATTAAATATCTCTCACTTAATAACTTTATTCCACTATAAGTAAAAAGAAAATCTCTTTCTGGTTTAATTTCTTTTTCTAATTCATATATATCTTCCTTTGAATAATTTTCAAGTATATATTTACCATATAACTTTTCTTCCGTTAACTGTTCTATAAATTTATATAAATTGCTATATGGATTTTCATCATTATTTAAACCTCTATTACTTTTTACTTCATCATAAAGCTTATGAACATATAGCCTTGAAGCTACATTTTGCCAATCTGGTTCCATATCTGTAGTAAGCTCTAAGGATACCTGAATTAATGAGTTCCTTATATCTTTATATCCCATATTAGGTCTTATTATTAAATTTAACTTTTCTTGTAATCTTTCTATTGTATATATATCCGATCTATTATTAATTGACTTTATTCCTATCTCACAAAGTTCACGTATTATATCCACTAGCCTTCTCCTCCAACTATATATAGTATATTTATATTGCATTTACTCCAAACCAACACAATATATTGACTAATATATTATAGTTTTTATAATTAATTGTGTAAAATTTTATAAAGGTTGCTATACTGTTATATCACCTCTTTTTATTTAATAATCTTTAAAATTCTCACTATTTTAATAATCTTTATCCTTTGACAATTTAAACTATAAGATATTAATTATTTACTTACTAATATAAAAAAGACCCATAACATTATGGATCTTTTCTATTACTTTAGCTTTTCTTCCCACTCAGCTTCTTTAAAACCAACTAATACTTCATTATCGCCTATAATTAATGGTCTTTTTACCATCATTCCATCTTCTGATAATATATCTAAAAGTTCATCTTCTGATAAAACTTTTACCTTATCTTTCATTCCCTTTTCTCTATACAATACTCCACTTGTATTAAAAAACTTTTTAATCTCTAAGTTACTCTTTTTAAGCCATTCTTTTAATTCTTCTTTACTTGGGTTATTAAGTTTTATATCTCTATCTTCAAAATCTATTTTATTTTCTTCTAACCATTTCTTTGCTCTTCTACAAGTTGTGCATTTTGGATATTCTACAAATAAATATTTCATATTATCACTCCTTAAATAAATATTATTTAATATTTATTATTAATATATCACATATTTTATTTAATCTCATCTATTTTTGTATAATTATCTCCATCAAATGGTAAGAAAACATATATCTTGAATAAATCACCATCTCTTTTAATTCTAGTAACTCCATTATGAAGTTCTACTATGCTTTTTGTTATTGCAAGACCAAGACCAGAACCTTCAACAACTGAAGTTCTAGATTTATCCCCTCTTGCAAACCTTTCAAACATTTCTGTTTCATCAAATTCCATTTCATAATTTGCTACATTTTTAAATGAAATTAACGCACCATTTTCTTCTTTAATTATAGAAACATATACCCTTGTTTCTTCAAGAGAATATTTAAGTGCATTTATTACTATATTTTCAATAACTCTTGAAATCATTATTCCATCTAAATCCATTATTATTTGGTCTTCTTCACACTCTACTTTAAACTCAATCTTTTTATTTTCATATAAAGATGAATATTCACCTATAACTTGATAAATTAAAGAAACTATATCTATTTTTTCTTTTTTAAGTTGTATTTTTCCTGAATTTATCTTTGATACTTCAAATAAGTCTTCTATAAGTGATTTTAATTTATTAGATTTTTTCTCTAATATCTTTAAATAATCTTTTCTTTCTTCATTTGATATTCTATCATCTTGAAGAATATTTACATAATTTATTATTGATGTTAATGGAGTTTTTAAATCATGAGAAACATTTGATATAAGTTCTGTTTTTAACCTTTCATTTTGAAGTGCTTCTTCAACAGCTATATTATATCCTTCTTTCATTTTATTTATATTTTCAATTAATTCTCTAGTTTCTCCGCCTCCAATTTCTTTTATTGTATGCTCAAAATTACCATCATTTATTATTTTAAGGTCATCTTTAATCATTCCGATTTCTATATTTCTTTTTATTGAATACAATAAAACTATCATTTGCAACGCAATAAGTAAAAAACTTCCTTTAAAAGGATATGCTGCAAAGAAATTTACTATTATATTTTTTTCTGTTCCACCAATTGCTAAAAGATATAAGTACACTATATAAAAAATTATACTTATAACTATTGCTGTTATTAAAGTCCTTCTAGGTCCTTTATATTTAAATACATGTTTAAATACATATATTATATCTTTTATTATATTACCTCTTATTAAAACTTTTCCTTTTTTACTTAAGAATACATATAGTACTTTAAATATTAAAAATACATCTATAAGAATCATTATTATAAATAAAATAAACTCTTTTATATATGAATTTATTTTATTTACATATTTAATTTCACTTGTGTAATATATTTCTTCAAAGTTCTTAAGTATCTTTCCTGAATACTCGGGTAGATTATCATCAGGGTCGTTAATTAAATCATTAAATAAATTAACATTATTGCAACTATATGTAATTATATGATCTCCTTTATATTTTTCCTCAATAACTTTATAAAGACTATCACCTTGAACCTTTTTTACGCCTTCAAAAAACGGATCATTTGTAAATATATCATCATTATATTTATTTCTTATTATAAAATAAATCCCCTCTGGTAATTCTTTTTGAGAATTACTTTTTGAGTAAAAACTATTATTAAAAATTTCTTTTCTTATTTCATCCTTTTGCTGTTCTGTTGAATATAATAACTTTTTTAATCCATCAGTTCTGTCATATATATCTTTACTTAAAGACTTGCTGTCTGCTTTTAATGAATTTTTGCAAAATGTACTTCTATCAAATACAGCTTCTATAACTCCAGTACCAGATTTAGTACTAGGGCTATTTTTATACTTTATTAGTGCATCCATACATATTCCTGTTATTACAATTACCAATAAAATCTCTATAAGCCAGACATTATTAAAGTATTTTTTTACTTTATTTTTCAATCTTATATCCAATTCCCCATACCACCTTTATATACTCTGGGTCTTTTGTGTTAATTTCTATTTTTTCTCTTATTCTTCTAATATGAACTGTTACTGTATTTTCACTTTTATAAAAAGGTTCTTCCCAGACTTTTTCATAAATTTCTTTTATTGAAAAAACTCTTCCAAGATTAGATGCTAAAAGTAAAAGTATCTTATATTCTGTTGCTGTAACTTTAATCTCCTCTCCCCTAACTCTAACACTTTTAGCTATAGTATCTATTTCTAAATCTTTTACCTTTATAAAATCTTTATTATCTACTGATAATGGATTCTCATATCTTCGAAGCTGTGATTTTACTCTAGCTACTAATTCTAAATGATTAAACGGTTTTGTTATATAATCATCTGCCCCTACGTTTAATCCTAATATTTTATCTGAATCCTCACCTTTAGCAGAAAGCATTATTATAGGAATATTATTATTTTCTCTAATTTTTAAGCACGTCTTTATACCATCTAATTTAGGCATCATTATATCAAGAATTATTAAATGCACATTTTTTTCTTCTAAAATTTCTAATGCTTCAATACCATTACTTGCATTAAATACATTTAAATTTTCACCTCTTAAGTAAATATTTATTGCATCTCTTATTTCTCTCTCATCATCTACTACTAAGATATTATACATATTAAAATAACACTCCTTCCTTATATTTATATTATCGTAATTTAGCTTAAAAAAACATCTATCTTTGTTACGAAAATATTAAACTATTTATTTTCTATTTTAGTTTCTGAATTTATTTCATTGTTAAAACTGTTACTTTTATTATTTATAGATGTCTTTATTAAAATAAAAATACATATAAAAATTAATATAAATAATATAATCTTTTTTGTCTTTAAATTTCCAGGTAATCTAACTCTATTCATAATCATAAACCTCTCTTTTTTATAATATATTTTAATTATGTTTTATTTAAATAATACTGTCTATAAATTATATCTATATAATATAGATATATCCTTTTATTTAAAGGTATTTATACTATTAATGATTATATTAACCCTATTAGTAAATAATCCTAAATTCTAGCTAATTGTACTGCTTTTTACACATTAACTTTATTGTAAATTTTATATATAATATACGAAGGTATTTATATTTTTTTATGATAAATTTTTAGGAGAATTTTTATGATTAAACTATTAAAAAGTAAAACTTTTTTACTTGATGTAATTTTAATTTTTATTGGATGTATAATAGCTTCACTTGGAGTTAATTTATTTTTAACTCATGCTAGATTGTTAAGTGGTGGAGCTACCGGTGTTGCACTTATATTTCAATACTTAACCGGCGTCCAAGCAGGTATAGTTGTATTCTTATTAAATGTACCTTTATTTTTATTAAGCTATAAAAAACTTAGTAAATCTTTTACTCTTTATTCTGCTATTGGTATGTTATCATTATCCCTAGCACTTATTATAACAAAACCACTATCAACTCTTATAGCAGTTAATGATATTTTATTATATTGTATTTATGGTGGAGTTCTTTGTGGTGCAGGATATGGAATAGTTTTTTTAAGAAACGGATCTACTGGCGGAACTGATATTATAACTATGCTTATTAGAAAAAAATACTCTAATTTTGAAATTGGTAAGCTTGGATTTATATTAAATTGTATAATAGTTATATTAGGTGCTATAATTTTCGGTATACCTAAAGCACTATATACATTACTTTCTATATTTATTCAAGGAGTTGTCTTAGATAGAGTACTTAGAGGTTTAGATAGTAAAAAACTAATGCTTATAATAACAAGTCAAAGTCAAAATGTTATAGATTTTGTTATTAAAGATATTCATAGAGGTGTTACTTCAATTCCTATTGAAGGTGAATACACTCATAAAAAAGCTAAAATGCTTTATTGTGTTGTAAAAACTAGAGAAATGGTAACTTTAAAAAATAAAATTTACGCAATTGATCCCATGGCCTTTATTACAATAATGGATACATCTGAAGTAAAGGGTAAAGGCTTTAAAACAGTGTAAATAACAAAGGTAAGAGAATACTCTCTTACCTTTTATTAATTTATTACTTGCAATATAATTTTTTATACTCTTTTCTTCCTTTTAAATAAAGATTATTTCCCTCTGAATCTATTATAACAACTACTGGAAAATCCTTAACCTCTAATTTTCTTACTGCTTCTGCACCCAAATCCTCATAAAGTATTATCTCTGATTTTACTATACTTTTTCCTATAAGTGCAGCAGCTCCTCCAATTGCTCCGAAATAAACTGCTTTATTTTTCTTTATTGATTCAATTACTTCATCATTTCTAAGGCCTTTTCCAATCATTCCTTTAAGACCTAAATCTAAAAGTTTTGGTGAATAAGCATCCATTCTATAACTAGTTGTTGGACCTGCTGATCCTATAACTTGTCCTTCTCTAGCCGGAGTTGGTCCTACATAATATATTATTTCATTTTCTATATTTATAGGTAATTTTTCATCTTTGTCTATAAGTTCTATAAGTCTTTTATGTGCCGCATCTCTTGCTGTATATATAGTCCCTGATAAAAGAACAGAATCTCCACATTTTAAATCTTTAACTTTATCAATTGTTAAAGGTGTTGTTAGTTTCTTAACCATATATCCTCCTTTATATTACCGCATCTTTATGTCTTGTTGCATGACAACTTATATTTACCGCAACTGGTAAGCCTGCTATATGTGTTGGATAAGTTTCAATATTTACTCCTATTGCAGTTGTAAGTCCTCCAAAACCTTGCGGTCCTATACCCATTTTATTTATTTCCTTTAAAAGTTCCTTTTCTAAATTCTCATAAAATTCATTCTTATTTTTCTCATTAAGATTTCTAAGTAAAGCTTTTTTTGAAAGTAATGCTGCTTTTTCAAAAGTACCACCAATCCCAACTCCAACTACCATTGGTGGACATGGATTAGGTCCTGCCTCTTCTACAGTCTTTAATATAAACTTTTTTACACCTTCTAATCCATCTGAAGGTTTTAACATAGCTATTTTACTCATATTTTCAGAACCAAATCCTTTAGGTGCAACAGTTATTTTAACTTTATCTCCACTAACAATATTATAATTAATAATGGCCGGTGTATTATCTTTAGTATTAACTCTATCAATAGGGTCTTTAACTACTGATTTTCTTAAGTATCCCTTCTCATATCCTAATTTAACACCTTCATTTATCGCATCTTCAAGATTTCCATCTATAAAATGTACATCTTGTCCAATTTCTAAAAAAATACATGCCATACCAGTATCTTGACACATAGGCATATTTTCATTTTTTGCAATATTTGAATTATCAATTATCTTTTCCAAAACATCTCTTGCTATCTCATATTGTTCATTATTCTTATAAGATATCAATCTTTCCTTTACATCATCACCTATGTAATAATTTGAAGCTATACATAAATCTTTTACTGTATCTCTAACCATTTTTACACTTATTTCTCTCATAAAATCCCTCCCAATTTATAGTTTATAAATTTTCTATTAAATTTACAATATATTAATAAATATTATTTTAAAGTTTTCTTTAAAATAGATTAATCCTTTACTTTAATAATTATTAAATATACAATTTTATATTTTTTAAACTTTAAAAAGGGATTAATATTTTACATTAATCCCTAATTTCCTAGGAAATATGACTTTTGCTTTAATATTATTATTGATGCTTTTCACTAAAATATTTTTCTATACCAATTGTTATAGCCTCTACTAATTTATTTTGATATTCATCATTTTTTAAATTTTGCTCGTCTTCATAATTTGAAAGAAATCCACATTCAACTATTATACTTCCACCATCATACCCATCTCTTAATATTTTGTAATCATTTTTTGCATTTTTTGCAACCCTATTATTATTATTTTGAAGCTGTTCTTTAACAGAAAGTTGTATAGATTCAGCTAAATTTTTGCTTTTTTCATTATTAGAATACCAAACTTGAAGCCCTTTAGTATTTCCTGTTTTAAAAGCATTTTGATGTATTGATATAAAAATATCACAATCATTTTCTTTTTTCATTTTACATCTTAAATTTAAGTCTTCTATTTTCTTATTAGCTAAAGCTATATCATCTTCTCTAGTCATACTAACGTTATATCCCTTATTCTTTAAAATATCTTTAAGTTTTAAAGATATTTGAAGGTTAATATCTTTTTCTAATGTTCCATTTTTAGATTTTGTACCTCCATCATATCCACCATGACCAGGGTCTATCAATACTTTATAACTATTTTCATTATTCTCTAAAGCATTTACTCCTGTTGTTCCTAATAAAAAAAATATTAATGTTATAATAATGCTCTTTAGAAATTTCATAAACTCTCCTCCTAATTTAAGACTTATACCTCTATTATGTGATTAAGCATTTTAATTATTCTTGTAATAATTTCTATAAAAACTTTTATAAAAAAAGGACTAGATTAACTAGTCCTTAATTATTTCTAAAGTTCACTATCTTCAATAACACTTTCTGCAATATTCTTTGCATGATCACCTATTCTCTCAAAATTAGATATTAAGTCTAAGAATATAGCACCTGCATAAGCATTACACTTTCCATTATATAATCTCTTAATATGTTTCTCACTATATTCTTTCTGTGATGAATCAATTCTTTCCTCAACATTTTCAAGCGTTCTTGCTTTTTTAATATCTCTATTTTCATAACTTTCTATTGCTATTTCTAAAGCTGTTAATGTATAGTTATATATTTCTTCTAATTCCTTAATTGCATCTTCACTATACTGTAACTTCTTATTTGATCTTTGTATTGCAAGATCAGCTATATTTTCAGCATGGTCTCCAATTCTTTCAATATCATTTACTATATAAAAAGTTGATGCAACTATACTTTTTTCTTTATCTGATAATTCACATTTTGATAGTTTTACTAAATATGTTGTTATTTCTTCTTCTAAAGTATTTATTATACTTTCATTCTCATAAACCTTTTTTATCTGCTCTTCATCTTGATTCATAAAAGCACTCATTGATAACTCAAGATTTTGTTTTGCTTTATTTGCCATTCTTATAGTTTCTTTAATAACTTGTCCAGCAGCTATAACTGGTGTTTCAAGTAATCTATCATCAATGTACTTAGGACCAGCTTTTTCAATTTCATCCGTTCCTGGAACTAATTTATTTACTGCAAGAATTAAGTAATTTCTAAGTGGTAACATAATTAATGTATTAGCTATATTAAATACTGTATGTGAATTAGCTATTTGTCTTTGAACATCTCCAGGGCTCATTTGAGTGACAATGTTACCAATAATCCCTAAGAACGGTAAGAAAATTATTGTTCCTCCAACATTAAATATTAAATGTATTAAAGCTGCTTTATGGGCTGTCTTATTTGTTCCTATACTTGCAAGCATTGCTGTTATACAAGTACCAATATTACATCCAAATAATATTGGAAGAGCTGCATCTATATTTATTGCACCTGCTGTAGCAAGAGCTATAAGTATACCAGTAGTTGCTGATGAACTTTGAAGTATTGCTGTTATTGCTGCACCTGCTATAACACCTATAAACATATTATCACTAATTGCTATTACTAATTGTTCAAACATAGGTGATGCAGCAAGAGGCTTCATCGCATCGCTCATCATTCCCATTCCAGTAAATAATATACCAAATCCTAAAATTATATGTCCAATTTCTTTTCTCTTCTGAGCTTTTGCCATCATTACAATAGCTGCACCAACAAAAACAAAAATTGGAGCTATATCATCAAGTTTAAAAGCAACTAATTGAGCTGTTATAGTCGTACCTATATTAGCTCCCATTATTACACCAGCTGCTTGAGCTAAATTCATTAATCCTGCATTAACAAATCCAACTACCATTACTGTTGTTGCACTAGAACTTTGTATTACAGCAGTAACTGCTGCACCAACTAATACTGCAACTAATGGATTTGATGTAACTTTTTCAAGAATCTTTTTCAAACCCTCTCCAGCAGCATTTTCAAGACCATCTCCCATTAATTTCATTCCATAAAGAAATAGTCCTAATCCTCCCATTAAAGTTATAACTGTTGTAACTATAGAATTCAATATTGTTTCCTCCATCTACAATTTATTAATCATCTATTTAAATCATTAATTTTATGACTTAAGTGTACATTATTTATTAACATTTGTTAATATTAATAAATATTTTTTAACGTAGATTTAATATAAGGTTACATTTTCTTACAATTAAAATTTTGTAGAGATATTTATATAAATTGGTACAAAAAAAGAAGTATATACTGAGTATATACTTCTCTTTCCTGATATCCGTACCCCAAATATTATCTCTTTGAGAATTGTGGAGCTCTTCTTGCTTTTTTAAGACCGTATTTCTTTCTTTCAACCATTCTTGGGTCTCTAGTTAAGAATCCAGCTTTCTTTAATTCTGGTCTTAAGTTTTCGTCAGCTTTTAATAAAGCTCTTGATATACCATGTCTTATAGCTCCTGCTTGACCTGATAATCCACCACCATGAACGTTAACTAAAACGTCATATTTGTCTTTAGTTTCAGTTAAAACTAATGGTTGGTTAACTACAACTCTTAAAGTTTCTAATCCGAAATATGTTTCGATTTCTCTATTATTTACTATAACTCTACCTTCACCTGGTACAAGTCTTACTCTTGCAACTGATTTCTTTCTTCTTCCAGTTCCCATGTATTGAACTTTTGCCATTTGAACTCCTCCTCCCGAGCTTATAATTAGTATCTTAACTCAAGTACTTCTGGTTTTTGAGCAGCGTGATCGTGCTCAGCTCCTCTGTACACGTTTAATTTCTTTAACATTTTTCTTCCTAAAACGCCTGTTGGAAGCATTCTTCTAACTGCTTCTTCGAAAGCAAATTCAGGTTTCTTTTCTAAAACTTCTCTGTATGGAGTTTCTTTTAATCCACCAGCGTATAAGCTGTGTTTTCTTAACATTTTTTGGTCTAATTTCTTACCAGTTAAAACAACTTTCTCAGCGTTTATAACGATAACGAAATCTCCACAGTCAACATTTGGTGTAAATGTTGGCTTGTTCTTTCCTCTTAATATTGAAGCAACTTGGCTAGCAACTCTTCCTAGTGGCTTTCCAGCAGCGTCAACAACATACCATTTTCTTTCAACTTCTTGTGCTTTTGCAATGTATGATTTCATCTATGTTTCCCTCCTTGAACTTACGATTAGCAATATGTAATATTGCATTTATGTTAAGATCTTTCAAACTAGATCTTATATACATAAATATTCTAACAAACATACACTATTATAATACACGCTTACGGGCGTGTCAATGTATTTATTTAAAATTTTTATATTAATAATAAACTTTTTCTAAAAGAAGCCCATTAGCCGGAACACAAAAACCAGAACGTTCTCTTTTACCTTCATTTATTATTGATTTTATATCATTTGAAGCTATTTTTCCTCTTCCAACTTCAATTAAAGTTCCAACTATTATTCTAACCATATTATATAAAAAACCATCAGCAGTTACATATATCTTTATTATGTTATTATCATTTTCTATATGTAAATCTTTAATGGTTCTAACGGATGTTTTCACAGAACTTCCGCTACTTTTAAAAGCACTAAAATCATGAGTTCCTATAAAATAATTACAGGCTTTCTTCATTTCTTCTATATTCAATACTTCTCTTACATGATAAGAATAATTTCTATATAAAGAAACCTTCTCAAATCTGTTTATAATAGTATAACAATATGTTTTTCCTTTGCTATCATATCTTGCATGAAACTCTTTGTCTACTTCTTCTGATTTTATTATGGCTATATCATCTGGAAGCTTTGTATTTATAGCTTCTCTAAACTTATCTGCTGGAACTCTACTATCTGTTAAGAAATTAGCTACCATACCTTTTGCGTGAACCCCTGAATCTGTCCTAGAACTTCCTATTAATGAAACTTCTTTCTTTACAATTTTTTGTATAGCTTTTTCTAATACTTCTTGAATAGTTTTACTATTATTCTTTTGTTTTTGCCATCCAAAATAATTTGTTCCGTCATATTCTATTGTAAGCTTTATATTTTTCATCTAAAATCACCTTTACTAGTAAATTCTAATAATTATACTAATTATAAATAAAACACCAAATATAACCCATGCTATAAAATCATTTTTAGTAAACTTTAATTGCTTCATTCTAGTTCTTCCTGAGCCACCTCTATAACATCTTGCTTCCATAGCCATAGCAAGTTCATCAGCTCTTCTAAACGAACTAATAAATAAAGGTACTAAAAGTGGTATTAAACTCTTTGCTTTTTGAATTATTCCACCTGATTCAAAATCTGCTCCTCTAGCTTTTTGCGCTTTCATTATTTTATCCGTTTCATCCATTAATGTTGGTATAAATCTTAATGCTATAGTCATCATCATAGCTAATTCATGTGCTAATTCTTTTCCTATAGGTCTAAGCAGTCTTTCTATACCGTCTGTTAACTCTATAGGTGATGTTGTTAAAGTAAGAAGTGAAGTTCCAACAACTAAGAATATTAATCTAAGAGCCATAAATACAGCAGTTCTAACGCCCTCTGTATAAATTTTCAAAAATCCAAAATGGAATAATAAAGTATCTTCAGTTCCTCTTATCATAAATATATTAAGTATTGATGTAAATACAACTAAAAAAATAATTGGTTTTAATCCCTTTAATATAAATTTTGGTGGCACCTTTGAATTTATAATCACTGCTGCAATAAAAGCTACAACAAAAATATACCCCACAAACTTATCTATTATAAATAAAGATACTATAAAAAGTAATGATATTAATATCTTTGTTCTAGGGTCTAATTTATGTGTAAATGATTCTCCTGGTACATATTGCCCTATAGTTATATCTTTTATCACCTATTTCACTCCCTCACTATTTTTATTATTTTTAAATATCTTTAATAATTCTTTTTTGCACTGCTCTATTGTATACACTTCATCACTTACATTAAACCCTTTATTTCTAAGTTCTCTCATAAGATAAGTAACTTGTGGTACACCAAGTCCTATATTTTCTAGTGTATCAACTTCTTTAAAAACTTCTGAAGGAGTACCTTGTAAAGCTACCTTTCCTTTATTCATAACTATTACTTTTTCTGCTATTTTAGCTACATCTTCCATACTATGACTTACAAGTATTATTGTCATATTATATTTTTCATGAAGAATCTTTATCTGATCTAATATATCATCTCTTCCCTTCGGGTCTAACCCTGCTGTAGGCTCATCCAAAATTAAAATTTTTGGTTCCATAGCTACAACTCCTGCTATAGCTACTCTTCTCTTCTGACCTCCACTTAAATCAAATGGAGACTTATTCTTATAAAACTCATAATCAAGACCAACCATTTCCATTGATTTTATTACACGTCTATGTATCTCATCTTTATCTAAACCTAAATTTGTAGGACCATATGATATATCCTTTTCAATGGTTTCCTCGAATAATTGGTATTCCGGATATTGAAATACCAAACCAACCTTTTTTCTAACATCTGAAAGCTTCACACCTTCTTTTGTTATATCATCACCATCTACAATAATTTTACCTGATGTTGCTTCTAATAATCCATTCATATGTTGTATTAATGTTGATTTTCCTGAACCAGTATGACCTATTAAAGCAACAAATTCCCCATCTTTTATATCTATATTTACATCATCTAATGCTTTTTTTTCAAAAGGCCCATTTTGCATATATACATGTGTTAAATTCTCTATTTTAATTGACATAACGCATTCACCATCTCATCTACATTTATTATTTTGCTATCTAAATTTATACCTTCTTTTGATAATTCATAACTTAACTCTGTTACTTGTGGCACATCTAACCCAATTTTTTTCATAAGCTCTACTTTTGAAAAAACCTCTTTTGGAGTTCCACCCATAATAAGCTTCCCATCGTCCATAACTACTATTCTATCAGCTTCAGCAGCTTCATCCATATAATGAGTTATTAAAACGATTGTAATACCATATTCTTTATTTATCTCTTTTATATTCTTTATAACTTCTTTTCTGCCTGATGGATCAAGCATTGCTGTTGGTTCATCAAATATTATACATTCAGGCTTCATAGCTAATATTCCTGCTATAGCAACCCTTTGTTTTTGTCCTCCTGATAAAAGGTGCGGAGCGTGTCTTTTATATTCACTCATTCCAACCTTTTCTAAACTTTCATCAACACGTTTTCGTATTTCTTTAGGATCTATTCCTAAATTCTCAGGTCCAAAGGCTACATCTTCCTCAACTATTGTTGCTACCATTTGATTATCTGGATTTTGAAATACCATACCAGCCTTAGCTCTAACATCCCATATTCTCTCTTCATCCTTTGTATTAATTCCATCAACATAAACAACACCATCTGTAGGTAAAAGTAAAGCATTCATATGTTTAGCAAGCGTTGATTTACCTGAACCATTATGTCCTAATACAACTAAAAATTCACCCTTTTTAACTGTTAAATCAACACCATTAATAGCATATTTTTCAATACCCTCTTCATGTGATGTATACTTAAAAACTAAATTCTCACATTTTATCATTTCTTGACTCATTTGGTCCTCCATAAAATTATACTAACTATTATTTTATTTGCTATTTAAATAATATACTATATACAAGTGTAACTTAAATGTATATACATTTAAGAATATTATATACCATAAATTTCAACTTTCAACTGTATTCAGAATATTTAAATCATTACACCTCTATATAATTTACTTTTATATATAACAAAACGGGGACTAAGATCACATCTTAATCCCCATCAAAATGATTAAACTAATTCAAGTATAACCATTTCTGCTCCGTCTCCTCTTCTAGGACCTTTTTTATACATTCTTGTATATCCACCGTTTCTTTCAGTGTATTGTGGAGCTATATTATCAAATAAATGTTTTACTACAGCTTCTTCTTGAACAAAAGCTAATACTTGTCTTCTAGCGTGAAGATCTCCTCTTTTAGCAAGAGTGATCATTTTTTCAGCTAAACTTCTAGTTTCTTTTGCTCTAGTTTCAGTTGTTTCAATCTTACCATGCTTTAAAAAACTAGTTACTAAGTTTCTTAGCATAGCTCTTCTTTGGTCTGATGAAAGACCTAACTTACGATTAACTGCCATGGATTTACCTCCTTACTCGTCGCCTAGCTTTAAGCTTAAGCCTAACTCTTTAAGCTTCTTTTCAACTTCTTCTAAGGATTTCTTTCCTAGATTTCTTACCTTCATCATATCATCCATTGATCTGTTAGCAAGTTCTTGAACTGTATTTATACCAGCTCTCTTTAAACAGTTATATGATCTAACTGATAAGTCAAGCTCTTCTACAGTCATCTCTAGTACTTTTTCCTTTTTATCTTCTTCTTTTTCTATCATAATTTCAACATCATTAGTCTCATCTGTTAATGACATGAATAATTTAAAATGTTCTATTAAGATTTTAGCTGATAAGCTTATAGCTTCATCAATCTTTATAGTTCCATTAGTCCAAATTTCAAGTGTTAACTTATCGTAGTCAGTAATTTGACCAACTCTAGTATTTTCTACTTTAAAGTTAACTCTCTTAACTGGTGTATATATTGAATCAACAGCTATTGCTGATATTGGTAGATCTTCACTCTTATTTTTATTTTGAGTAACATATCCTCTACCTCTGTTTACAGTTAACTCCATATAAAGTCTTCCGTCGTTGTCTAAAGTTGCTATATGTAAATCTTTATTAACAACCTCAACATCTCCATCAGTTTTTATATCTGCTCCTGTAACAACACCAGGTCCCTTTGCATCTATATATATAGTTTTTGGACCTTCACCATTCATTCTTAAAGCTAAAGCTTTAATGTTAAGAATTATTTCTGTAACATCTTCTTTAACTCCTTGTATTGTAGAAAACTCATGAAGTACACCATCAATTTTAACTGAAGTAGTTGCAACTCCAGGTAATGATGATAATAATATTCTTCTTAGGGCATTTCCTAATGTAATACCATATCCTCTTTCTAATGGTTCAACAACGTACTTACCATAAGTACCGTCTTCATTTGCCTCTACACATTCAATTATTGGCTTTTCGATTTCTAACATACGAACCCTCCTTATTTTTAAAATGGCAACCTTATTCTGAGGGCAACTGATTCTATATTTGTTATAAATTTATATTTCTAACAAATACTACAATTATTTGCTGTATAACTCAACGATAAGAGTTTCATTAACTGGTACGTCAATATCTTCTCTTGTTGGTTCAGCAACTACTTTGCCTTCGTAGTTTTCAACGTTAGCTTCTAACCATTTTGGTAAAGTCTTTGGATTTTCAACGAAAGTTTTGAACTTTTCGCTTCCTCTACTCTTTTCAGCAACAGTTATTACATCGTTAACTGATACTCTGTATGAAGGAATGTCAACTCTCTTACCATTTACTAAGAAATGTCCGTGGTTAACTAATTGTCTTGCTTCTTTTCTTGAAGCTCCGTATCCTAATCTATAAACAACGTTATCTAATCTTAATTCTAATAACATTAATAAGTTTTCACCAGTGATACCCTTCATGTGTTCAGCCTTTTCATAGTATGATCTGAATTGACCTTCTAACACTCCGTATATTCTTCTAGCTTTTTGCTTTTCTCTAAGTTGTACACCATAGTTAGATAATTTCTTTCTAGCTGCTCCGTGTTGTCCTGGTGCATAACTTCTTCTTGTGAAAGCACATTTATCTGTATAACATCTATCCCCTTTAAGGAATAATTTCATGCCTTCTCTTCTACATAATCTACATGTAGCTCCAGTATATCTTGCCATTAATTACACCTCCTGTATGAATCAAATACTAGACTCTTCTTCTTTTTGGTGGTCTACATCCGTTGTGTGGGATTGGAGTAACATCTTTTATTAAAGTTACTTCTAATCCTGCTGCTTGTAATGATCTGATTGCTGCTTCTCTTCCAGCACCAGGTCCTTTTACATATACTTCAACGCTCTTTAAACCGTGTTCCATTGCTGCATTAGCTGCAGTTTCTGCTGCCATTTGTGCTGCGAATGGTGTACTTTTTCTTGATCCTCTGAAACCTAGAGCTCCAGCACTTGACCATGATAACGCATTTCCTTGAGCGTCTGTTAAAGTAACTATTGAATTGTTGAAAGTTGACTTGATATGTGCTGCACCATGTTCAACATTTTTTCTATCTTTTCTTCTTCTAGTTTTTTTAACCTTTGCCATTGCTTTCCCTCCTAACTATTTCTTTTTGTTTGCAATAGTCTTCTTTGGACCTTTTCTTGTTCTTGCATTAGTCTTAGTTTTTTGTCCTCTTACTGGAAGACCTTTTCTATGTCTAATTCCTCTATAACATCCAATTTCTACTAATCTCTTGATGTTTAAAGCTACTTCTCTTCTTAAGTCTCCTTCGATAGTAAGATCCTTAATGTAAGTTCTTAAAGCATTAACTTCATCTTCAGTTAAATCCTTAACTCTTGTGTCTGGATTTATTCCTGTAGCTGCTAATATTTTATGAGAAGTAGATAATCCTATTCCATAAATATAAGTTAAACCTATTTCAACTCTTTTTTCTCTTGGTAGGTCTATACCTGCTATTCTTGCCATTAAAATTTACACCTCCTGGTAATTGAAATGCCTAAAAATTTATTATCTTCAATCTTTGAAGATATGAATATATATAATAAAATTTTAGGTAATAGAGAAAATTTTCTCTATTATCAGCCGCTCCTAAAATCTAATTATTTAATTAAATGCCTATATAATGATATTTGACTTTGACAAAAAAGTCAATAAATTTTAAATACCTAATCTGTATTTTTTGTCTAATATTTATCTATATTAGCCTTGTTTTTGCTTGTGCTTTGGATTTTCACAGATTACCATTACTCTTCCTTTTCTTTTAATTACTTTGCACTTTTCGCAAATAGGCTTAACTGATGGTCTTACTTTCATCGCTAACCCTCCTTGTAATATTTGATAGACTATCCTATCTTATTTTGCTCTCCAAGTAATTCTACCTTTTGTTAAGTCATATGGAGAAAGCTCCACTGTAACTTTATCACCAGGTAAAATTCTTATGAAGTTCATTCTTAATTTTCCTGATATATGTGCTAGAATTTTGTGCCCACTTTCAAGTTCAACTTGGAAGTTAGCATTAGGTAAGGATTCTAAAACGACTCCTTGCATTTCTATAACATCATCTTTTGACATAAGGTAATCAACCCTCCTTAACAATGCCTTTTAATTTTAAAAATCTCTTAATTTTTAAGTCAGTATCTTTCCTATCGCTGACAATGGCTGATTTTATTTGTTCATCTATATCTTCCAAAATTCTCAAATGCTTAACCTGTTTTTTCTTAGGTTTATTGATTGTTTTTGTATCACCATTTGATAATAACACAAACTTATCATCAATTACATCTATTATTATATATAAATGATTTTTATCTCTACCAGCTAAAGAAAGTACTACCTTCCCAATCAAGTCATTGTTTTGCAAATTTTTCACCTCGATGATTACCTTAGCAATAAACTGCTCCAATAACTTAAGCAAATTTATAACTAAGCAACACTTTATTTAACTAGTGTTAATATTTCGGGACCATCTGGTAAAATTGCAACTGTATTTTCGTAATGTGCTGACAGTTTTCCATCACTTGTTACAACCGTCCAATTATCTTTTAAAGTTCTTACTCTAAAGGATCCTTCATTAACCATTGGTTCTATAGCTAAAACCATGCCCTTTGTAAGTATTGGACCTCTACCTGGTCTACCGAAATTTGGTACTTCAGGATCTTCATGTAGATCTCTGCCTATCCCGTGTCCTACAAAACTTTTCACAACTGAAAATCCATTTGATTCAACATAATTTTGTATTCCACTAGATATATCTGATAATCTATTTCCAATTTGAGCGAACTTAATTCCCTCAAAGAAACAATCTCTTGTAACTTGTATAAGCTTTTTTGCACTTTCTGAAACATTTCCTACAGGAAAAGTTCTCGCTGCATCTCCATGATAACCATCAATTAAAGCTCCACAATCGATACTGACTATGTCACCATCTTTTAATATGTAACCTCCCGGTATACCATGAACTACTTGCTCATTAACAGAAATACATAATGTAGCTGGAAAACCATATAATCCTTTGAAAGATGGTATAGCTCCTTGCTCTATTATAAACTTTTCTGCTATTGTATCCAATTCTTTAGTGCTTATACCTGGTTTTATATTTTTTTCTAATAATAGAAGTGTTTCTCCTACTATTTTTCCTGCTTTTCTCATCAGGTTAAGTGCTAAATCATCTTTAATTTGAATCATTATTTAGCGCTTCCTAATATATCGCATATACTTTCAAATACTTCATTAATGGCTTTTGTTCCATCAACTGTTGAAAGTAAATTCTTTTCTCTGTAAAAATCAATTAGTGGTTGAGTTTGCTTTTCGTATACGTCAAGTCTTTCTTTTACAGTTTCTTCTGTATCATCTTTTCTTTGTACTATATCACTACCACAAAGATCACATTTTCCTTCAACCGCTGGTGGATTGAACTTAACGTGATAACTTGCTCCGCATGCTGGGCATACTCTTCTTCCAGTCATTCTTTCTAGTATGAATTCACTTGGAACTTCAATACATAGCGCTGTATCTAATCCCTCATTTCTACTATCTAAGAACTCTTGTAGAGCTTCAGCTTGAGCAACTGTTCTTGGAAAACCATCTAATAGGTATCCATTTTTACAGTCTTCTTCTTGAAGTCTATCTTTAACCATATCTATAGTTACTGAATCCGGTACTAATTGCCCGTTATCCATATATTTTTTAGCTTCAATTCCTAAAGGAGTATTTTCTGAAATATTCTTTCTAAAAATATCTCCTGTTGAAATATGTGGAATTGAATATCTATTACTAATTGATTTTGCCTGTGTTCCTTTTCCTGCTCCAGGAGGACCTAGTAAAATAATTTTCACGGGCATCATCTCCATTATTTAATCTTATTTAAGAAATCCTTTGTAGTGTCTCATTATCATTTGTGATTCTAGTTTTCTTGTGAAATCTAGAGCAACACTCACTACAATAAGAAGTGCTGTTCCCCCAAATTGTATTCCTTTGAATGCAGTATAGTTATTTATAACTATTGGTGTTACAGCAAGTAGTGCTGCAAATATTCCACCTATGAAAGATACTCTATTAAGAATACTTTCAAAGTATAAAGTTGTAGGCTCACCTGGTCTAATACCCGGTATAAATCCAGCAGATTTATGCAAGTTCTCTGACATTTCTTCTGGTTTAAATGTAACTTGAGTATAGAACCATGTAAAGAATATAGTTAATATTGAATAAACGATTGGATACATCCAAGTTTTGCTATTAAATATACTCCAAGGACTACTAGTAACCCATTTTGCCCATTCATGTTGTGGAAAGAATCCAGCAATTGTTGGTAGGAATTGCATTACTGACATAGCAAATATTATTGCTATTACAGCTGATCCTACAATGCTTAAAGGAATATGAGTTGACTGTCCCTTCATAACCTTGTTCCCAACTGCCTTGCCTGCGTATTGCACAGGAATTCTTCTTTCAGCAAGTGAGAAGAATATTACTCCTGCAAGTGTTGCTAAAGCAAACACTATAAATAATGCTATTTCTACAATACTTATTTCTCCTGAGTTTTCTAAAATCATCATAGACTTAAGTGTCATTGGTAATCTAGAAACTATATTTACAAATATTAAGATTGAAACACCGTTTCCAAAACCTTTAACGGTAATTTGGTCTCCTAACCACATACAGAATGTAGATCCAACAACTAATGCTAAAATGACTACTATCATTTGTACAGTTTTCATACCAATGGTTGCTCCCATTTGAGAAATAGTAGCATACATTCCAAATGCAAGAATTACTGCAATTACAATAGATACATATCTAGTAGCATTTTGTATCTTTTTCCTACCTTCTTCACCTTCTTTTTGAAGTTGTTCTAATGAAGGTATCGCGATTGTTAAAAGCTGCATTATAATTGATGCATTAATGTATGGCATTACACCAAGAGCAAAAATACTAAATCTACTGAAGGCTCCTCCTGATATTAAATCATAGAAACCCATCAAATTACCTGATTGAGTTAAACTTTTTAAATAATCAGCGCTAATCCCAGGAACAGGAATATGACTTCCCATCCTAAAGATTGCCACTAAAAATATTGTCCAGTAAAATCTCTTTCTCAGTTCAGGTACCTTCCAGGCATTACGTAGGGTTGATAGCATTCTTATTTCACCTCAACTTTTCCTCCAGCTGCTTCGATTTTTTCGATAGCAGATTTTGAGAACTTACATCCTTTAACAGTTAAGTTCTTTTCTAAGTTTCCGTTTCCAAGAATCTTAACTCCGTCCATTACTTTAGAAACAACTCTTCTTTCTAGTAATACTTCTGGAGTAACTTCTGTACCGTTTTCAAAAATGTTTAATCTATCTACATTTATGCTAACGATCTTTTTAGCGAAGATATTAGTGAATCCTCTCTTAGGAAGTCTTCTGTATAATGGCATTTGACCACCTTCGAATCCTGGTCTAACTCCACCACCTGATCTAGCGTTTTGTCCTTTTTCACCTTTACCAGCGTTTCTTCCTAAACCTGAACCAGTTCCTCTTCCTACTCTCTTAGGAGCTTTTCTGCTTCCAGCTGCTGGTTTTAATTCATGAAGTTTCATACGTCTTGCACCTCCTCTTTATTATACTTCTTCTACTTTTAACATGTAGCTTATCTTTTTGATCATACCATTGATTTGAGGAGTTCCCTCATGCTCTACTGTTTTACCTATTTTCTTAAGTCCAAGGGCATTTGCAGTAGCGATATGGTCTTTTTTTCTACCGATTAAGCTTTTTACAAGAGTAACTCTTAACTTAGCCATGCAATTTCCCCTCCTAACCTAATATTTCTTCAACAGATTTTCCTCTTAATTTAGCAATATCTTCTGCTGTTCTTAAGTTTGCTAATCCGTTGATTGTAGCTTTTACCATGTTGTTAGGATTGTTTGAACCTAATGATTTAGCTCTAACATCCTTTATTCCTGCTAATTCAAGTACAACTCTAGCTGGACCTCCAGCGATAACTCCTGTACCTTCTTTAGCTGGCATGATAAGAACGTCTCCTCTTCCAAATCTTCCGTGGATTTCGTGAGGAACTGTATTTCCTACCATTGAAACTGATACTAAGTTTTTCTTAGCGTCTTCAATTCCTTTTTTAATTGCTTCAGGTATTTCGATAGATTTACCCATTCCAACTCCAACGTGTCCGTTCTCGTCTCCAACAACAACTAGAGCTGCGAATCTGAAGTTTCTACCACCTTTAACAACCTTAGTAACTCTGTTTATGTTAACAACCTTTTCTTTAAGGTCTAGTGTACTAGGATCGATTCTCATTTATTTCCCTCCTCGTTTCTTAGAATTTTAAGCCTGCTTCTCTAGCACCTTCAGCTAATGATTGAACTCTTCCGTGATATACATATCCGCCTCTATCGAAAACAACTTCTGTTAATCCTTTTTCAAGTGCTTTCTTAGCAACTAATTCACCAACTAGTTTAGCGCCTTCTTTATTTCCGCCCTTAGCTGAGAAATCTTTCTCTAAGCTTGAAGCAGCAACTATTGTTACAGCGTTTATATCATCTATTATTTGTGCATAGATATTTTTTTCACTTCTGTATACTGAAAGTCTTGGTCTTTCAGGAGTACCGAAAACTTTCTTACGCACTCTTAAGTGACGTCTCTTTCTGCTAGCTTTTCTGTCTGCTTTTTTGAACATATAAAGCTCACTCCTTTCTTTTATTACTTACCAGTTTTACCTTCTTTACGTCTGATAACTTCGTCTTCGTATCTTATACCTTTACCCTTGTATGGTTCTGGTTTTCTCCATTTTCTTATTTGAGCTGCTGCTTCTCCAACTTTTTGCTTGTTGATTCCTTTTACAACAACTTTTGTAGCTTCAGGTATTTCGATTTCGATACCATCCATAATTTCTATTTCAACTGGATGTGAATATCCAAGGTTCATAACAAGTTTATTTCCTTGTTTTTGAGCTCTGTAACCAACACCGTTTAAGATTAAAGTCTTTTGGAATCCTTTTTCAACTCCATTAACCATGTTGTTTATAAGTGCTCTTGTTAATCCGTGAAGAGCTCTGTGCTCTTTAACGTCACTAGGTCTAGTTACAACAACTTCGTTGTTTTCAACCGTAATATTAATGTCTTTGTGCATAGCTTCTACTAACTCACCCTTAGGTCCTTTTACAGTAACAACGTTATCTGGTGTTACTGTAACTGTGATACCAGCAGGGATAGCAATTGGTAATCTACCTACTCTTGACATAATTGCACCTCCTGTTTTTCTCTATCTGCATACATATGTTAAAATCTCTCGATTATATAATCTTATTTAAATACTACCAAACGTAGCAAAGAACTTCTCCACCTACGCCATTCTTTCTAGCTTCTCTATCAACCATTATTCCCTTTGATGTTGAGATAACAGCGATTCCTAAACCATTAAGAACCTTAGGAGTTTCATCCTTCTTGCAGTATACTCTTAATCCTGGTTTTGATATTCTCTTTAATCCAGTGATTACTCTTTCATTGTTAGCTCCATACTTAAGAGTTATTCTTAACATTGGAACTACTCCATCATTGTATTCATCAATTTCTTTGATGTATCCTTCTTGTAATAATATATTTGCAACGGCCTTCTTTACATTTGATGAAGGTACCTCTACTACTTCATGTTTAACAGCATTTGCGTTTCTTATACGTGTTAGCAAATCTGCTATAGGATCTGTCATAACCATTTAATGTGCCTCCTTTCACTATATCTTCAGTATTACCAACTTGCTTTTTTACAACCAGGGATTTGGCCTTTATATGCAAGTTCTCTGAAACAGATACGGCATATACCGAATTTCTTTAATACAGAATGTGGTCTTCCGCATATTCTGCATCTAGTATAAGCTCTTGTCTTATACTTAGGTGTTTTATTCCACTTTTCTATCATCGCTTTACGTGCCATCTTTATCCCTCCTTATTGTTGAGCAAATGGCATGCCAAGGAATCTTAATAATTCTCTTGCTTCTTCGTCAGTGTTTGCTGTTGTAACGAAGATAATATCCATTCCTCTTACTTTGTCGATTTTATCGTACTCTATTTCTGGGAATATTAATTGTTCTTTAATTCCTAGTGAGTAGTTTCCTCTTCCATCAAATGATTTAGCTGAAACTCCTCTGAAATCTCTAACTCTTGGTAAAGCAATTGACATTAACTTGTCAGCAAATTCATACATATTTGCCTTTCTTAATGTAACTTTACATCCTAATGCCATATTTTCTCTAATCTTAAAGTTAGCAACTGATTTCTTAGCTCTTGTTAATATAGGCTTTTGTCCTGATATTAATGTTAAATCGCTAACAGCTGATTCTAAAACTTTTTGATTGTCCTTAGCTTCACCAACTCCCATGTTGATTACTATCTTTTCAAGTCTTGGGACTTGCATTATATTTTTATATCCAAACTTTTCTATCATAGCTGGAATTATTTCTTTTTCATACTTTTCTTGAAGTCTTGTCATATTGTTAACCTCCTTTCAGTTTTTAGAATGTTTCTCCGCACTTCTTGCATACTCTAACCTTAGAACCATCTTCTAAGATTCTATTGCTAATTCTAGTAGCTTTTTTGCACTTTGTACAATATAACATTACTTTTGAGCTGTTTATTGCAGCTTCTTTTTCGATTATAGCACTTTCAGCTTGAGTTCTACCTGCTTTTTGGTGCTTCTTTACTATATTAACTCCTTGAACTAGTACTTTACCAGTTTTTGGGTATACCTTTAAAACTTCACCTGTTTTACCTTTATCTTTTCCTGATATAACTACAACTGTGTCGTTCTTTCTTACATGGATTTTCAAATCAGCCACCTCCTCTTATAGAACTTCTGGTGCTAATGATAATATCTTATTAAATTCTTTATCTCTTAGCTCCCTAGCAACAGGTCCGAAGATACGTGTTCCTCTTGGTTGCTTATCATCTTTTATTATAACTGCAGCATTCTCATCAAATCTTATGTATGATCCATCTGCTCTTCTTAATCCTTTTACTGATCTAACAATAACAGCTTTAACAACGTCACCTTTTTTAACAACTCCGCCTGGTGTTGCACTTTTAACGCTGGCAACTATTATGTCTCCAATGTTACCGTACTTTCTCTTAGATCCGCCTAATACTCTGATACACATTATTTCCTTAGCGCCTGAGTTATCAGCAACTTTTAATCTAGTTTGTTGTTGTATCATTAGATTACCCTCCTTTCAGTCTTTAAGCTATATTACTTAGCTTTTTCAACTATCTCAACAAGTCTCCATCTCTTATCCTTTGATAAAGGTCTTGTTTCCATTATTAATACTCTATCGTTAACTTTAGCTTCATTATTTTCATCATGAACTTTGAATTTAGTTGTTCTGTTAACAGTTTTTCCGTATAGTGGATGTCTTACTTTAGTTTCGATTGCAACTACTATAGTCTTATCCATTTTATCGGAAACAACTCTTCCAACTTTCTTTTTTCTTAGTCCTCTTTCCATTAAGGCTTACCTCCTTCCAGATCTACTGTTCAACAACCCTTAACTCTTCTTCTCTTAAGATGGTCTTTATTTGGGCTATAGATTTCTTTACTTCTCTTATTCTCATAGGATTTTCTAATT
>NZ_JAUNLM010000096.1 GCF_030532265.1 Clostridium sp. | reverse complement strand
TTTTTCTTCCTCCTAACTAGTATTTCTCTATATAATAAATATTATTAATTTTCCTCTAAAACTCTATGGTCTTTACTGTTTTTCTATGTAAACTTACATAGGTTTTATTGTTTTTATATAAAGCTTTATTTATAGTCACTAAAAAGTTCTTTCATGGTCTGATCACATTCCCTTGTGTACTTTTACATCTTTTTCTCCTTAGGTGATAAGAAATACTTTCCACTTGTAAAAGTTACAATAAATATAAGAACAAGTCCTAGGGCAATATTTTTCTTAAGGTTATTTTTGTTTATTATGTCTCTTATGGAGTTTACTTTTTTCTTAGTATAAAATTGTAAGTTTTTATTTATCTCATACTGAAATAGACAAAGTAATATGAATATAATAATTAGTCTTAAAACTGATGTTTTAGAATTTTCTAAATATGCTTTAAAGCTAAATCTTGTTACAAAGGTAGCTCCAATTAAATAATAGAATGCTTTTTTGTGATTAATAAAGGAAATGTCTAATACCTTTTCTCTATCTGATATTTTTCTTTCTTCTCTTAAGGCTAAATATGATCCAATTAAAGCTATATAAAATAATACTAAGGATATATTTGTTCCAAATAACCCTATATAAACTTTTGCCTCTCCATCATTCCTAAATAACGCTATAATTATTATATATACTAATAAAACATTAGTAATTTTCATCATTTGTTTTTCTACTACTTCTAATTTATTAGATTCAAATTTGTTTAGTTTAATGTAAAAGCTATAGTATAGCCCCATGGCAATTACTACTATTAACAGTATTAAAGCTATTGGTGTAGGTAGTAGTGGAAATAAAAACATAATTATCATCCTTTCAATTTTTATATTTTTATATGTGTTTTACTCTTATGTATTTAATATTGAAATACAGTCAATTACTTTTTCTGCTTATTAAATATTTGTTTTACTTTGTATTTTAATACTGACTTAAACTTAATTTATCTCTTGTATTGAGTGATATTTTTAATATGTAAATTTAAGTATATAGTTCACATATTTTTTTGGCTTCTAAGGCCATTTCCTTTGCAAAGCTCTCTGGAGAAAGAACTTTTATTCCACTTCCTTGACTTAATAGCCACATCTTTATTCCCTTTCCAAATACTTCAGCTTCTAAAATGTGTTTCCCCTCATGACTTTCTATTATCCTTGATGTAGGAATTCTATCTAATACAGCCTCTAGAGAAGGTCCTGTAAATTCAAATTTGATTCTCATAAGTTCACCAGAATACATAAATTGAATTCTTTTTCTAAACTCCCCTTCTTGAAATCTATTTGCCTCACTTATTCTAAACTTTTCTTTTAAGTTTTTATATTTTAGGATTTTATCAACTCTGTAGACTATAGGCATGTCCATTTTCGAATTGTTAAAGTAAACTATTAAGTAAAAATAATATTCTGAGAAAATTATAGATACTGGTCTAACAGTTCTTTTTACTATTTCTCCATTAGTCTTTTTATATTGTAGTTCTAAAACTTCCCTATGATGAACAGCTTCACTTAAATCCCATATTTTATCTAATAATTTTTCCTCATGTTTAAGAGGAATAAATTTAAAAAGCTCATTTCCTATTAACTCTTTTATAAACTTCTTGTCCTCATAGGAAACATTTTGAAGTATGGAATTTATTATGTGATTCATTTCTTCATTACAAAAAGCTCTACTCTCTAGTAATATTTTGCAAACAGCTAATATATCTTTTTTATGTAAGCCTAAATTCTCATCTTCAACTAAAAAATAAGCCTTCTTACTCCTTTTATAAACTATTGATAAATTTTTGTTGTTATTAGCTATGTATGCTCTAATGTCATTAATATCTCTTTGAATAGTCTTTTCATTAACACAAAACTCTTCAGCACTTTTCTTTGTGTTTATTCCCTCACCATCTTTAAGTTTTTCAAAGATAGTTAAAACTCTATTTACCTTTGGGTCTTTTAATTCTTTCATATTACTCCTCATTTACATAAATAATTATATTTATTTTAAAGGACAAAAAATGTCCTTTTATATTTTTTATTATATTTTATTTAAAAAAAAGAGAAACTTTTATAAAAGTCTCTCTTTTATATAATACCTATTAGTTTTTACTATTAATATATAATAAGATAAAAATTCATCAAAATAGTTATTTTCTAAATTAAGCATCCTTCATCAGATAAATCTTCTAATACTTTACGTAGTCCATTAGCGATTTCTTTATCTGAAGGCATTTTTATTTTCTTTCTCTTCTTAACTTCTTCTTCAACCATAGGCTCTAATCTATTCTTAGCAAACATTTCCCTATCTGAACTTGCAAACATGTCTTTAAGAAAACTTCCTGTCAATTCATCCTTTAATTTATCAATAATATTTTCAGCTTCTTTTTTATTAAGTAAATAATCTTCAGCTAATTTTGTAAATACTTTTTCTATTATGTTTACCATTTTATTAGCATCATCCTCAATAAAATTATCTAATACTGCTCCTGATGCTTTTCCAGCTGCAGCTCCTCCTGCAAAGGATCCAAGTATTCCTCCTACAATTCCACCAGCAGCAGTTCCAACTATAGGAATTACTGATCCAATAGCTGCTCCAGCTGCAGCTCCACCTACCCATCCAGCTGTTCCACCAGCTACTGTAGATGCTGTGTTAGCAATATTTTTAAATAATTGACTTCCTGAAATTCTTCCTCTAAATATATTAGCTATATCAAAACTAGATAATACAAGTACTGAAACAGCTCCTGTTATTGCATTCCCTCTTAGTATCTTAGCTGCACTTTTCATTGCTGCAGCACCATATATATTGCTACCACTTCTGAAAGCATTAACTAGCATTGCTGAAGCCTTTGGTCCCATTAAAGTGACAATAGCTTCTGAACTTCCTACTAAAGCACTATTTAAGCCAGCTCTAGATAATTGACTTGATAAAACAGCTGTAACAAAGGTAGTTCCTCCAACTTTTAACCCTTCATAAGCTGCTTTTTTTATAGCAACATCAAAGTCTTCTCCATTCCAAATAACAGTAGCAAAAGTTAATGTAGCACTTATCCCCATTGCTCCTGTTGCTATTATTGCTCCATTTACTGCATCAAATGTTATTGATTCAACAGTTCCAAATTTAGCTATATTTTTAGCTTGTTCATATGTAAAATTACCTTTTCTAACAATATCTTTAGCTTTTTCTGGATCTGTAACTCCTGGAACTTCTCCCCTTTTTATTCTATTTTTCATTGCTTCTACTGCTGCATCATACTTATCTGAAGGAACTTCTATTTGCATTGGTGTGCCATCTGGATTTAAATATCTTAACTTTCCATTTTCAAAACACTCTGAAATACATTTTGATCCACTGGAACAATACTTTGTTTGAATATTAATTCCATCCACTACTCTATCAGCACCATTTTTAACAATGCGTCCTGTATTAGGATCAATTTCCTCTCCTGTTAACTTAACTTTTCCTTGTCCAAAAAAATCAAAATGATTTATTTTATCGTGTAAGTGATTAGCATTTTCAGCAGCAAATCCATGCCCCCTAGGAGTATTAAACTTATCCATTCCATATATAGTACTTGCATTACTAACATTTCCATAAATTATTCCTGAAAAATTATTTATTGCATCATCTATTAAACTCACTGAATCTCTAGAGCTATCATCTCCTCCCCCAAATTCTTCTTCAATTTTTTCTTCTCTCTTTTTATAACTTTTTGAACTTAATTCCCTATAAATTCTATCTCCATACTTAATCCAGTCTATACATCTTGTACAATTTTTTGAAATTATAACTCTATTTTCATTTCCAAAAGAATTTATGTTGTTCTCAATATATAATATTTTTTTTATAAAATACTCCACATTTTCTTCATTTAAATCTTCTCTTTCATTTATATATGATATATGTTGAAATTTAATATCATTTCCCTTTTGAATTTCTTCTATTATATAATCATACATAACATAAATATCAATTTTTTCAGTCATTATAAATCCTCCAAACTATTTTTAAAGTAATTTAAAATATCTACTATAAGTTAATTTCTTTTAAATAATATAAAATATTATTTAATATAATTTCCATTTATGTATTTTAAATTATTAATATCTATAATTATACATAATTTTAACATTAAATTCTATTTATTATTCTAAATATTATGTTAAGTAATTAATAGAAAAATTATAATTTGCGCTGAATTGTAATTATGATAAAATAATCTTCGAGGTGAGAAAAACATT
>NZ_JAUNLM010000002.1 GCF_030532265.1 Clostridium sp. | reverse complement strand
GCAGGATTTTAAGTCCTGTGCGTCTGCCAGTTCCGCCACTTCGGCATGCGTTTTTCTCTGTCATTTCCTGACGACAATAGTTATTATATATTATAGCTATATAACTGTCAACATTTTTTTTGAAATTTATTTTATTTTATTTTTAATATAATAAAAAGCCTGTAGTTTTCTTATCTACGGCTTTTTACTTATATAGATTTATATATTAAATTTATATGATGATCTACTTTTTAAAATGATTTTTTACCACTTTTACTTCTGAAATCTTGATGCTTTTTAACATCTTGCATTCTTTCTTCGCTGTCTTTTAAAAATTTTGACATTTTATCTTCAAAATTTCCAGAAACCTTTTTCTTTTCTGCTGCCCAATCAAATTCAGCTGGTCTAACTGATTTTTTTTGTTTTGGTTCAGCTTGTTTTATTGATAAGCTAATTTTACCATTATCATCAATTGAGATAACTTTAACCTTTACCTTATCTTGTTCTTTTAAATGTTGTCTTATGTCCTTTACAAAAGAATCTGCTACTTCTGATATATGAACTAGACCTGTTTTTCCGCCTTCTAATTCTACGAAAGCTCCGAAATTAGTGATATTTACCACTGTACCCTCTAATATGTTTCCTGCCTCTAAGGTCATGTTTAAAAGACTCCTCCTTAATTAAATAAAATATATATATGTTATTTTGAATAACCTAATCTTTAGTCTTTGAGTCCTCTTTTTTATAATTTACGATTTTTTCTCCAGGCTTAACCATATTAAGCCTTTCTCTCGCTAAGGTCTCAATATATTCATCAGAATTAGCGCTTTTAACTTCTTCTTCAAGTTGCTTGTTTTTCTTTTTCAGTGTTTCTAATTCTGTTTGTTTATTTGCTATTTCACTTTCTATTCTTTTAATAGCTCTTTCCTGTCTAATAAAACCAAACAAAAAAACAAGGCATAGCAATAATATTATTAAATTCTTCCCTTTTATCTTTTTTATCATCCATAGTACCTCATTTTTTAACTTCTATAAATATATTTTAAACACTCTGAACCTTTAATTCAAGTTATTTTTAATTATATTTAGTTTTTGTTTAAAATCTTAGACCACATAATTCTAATAGGATAACTAAAAGTCTTGTAACTGCATCTTATAATAGTTTTAAATCCAGACAAAATAGTTTTTTCAATCTTAAAAACTATCTTACTAAAAAGTTTTAAGTATATGAATAAAGCTAAACCCATGCACAAGTATACATAAGTTCCTAAAAAAGCATAATTTGTATAAAGCAAAAAAATAAAAATAATTATAGAACATAATAACCAAAATAATATATCTTGTATTGCTATTATAAGTTTATGTCCATCATTTCCTCTTATTAATCTATATATATCAAAAAAAACTCCTAATATAATTCCAGAAGCTAAAGCATATATTATAATCTCAAACTGAACTTCTAACTCTAAAGGCATTTTTATTCCCTACCTATAAGCTTTTTTATGTTTAATTTTTTATGTTTCTTTTTTGCTTTACCTTGATAAATTATACTACTTATATAACCCTCTACAGTTACATCACCATTTTTTACATCTAGTTTATTCATTTTTAGACCTTGACCATTTATTTTTAGCCTTCCAAGTATAGTATTTAAAATTATTTTTTCTTCATCAAAACCTAAAACTTCATCTACACCTGTTAATGAAAGCTTCTTCCTATCTTCAAGTGTCATAAAACTCTTACACAAATTTATAGAATCAGATTTTCTTTCCATTTTATTCTCCTTTAAGATATTATTCTTATTAAAAAATATATGTTTTTATACATATGTATATTCTTAATTAATATCTTATAAAGAGATAAAATTAGTCTATTTCTTCTCCATCTAAAATTCTATACATATCTTTTGCATCTTCTTTTCTTACATGCTCTGCCAAATTAAGGACTTCAGCTTTTAAACTTCTATTTGCAAAAGTTATCTCTATTATGTCGCCTTCCTTTAATTTGGTTCCTGATTTTGCAACTTTTCCATTTATAGAAACTCTTCCACCTTCGCAAGCTTCTTTTGCAATTGTTCTTCTTTTTATTAATCTTGAAACCTTTAAATACTTATCTAATCTCACAAAATCACCTTCTTTAATATTATTCCTAAAAATATTATTATAATTCAATAAAGCTTTAATTTATAAAAGAACCCGAGTCTCCTCGGGTTCAAAAAATTATTTATTAACTTTTTCCTTAAACTCTTTACCAGCTTTGAATACTGGAACAGTTGATGCTGGAATTTTGATTATTTCTTTAGTTCTTGGGTTTCTTCCTTCTCTAGCAGCTCTTTCTCTAGTTTCGAAAGTTCCGAATCCAACTAATTGAACTCTTTCTCCATTTTCTAAAGCTTCTTCAACACTTTCTATGAATGCTTTTAAAGCTAATTCTGCGTCTTTTTTAGTTAACTTTGACTTTTCAGCCATGCTAGTAATTAATTCTGCTTTATTCACAATTACATCCTCCTTAAATAACTAGTTATATATTTATAGTAGTAACTAATTCTTTTATGTACTACACTTACATTATCTTATTATATTATTACTTTTTACTCTCGTCTACACTCAATGAATAAATATTTATATATTTTTGTAAAAAAAAGCAAATTAAATACATTATCTTGGAAATATAGAATTTCATTGAATTATATATTCTACAAAGTCTTTAAAATTCCTTCTAAAATTACTTATAATTCTTGTTTTTTCGCTTCATTCCAAAGCTCATCCATTTCCTGTAATGTCATTTCTTTTAATGTTTTATTATTTTTAAGCGCAGCACTTTCTATATAACTAAATCTTTTTATAAACTTATCTATTGTTTTATTTAACGCTTCCTCTTCATTTACCTCTAAAAATCTTGAAACATTAACGCAAGCAAATAGTAAGTCTCCTACTTCTTCTGTTATTCTATCCTTATCTTTAGTATTATATACTTCTAATACTTCATTTAATTCTTCTATAACCTTCTTTGAGGCATCCTCTACATTATCCCAATCAAAACCAACTTTTCTTGCTTTATTTTGTATCTTATGAGCTCTTATTAAAGCTGGTAATGCTTTAGCTACCCCTTCTAATTCCTGTGTAACTGTCTCAAAGCCTTTTTCTTCTTTTTTTATTTCATCCCAACTTTTTTCTACTTCACTTGATGTATCTATATTCTCTTCACCAAATATATGTGGATGTCTTTCTATCATTTTATTATATATTCCTAAAACTACATCATTGAAATCAAAGTATCCATCTTCTTTACCTATTGATGAATGGAATATTACATGTAATAAAACATCTCCTAATTCCTCTATTAAGGCATCATCATCTTCTTTTTCAATTGCATCTTTTACTTCATAACTTTCTTCAACTATGGCGTCTTTTAAGCTTTCATGAGTTTGTTCTCTATCCCAAGGACAACCATCATCTCCTCTTAATGTATCTATAAGAGCAATTAAATCATTTATATCTTTTTTATTATTTAAATCTTTAGGTATATAAAGTGAAGTTAAGTAATCTATATCCTCTTGCATATCTAACTCATATATTGGTATTTTTCTTATACTTTCAAGACCTTCTATTCCTGCTGCTCTTACATAAATTATTTCAGTTTCATCATCATAACATTCTAATAACTTAAGTTTAACTTCTGATGCTATAAAAGGATTATAAACTTGTGTTATTATAGTTCCTATTCTCTTATCTAATATTTGATTATTTATATCAAATGCATCAATAATCTTTAGTCCTTCTATAGGATCTATTTTTAATCTATCCATCATAGCATCGACAAAACTAACTGCAGGCAAAATTTCATATTCTATATTTTCTTTATCACAAAGTTCCATAATGTTTGATACTGACTTTTCTGCAACTAAAGGGTGTCCTGGTACTGCATAAACAACATCGCCAAATTCTTTATAAACTTTTATTAAATCTTCTGCTATATTTTTATAAACTTCATCAAAACTTTTACTACTATCATAAAAATGATCATAAGTGTTAAATTTTATATTTTTTGACTTTATAAAATCAACTGTTGGATGAATTTCTGTTCTAAAATATATGTTTTTACTTTCTTCTAAAACTCTTAAAGCACCTACTGTAAGTGCATCACTTGCTCCTGGTCCTAAACCAACTATTTTAATCATTAGGTATTTCTCCTTTTTTATTATTTTTTGTAAATTCTGTTTCTTACCTCATTAACATCAAAAACTTTCATTACAACTATTAAGGCCATATATATTATAATACCTAAAAATACTGATATTAAGCAAGATAGACCATTGCTCATTGTATAAATTAATATTTTATCATATGAAACTAAAACTAATATAGACATTATAAATGATGCTAATGTTGGCTTTATTACATTATTTATTATATCTATTCTAGTTTTTAAAGTTATCTTTAATAATATTACATTTAATGCTGTTGTAGTTATATATGCAGCTATACTTGCTATAACAGCACCATATATATTTAATTCTGATATTGGAACTAATTTTATAGTTAAAATTAATTTTATTAAACATCCTATAAAAAGATTTACTACTGGCAATATATATTTTCCAACACCTTGAAGGATTGCTGTAGTAGTCTGAGTTAATATTATAAATGGAATTGTTAAAGATAAATATTTAAGTATTTCAAAACCTTCAAATCTTCCTGGAAATATAAGTTTCATTATAGGTTCTGCCATAAAAAACATTCCAAACATACATGGTATGGCTATTACTGTTGATATTTTAATTGCAAGGTTAGTCTTATTTTCCACATTTTTTCTTCTCCTTAGTATAAATTCTTCTGCAATTATAGGAATTAAAGAAATAGATAATGCCATAGATAATGTCATTGGTATATTTACAATAACAGACGCTTTCCCTGTAAGTTGTGCATATAAAATATTTGCTTCACTTCTTATAATTCCAGCTTCTAAAAGTTTTTGTGGTATGAATATAGAATCTATCAAACTCATTATTGTACCAACAGTTGCTCCCAATGATATCGGAATTGCAATCTTTAATATTTTACTCATTATGTCTATATCACTTTTTACTTTTTTAATACCAAATTGCTTTTTTACTTTTATATATTTTATATATAAATATCCTCCTGCAAGTAAACCTCCTGCTGCTGCACCAAATGCTGCACCCCCTGCCGCAAATTCTATTCCTTTTGGTAAAAATAATACAGCTAGTCCAACACCGAATATAACTCTACCAACTTGTTCTAATATTTGTGATACTGCTGATGGAGTCATATTTTGAAGCCCTTGAAAAAATCCTCTAAATATTGTCATTATTGAAATTATAAGTGGTGCAAATGATATTCCTATTATTGAATAATAAGCTTTAGGATCCCATTCAACAAATTTTATTATGAAATCTGCAAAGAAAAACAAGAAAAAGCTTGTACCTGCTCCCAATATAAGCATCATATAGGTTGATTCTTTTACAACCTTAAAACTGCCTTCTATATCTCCTATAGCATTATTTTCAGAAACTATCTTAGATATAGCCACCGGAACTCCAGATGCTATAGCTACAAAAAACATATATAAAGGATATGACATTTGATAAAAGGCCATTCCTTCATCTCCTATTAACATAATAAGAGGCCATCTAAAAAAAACACCTAAAAACCTTGCAAATATTCCTGCTGTACCTAATATTATACTTCCCTTTATTAAGGATTGTTTCTTCATAAAATACCTCCAAACTTTTGATTTACTAATAATAATTATTGTAAGTTCAGAGGCATTATTACTATTTATTCATTATTTTAACTAAATTTATAATATGTTTTTTATTGTTCCATTTGTTTTCCTAAAAATGCTGCTGCTGTTTCAGATAATTTTAGTTCTAATTCACCTAAAGTTTCACCTGATTTTTTTGATAGAATTATTACAGCACCAATTGCATCTCCTTCAGCTATAATTGGCGCAACAACTTGTGATGTCATTTCTGAAGTATCTTCATCACTATGTAAAGGAATTAATTTTTGTCCTCCTTCTCCTAATAAAACTGGTTTTCTAGCATCCATTATTGCTTCAAGTTCATTGCTTATTTTTCTATCTATATAATCCTTTTTAGGTACACCACTTGCTGAAATAAATGCGTCCTTATCGCTTATTAAAACTATATGACCTATTGATTGTTGTAAGCTTTCAGCATATTCTTTTGAGAAATCTGTAAGTTCTCCAATTGGTGAATATTTTTTAAGAATTACTCCTCCTTCTCTATCTGTAAATATCTCAAGTGGATCTCCTTCTCTTATTCTTAAAGTTCTTCTAATTTCTTTTGGTATAACTACTCTACCTAAATCATCTATACGTCTTACAATTCCTGTAGCTTTCATTTTATATTTAACCTCCTTAATAAAATACTGTTAAATTTAGTAACATTATTAGTATTTGACTATATAGAAATTTTATGCACTTATATCCATTATTTAAACAAAAAGGACACCTAAAATTAGGTGTCCTTTTTACAACATTTAGTTTTTTTGTTCTATTTTATCTTCGTAAACTTTAACTCCAAGTTCATCTTTCCACTTCTTAAGAGTGTCTGTATAAGCTTTATTCTTTTTACTTTGATCTAATTGTTGTTTAATTGAATCTTTTACTTTATCAAATGGTATTACTTCTGCCTTGCTTTTAACATTTTCTACTTTTATTAAATGGTATCCAAACTGTGTTTTTACAGGTTGTGATATTTCACCATCTTTAAGTTTCTTCATAGCAGCCATAAATGTTTTATCATATTGTTGTGAATCATAATCTATATAACCTAATGATCCACCTGTTGATTTTGTTGCATCAATATTATATTTAGCTGCCATATCCGCAAATTTAGCTTTTCCTGAAACTATATCTTCTCTTATCTTCTTTATAGTCTTCTCAGCATCTTTTCCATCAGCTATTATTATTTGATATACATCAGCACCAGGTTTTATTGTATATGTTGTTGCTTTATTTTCATCATAATATTTCTTCACATCAGCATCTGTAACTTTTACGTCTTTATATATATGATTTTCAACAACATTTAATACTATAATACGTTCTTTTAAATTTTCTTTTAATTCATTTTCATCCTTATAGCCACTTGCTTCATAAGCCTGTTTAAATTCTTCTTCTGTTTTATAAGCTTTTTTCATTTCTTTTAGTTCAGAGTCTACTTTTTTATTTATTTCTTCATCTGACACCCATTTGTTCTTTTCAGATTCAGTAATCATAACCTTTTGATCTACAAGACTTTCTAATGCACTTTTTTGTAATTGTAATAACATTGATTTTGCTTGTTCATTATTTTGTAAATTATCACCATATTGTTGTTTTAATTGTTGATAATATCCATTTCCTTCAACAACCTTTTCAACTTCACCTCTTGTTATTTTTTGATCTCCAACCTTTGCTAAGGTTTCATTTTTTATTGCTTCAGGAGTTTTTTGTATCATGTTACATCCAGCAAATACCATGCTTGATATTGCAACTAAACCTAAAGCTACAATTCTTTTAATTCTACCCACTAACTTTCCCTCGCTTTACTATTTATTATAAAGTACCTAATTGTTAAAATTTCACTGTTTTTAGTATAACATATTATTTATTAAGTTCAATTATATAGAATTAAGTATTTATTACTTTTAATATGTTATTTAACATATTTTTAAAGAATGGTAATATTTCCTCTTTCTTGAATCCATTTTGCTTGAACTGAAATTCAGGTATATTGCCAAACTTAAGTATTACATTATCTTTATATTTATCTATTAATATTTTAAATACTTCCTTATGTTCTTTATCGCCTTCTTCAAATTTAAAGAATATTCCTTTTGGCGTTTCTTTTATTTCTTCTATATTAAGTTGCTTAGCTTTACTCTTTATATAAGCTATATCCATTAAATTATAAACTGAATCTGGAATATCTGAATATCTATCCTCTAATTCATCTTTAATTTCCATGTATTCTTCATAACTTTCAATAGCTGCAATTTTTTTATAAACTTCAATCTTTTGATTTTCATCTGATATAAACGTTCCTGGAATATATGCATCAACTTTAATATCAACAGTAGTTTCAACTGGTTCTTTTGTAATCTCACCTTTTATAATTTTTATTGTATCTTCAAGCATTCTACAATATAAATCATAACCTATAGTAGCCATATGACCATGTTGAGCTGAACCCATCATGTTTCCGGCACCTCTTATTTCTAAATCTCTCATAGCTATTTTAAATCCAGATCCAAGTTCAGTAAAATCCTTTAGTGCCTTAAGCCTCTTTTCAGCTACTTCTGTTAATATTTTATCCTTAGTATATAAAAGATAAGCATAAGCTATCTTATTAGATCTCCCAACTCTACCTCTTAATTGATATAATTGTGAAAGCCCCATCTTATCTGCATCAAATACTATTATAGTATTTACATTTGGTATATCTATACCAGTTTCTATTATGGTAGTACATACTAACACATCATACTTTTTATCCATAAAGTCCATCATTTCTTTTTCTAGTTGTCTTTCTGTCATTCTACCATGGGCAAACGTTACTTTACTTTCTGGAACTAATTCTTTTATATAATTTGCCATGCTTTCAATACTTTCAACACGATTATAAACAAAGAATACTTGCCCTCCTCTGTTCATTTCTCTAAGTATAGCATCTCTTATAAGTTGATCATTTTGTTCTATAACATAAGTTTGAACCGGATATCTTTCTTCAGGAGGTGTTTCTATTACAGAAATATCACGAGCACCTGTTAATGACATATGAAGAGTTCTTGGTATTGGTGTTGCACTTAATGTAAGAACATCAACATTCTTCTTTAATTCTTTTATTTTTTCTTTTTGTTTAACTCCAAACCTTTGCTCTTCATCTATTATTAAAAGACCTAAGTCTTTAAATTGAATATCTTTTGCTACTAATTTATGAGTTCCAACTAATATATCAACATTTCCTTCTTTTGCTGCTTGTATCGTAGCTTTTTGTTCTTTTGCAGTTCTAAATCTACTTATCATATCAATTTTTATTGGAAAATCTGAAAATCTTTTAATCATATTCTTATAATGTTGTTCTGCAAGTATAGTTGTTGGTACTAAAAATGCAACTTGCTTTCCATCCATAACAGCTTTAAATGCTGCCCTTAAAGCAACTTCAGTTTTTCCATATCCTACATCTCCACAAAGAAGTCTATCCATTGATTTTACAGATTCCATATCACTTTTTATTTCTGAAAGTGATGTAAGTTGATCTGGTGTTTCTTCATAAGGAAACTCATCTTCAAATTGTCTTTGCCACTCTGTGTCTTTACTAAATTTATAACCTTTTAAAGTAGCCCTAGTTGCATAAAGTTTCACTAAATCTTTAGCTATTTCATTTATTGATTGTTTAACTTTACTCTTAGCCTTTTGCCACTCTGTTCCACCAAGTTTATTTACCTTAGGAGTCTTTCCTTCAGTTCCTATATACTTTTGTATAAGGTCAAGTTGGTCAACAGGAACATATAGCTTATCGCCCTTTTGATAAACTATATCCAAATAATCTCTCTTATTTCCCGCTACTTCTATTTGTTTAATTCCTTTATAAACACCAACTCCGTGATTTGCATGAACTACATAATCACCTATTTTCAATTCAGTAAATGAATTTATTTTAGCTATACCCTTTTTAACCTTTTTCTTTTTAGGGATTTTTCGTTTCGCCTCCCCAAATACTTCTTTATCTGATATTACACATAACTTTTCATCAGGAAATTCAAATCCCTTAAGAAGATTTCCAAAAGTAATTACGACTTCCCCACAAGATATTTTATCAACGTTATCCTTATAAACGCTTTCAATTTCTCTATCTCTTAAAGTTTCTACTAATCTTTCTCCTCTAGTTCTTGTTCCTGAAAGAATTAAGCTTTTAAAGCCTTTACTCTTTTTATCTTTTATATCATCTATAAGTAAATCTAACTGTCCTTGATAATTGTGAAGTGTTATTTGAGACATATTTATTATAGAACGAGGCTTTAGTATATCTCTAACCTTTTTAAAGGTATCCATAGTTATTAATTTACATTCCTCAAACCTATCTAAAACTTCACTATAATCTAAAAGTAATTCAGAATGTTTAGGAAGTATATTTCCCTTTTGAAGAAACATTGAAAAGTTTTCTCTAAATTCACTATAAGTACCTTCTAACTTTCCAAGAGACCTTGTTGTATCATCAATCACGAAATTATATCCTTTAAAATAATCAAATAAACTTTCTAAGTTTTCATAAAAAAATGGAAGATATGAATCTATAGTTTCAAAACTTGAAGTTTGAATTAAAGATTCTAAGTTTCTATTTATTATTTCTTTTAATTTTTCCTTACTATCTTTATTTTTATTATTTTCTAAAGCTTTATTCAACTCTTTTATTAAAGTATTTTTAGCATAATCTATAACATTATCATCTATTATTATTTCTTTAGCAGGAAAAATACTAACTTTATCAACCTTATCTATACTTCTTTGAGATTCCACATTAAATCTTCTAATAGAATCTATTTCATCTCCAAATAACTCTATTCTATAAGGATAAATTGAATCTGGAGGGTATACATCAAGAATTCCACCTCTTAAAGCAAACTCACCTTTTCCTTCAACCATTTCAACTCTTTCATACCCGCCTTCAACAAGCAATCTATTTATATCATTAAAATCCACTTCATTATTTATTGATAATTCTATTTTATGATTTTCATAATATTCTCTTGGAGTATAGCTTGCTGCAAAAGATTCTATGGATGTAACTATTATTTTCTTCTTTTTATTTAATATTTCTTTTATTACCTTAAGTCTAGCCCATCTTAAATCACCTGAGATAGCATCTATATTATAAAAAACAACCTCTCTTACAGGGAAATAATAAACTTCTGTTGTATAAAAACTTAAGTCTTCATATAAATTTTTTGCTTCTATATCACTGTTTGTAACTATAACTAAAGACTCATTAGAACTTTCAAATATAGCATTCATTAAATATGTTCTACCAGATTCTGATAGTCCATATATCCCTAATGGAAACTTTTTATTATTTATATTTTCTTTTATTTCATTAAATTTTTTACTTTCAATTAAGGGCTCCATTAACCCCTCTAATCTCATTTTATACACCATCCTTAAATACTTTTTTTAGCTTTAAATCCATTATATTTATTCATAGCTGAGCTTATATCACTTTTTATTATTTCATCTACAGCAAGCTTAGTAACATCTAAACTTTCTTCTAAAACTTCTCTTTCTTCTTTTGAAAAATTTCCTAAAACATGATTTATTAAATCTCCTTTAGGTTGTCCCACTCCTATTTTAATTCTTGAAAATTTATCAGTGCCTAAATGTGATATTATATTTTTTATTCCGTTATGTCCCCCAGCACTTCCCTTTTCTCTTATTCTTATCTTACCTACATCTAAACTTATATCATCATATAAAACTATAATATCCTCATTTGTAAGTTTATAAAAATCAAGTATTTCCCTGACACATTCTCCACTTAAATTCATAAATGTTGAAGGCTTAATTAAAATTACCTTTTCTCCTTCAATAAATCCTTCTCCATAAACCCCTTTAAATTTTTTCCTGTTTATATCTATATTATACTTATTAGCTATATAATCTACACTATCAAAACCAATATTATGTCTAGTATTTTCGTACTTTTCACCTATATTTCCAAGTCCTACTATTATGAACATTTTATCTCCTCTTTCTAAACTACTTATATTTTATAATCTTCTACAATAAAAATTTATTTATTCAAATACCTATTAAATATTATACTAAATTTTGATAATAAAAAAAGCGTACTATAAATTTCAAAATATATTAAAAAAATATTAAAAGGAGTAAGCTTATGATTATACTATAATCACTCGCTATACTCCTTTTAAATTATAGATTTATAGTTATCTTTTCTATCTCACCGTTTCTTAGTATCTTAAATTTTATATTACCCTTATACTTATCATCTTTAAGTACTTTTATCAAATCATCATAAGATAAAATTTTAGTATCATTAGCAGTTAATATTATGTCTGTTGGCTTAAGCCCACCTTTTTGAGCATTACTATCAGTTATTACATCTTTTATGTAAAAACCTTTTTTATACTCATTGCTAACATTTACCTCAACACCACGTATTCCTATAAGATCTTCTTTTTTTATTATACTATTTAAAGATTTTTTTATCATATCTATACTAGATGCAAAATATAATCCATCTTTGTTAAATTCTTGAGTTAAGTATCTACTATTTAAGCCTACTAATTCTCCTTTAGAGTTACAAAGTACTCCCCCAAAGTTTTCTTCATTCATAACAGCATTTGTTTGTATTATAGAACAATATTCATCATTCATTTTAATTTTATGATTTGTAGATGTTATGATCCCTGAAGTAATTAGACCTATATAATTATTGCTTAAAGAATTTCCTATTGCATAGACACTTTCACCTTCTTTTACTGAGCTAGAACTAGCTAATGAAATTGGTGTTAATCCATTTGCAGATATTTTTATTAATGCCATATCTGCCTCTTTATTATATCCAATTAAAGTACCCTTAAGCGGTTTTACTCCTTTTGCTGGTATATCTATAAATATTTCTTTATAATCCTTAATCTTTTCATAAGAAGTAATTATCAATCCACCACTATCAACAACTATTCCAGTTGAATTTTTTTGAGATACCTTTGATGAGGTAGCATCATCATAATTTTCTCCTATAGTTACTAAAGATGGCGCAACTTTGCTTATAACTCCACTTAAATTATTTTGTTCTAACACACTTTCAATCTTTTTATCAATAATTTTATTTATACTATTCATAGCATATGCAACTGATAGTGAAGTAGTTATTACTATAATTAATATTATTACTAATGCTATAATAATTTTTTTCTTAGTTACAACAACTTTTTTACTTTTTATATTTATTTTACCCTTATCATTCTTATTCTTCATAAATATCACCAAAATTATTTCTTGATTAAAGTAAATGTAAACATAACACCAGTATCTTTATAGTTTTCGACCCAAATATCTTCACCATGTTCTGTAAGAATTAACCTTACTATAGATAATCCAAGCCCTGTACTTACTTTGTTAGTTCTTGATACATCTGCTTTATAGAATCTATCCCAAATCTTTATTAATTGCTCCTTAGTTAATAACTCACCATCATTATAAATGCTCACAAGCACTCTATCACCTTTGGATTTCGTGTTTATTCTTATATTACCATTTTCATAAGAATATTTTATTGCATTATCTATTAAGTTTGTTACTACTTGTGTTATTTTATCATTATCTCCAATTACATATTGATGTTCCTGCTCTAAAACAACATCAACATTTAATCCTTTTTTATTTATAGCACTTTCAAATTTAGTAATTGTGTACCTTAACATATTACTTATATCAATTTCTTGTTTATTAAGCTTTATTTTTCCTGATTCTAAAGCTGATATATCTAACAAATCATTTATTAATCTTGATAACCTATCAGTTTCTTCATATACAATTTTTAAATAATATCCTTCTTTATCTCTCGGAATTACACCATCTAATATTCCTGATATAAATCCTTTTATTGAGGTTATAGGTGATCTTAATTCATGTGATACATTTGATATAAAAGCTCTCCTATTATCATCAACTGTTTGAAGAGATTGTGCCATTATATTAAATGATTCTGCAAGTTCTCCTATTTCATTATTTTGATTAATATTAAGTCTTTCATTAACTCCACCTTTAGATATTCTTCTTGCTGCTGCAGTTATTTCATCTATAGGCTTTATTAAAGATTTTTTACTGTAAAAATACACAAATATACCACCAATAATTATTACAATTAAAGCAGTTATCCATATAATTTTATTTATTTTAATTATAGGAGATAACATACTATCAGTCGGAATAACCATTATTATTACTCCGCTAAAATAATCTTTATTAAAAATAGGCTTTAAATATACATAATTATTTTGAGATGCACTTTTTACATTTCCATATTCTATAGACTTCCCTTGCTTCAACACATCCATATCTTCTTTAGGAATTCCTGCATTAGAAAACTTATAATTTTCATATCCACTATTAGAAACAGCATATGTATATCCTAGATTATCTGTAACTAATATTTCTGCATCTATAGTTTTGCTTACAAAGTTCATTACATTATTTAACGTTGTTAAGTTTGAACTTTTATCCAAAGATAAATAAGCTATGGCTGCACTTTCTATTATGTTACTTTCTCTATTTAATTGCTCTTTCTTTTGATCAAAATAAGTTTGTCTAATCCATAAAGATAAAACTCCTGCTACTATTACAAGCGCGATTACTACTATTAATGTGAATGTTATTATAAGCCTATATGCTAAGCTGTGCTTTTTCATCTATTTCACCTCAAATTTATAGCCAACCCCCCAAACTGTTTCAATTTGCCAAGTATCTCCTGAATGTAACTTTTCTCTTAATCTCTTAACGTGAACATCAACAGTTCTTGAGTCTCCTGGATAATCATATCCCCAAACTTCACATAATAATTGTTCTCTTGTGAAAACTCTATTTTTATTACATGCTAAATAATATAATAGTTCAAATTCTTTAGGTGGCATTTTAATTTCATTATTCTTATAAATTACTCTATATGAATTTGCATCTATTGTTAAATCATTATATTGAATTACTTCTTTATTTGTATTATCTGCTGTATATCTTCTCATTACAGCTTTTACTCTTGCAAGTAATTCTTTTGGTTCAAATGGTTTAACTATGTAATCGTCAGCACCAAGTTCTAAAGCTAAAACCTTATCAAATGTATCTCCTTTTGCTGTAAGCATGATTACTGGAGTTGTACCTTCTTTTCTTATCCATTTTAAAACATCTATTCCGTCTATGTTTGGTATCATAACGTCTAAAAGAACTATATCCGGTTTATAGTCTAAAAATATTTCTTCTGCTTCTTTACCATTATGTGCAACTCTTGTATCGTATCCAGCACTTTTTACATACATATTTATTACTTCACAAATATTTTCATCATCATCAACTATTAATACTTTACCTAAAACACCTTCCATGTCTTAATACCTCCACATTTTAACTTATTAAATATTTATTGCTTAATTAATTTAAAAATTAACTAACAATTATAAATTTATCATTTTTTCACAGTTTTTAATATAGTTTCATATAAAAGTTACAATTTGTTAACTGTAATATTTCATTATTATATAAATAGTTATAAAACAAAACCTCCAGATTTATCTAGAGGTTTTCTTTATGTATATTATGTATTAATACATTAACTATTATGCTTCAAATAATTTGCTTATTGGTTCATTATTATATATTCTCTTTATAGCTTCTGCAAATATAGGAGCAACTGATATTGATTTAAATTTTTTCTTATCAATATTCTCTGGAAGTTTTATTGTATTTAACATTACTAATTCTTCAATTGCTGAATTATTTATTCTTTCAAATGCCGGTCCTGATAAAACCCCATGAGTACAACATGCATATACATTTTTTGCGCCTAAATCTTTTAGAGCATTTGCTGCATTTGTTATAGTTCCTGCTGTATCTATCATATCATCTATTAATATACATCTTTTTCCTTCAACATCTCCAATAATATTCATTATCTCGGATACGTTTGCCTTAGGTCTTCTTTTATCTATTATTGCTATTGGTGCATGTAATCTATCTGCAAATTTTCTGGCTCTAGTTACACTTCCAAGATCAGGAGACACAACAACAACATCATCTTGATCTATTAATCCTTTATCTACAAAATACTTTGAAAGTATTGGTGAACCTACTAAATGATCAACAGGTATATTAAAGTACCCTTGAATTTGAGCAGCATGTAAATCCATAGTTAAAACTCTATGAGCTCCTGCTGTTGTAAGTAAATCCGCTACCAATTTTGCAGTTATTGGATCTCTTGATTTTGCTTTTCTATCTTGTCTTGCATATCCATAGTATGGAATAACAGCTGTTATTCTTCCTGCTGATGCTCTTTTAAATGCATCAATCATTATAAGTAATTCCATTAAGTTATTATTTACAGGTGAACAAGTTGATTGAACTATAAATACGTCAGCACCTCTTACTGTCTCACCTATATTTACTGATATCTCTCCATCACTAAAAGTACCTACATCGCCCGCACCTACTTCTAGCCCTAATATTTTTGCAATTTCTTGCGCTAATTCTGGGTGTGAGTTTCCTGTGAATATTTTAATATTCTTTCCATGACTTAACATAATTAATGAAGACCTCCTCAAATTTAGCTCTTTTATATATAAATAAATTTTTATTGATTACTTCTTTAATCCCTTTTTCTCTACCCATCCTGATATATTTCTTTGCTTAGCTCTAGCTATTGCAAGTTCACCTTCATTAACATCATTAGTTATTGTTGAACCTGCTGCAATATAAGTATTATCTTTAACAGTTACTGGTGAAACTAAATTTGTGTTACATCCAATAAAACTATTATTTCCAATTACTGTTTTATTCTTAACTTTTCCATCATAGTTTACTACAACAGTACCACATCCAAAGTTACATCCTGAACCAACTTCAGCATCTCCAATATAAGTTAAATGTGATACTTTAGTTCCATCACCAATTGTAGATTTTTTAATTTCTACAAAATCCCCTATTCTAGCTTTTGAACCAATCTTACTTTCTGGTCTTATATATGCAAATGGTCCAACAGTAGTATTTTCTCCTACTTCACTATCTAATATTACTGAAGATTCTACAGTAACACCTTCGTTTATTATACTATCTTTAATTCTACAATTTTGCATTATCATACAGTTTGAACCTATTTTAGTATTTCCCTCTAATATAGTTCCTGGATATATAATTGTATCTTTTTCTATTTCAACATCTATTCCTATATATGTTGATTTTGGATCTATTAACGTTACACCATTATTAAGATGTTTTAAATTAATTCTATTTCTTAATATTTCTTCTGCTTCTGCAAGTTGAACTCTTGAATTAACTCCTATAGTATCCTCATAATCAGTAACTAGCGCCCCAACCTTTTTTCCTTCTTCTTTAAGAATTCCTATTACATCTGTAAGATAATATTCACCTTGTGTATTATTATTTGAAAGCTTATCTAATGAATTAACTAAATCTTCTATGTCAAAACAATACATTGCTGCATTCATTTCATTTACTAATAATTCATCTTCATTGCAGTCTTTATGTTCAACAATTTTTAAAACATATCCTTCATCATCTCTTATTATTCTTCCATAGCCTGTTGGGTCTTCAACTATAGCACTTAATAAAGTTGCTGAATTTCCATTTGATTCATGTGTTTTTATTAATTCTTCTATTGTTGATTCTTTTGTTAGCGGTGCATCACCAGCAAATACTACTACAATTCCTTTTTTTCCTTTTAAGAATTCAGCTGCGCATTTAACTGCATGTCCTGTTCCTAATTGTTCTTCTTGTAATGAATAAGAAACTTTTCTATCATTAGTTTGTTCTTTAACTAACTCTGCTCCTTTTCCTATAATTACATTTACATCATTGATATTTGCTTTTCTCATATTATCTATAACGTGATTTACCATTTCTTTGCCACAAACCTTATGTAAAACCTTAGGTAAATCTGACTTTATTCTAGTACCTTGACCAGCTGCAAGTATTAATGCACATTTATACATTTTACCACCTCTATTAATTACTTATATTTAACCCGATTTTTTATAGTATTATATTTTAGTACATTTTAATTCTATTTTATTATATTTCAACAAACTAACTATTTCAACTTAGATAACAATACAATAAAACTTATAATATATGTATATTGTTTTATTATCCTTTATAATATTCTTATTTCAGTAAGTTACAAAAAAATAAAAGGGAAAATCCCTTTTATTTTTAATAAATTATTCCGCTATTTCTTCTGATAAAGCTTTATCATACGCTTCAAGAATAGCTCTTTGTATTACGTCCCTTGCCTCGCTGTTTATAGGATGTGCTATATCCTTAAACTCACCATCTGGTGTTTTTCTGCTTGGCATAGCAATAAATAACCCATTTTGCCCTTCAATAACCTTAATGTCATGAACTACAAATTGATCATCAAAAGTAACTGATACTATTGCTTTCATCTTCCCATCTGTAGCTATCTTTCTGATTCTAACGTCTGTAATTTGCATTGACCACACCTCCAGTTGCCTTTATGATATTATAAATTCTCCATACATTGGCAATATCCTCTTTTATTTGGTAAATTTTTAAATTTATTATTGGTGTGGTAAATTATTTATCTATTTTTCAAATATCTTAGAAGGACGTATATCAACTATTGATGATTCATTTACTGAATGTAATTCAACTATTGATATATATTCATCAATAAGTTTCTTTTTAGCTTCTTTATTATCAACTAAAACTCCTATTCCAACTAATTCACTATCAAATTCTTTTAAAAGATCCTTTATTCCAAGTGCAGTTCCCCCACCTTTCATAAAATCATCAATGAATACACATTTTGAATTACTTTTCATTGATTTTTTAGATAATGACATTTGTTGGAGCTTCCCACTAGTACCTGACACATAATTAATTGTCATAGTTGTTCCTTCTGTAAATTGGTTGTCCCTTCTTGCAATAACAAGTTGAACTCCTAAATTTCTAGCAACTTCATATGCTAATGGAATTCCCTTTGTCTCTACTGTAATTACATAATCAATATCCATATTTTCAAACCAAGAAGAAAGTATTGTTCCAGCTTTACTTATTATTTCAGGATTATACATTAAATCTGTCATATATATTATATTTCCCGGAACCACTCTTCCATCATCTTTTAATAAATCGCAAAGGCTTAAAGCAAATTCCTTTCCTTTTGATACACTTGTTTCAGGTATATATCTTATACCTCCTGCAGCACCAGCTATGGTTTCAACTCTTCCCATTTCAAACTTTGCTAATATTTCTCTAACTATAACTATATCTTCACTTATAGTTGATTTTGCTGCATTTAATAACTCTGAAAATTTATTTAATCCGATAATTTTATTCGGATTTTCTATTAGTATCTTTGTAATTACAACAACTCTACTATTTCTACTTAACTTTTCCATGAAAACCACCTGCATCTTAATAATTATTCGAATTTATACGAATTATATCATAATTTTTCACTCTCAATATTCATATTTTATTCTATATTTTTTCCTAGTGCAATACATTTTAATCACTTAATGTAAAATAAATTGAAAATTCTTTTTTAAATTGATATAATTTTTAGTTAATTTTTGTGTTCATTTAATTAAAAATGTATATAATTATAAATGGTTATAAAATAAAAAATTAATTTTTAAAACATTAAACTTATATAATCATAAAATAAATAAAAAAGGGGTTGATTTCATGTCATTTGATTTTTTAAAAGATACCAATAAAAAGGTTCACTTTATAGGAATTGGCGGTATAAGTATGAGCGGTCTTGCTGCTGTACTTTTAAATAATGGATTTAAAGTTTCAGGTTCCGATTCTAAAGAATCAGAAATAACTAATAGCTTAAAAGAAAAAGGTGCTGAAATTTATATAGGACATAAAAAGGATAATATAAAAGATGTTGACTTAGTTGTTTATACGGCTGCAATTCCACAAGATAATCCTGAAATAATTAAAGCCAAAGAAGATAATATACACCTTATGGATAGAGCAGAATTTTTAGGTCTTATAATGAAAGGTCATAAATATAATGTTGCAGTCGCAGGTACACACGGTAAAACTACATGTACTTCTATGATTACAAATATAACTCTTAAAGCAAATTTAGATCCAACTATACTTGTAGGTGGTGAACTTGATGTAATAGGCGGTAATTACAGAATAGGAAGTAGTGAATATTTTGTTACAGAAGCATGTGAATATAAAGAATCATTTTTAAAATTCTTCCCATACATAGGAATAATATTAAATATAGATGCTGATCATTTAGATTATTATAGAGATTTAAATCATATAACTGAAACATTTAAAAAATTCTCAACATTAATTCCTACAGATGGTTACTTAATAGGTTATGGTGAAGACCCTAATGTTGCTAAAATTTTAAAAGAAGCTAATTGCAATACTATAAGCTATGGATTTAAGGATACTAATGTAACTGCAACAAATATAAAATATGATAATAGAGGTTGTGCATCTTTCACTGTTTGTAAAGATGGAGAAGATTTATTTGATTTACAATTAAATATGCCAGGTAAACACAACATCTTAAATGCATTATCAAGTGCATGTGTAGGACTTATTTTTAATCTACCTTATGATGATATAATAGATGGATTAAAAGAGTGCAAGGGTGCTCATAAAAGATTTGAATACAAAGGGGAATTAAATGGAGTTACAGTTATAGATGATTATGCTCATCATCCAGTTGAGATAAAAGCAACTTTAAGTACTGCTAAAAAAATTCCTCACAATAAAACAATATGTGTATTCCAACCACATACTTATACTAGAACAAAAACATTATTTGATGAATTTACTACAGCATTTAATGATGCTGATGAATTAGTATTAATGGATATATATGCTGCTAGAGAAAAAGATACTGGTCTTGTTTCATCTGACGAATTAGGTGATGCAATAAGAAAAACAGGTGTTAAATGTACTAATGTACACTCTCATGATGAAGCTGTTGAATATGTAAAAAATAATATAAATCCTGGAGATATGCTTTTAACAGTAGGTGCTGGTGATGTTGTTATAGTTGGAGAAAAATTTTTGAATAATAAATAAATTTTTTAAAAAGGTGGTTATACCACCTTTTTATTCATATACAATAATAAAATCTTTTATATAAGCTATTACTTCCCTTAAAATCGCCTTAACTTCATATTTATTGAACTTTTTAACAGGCCATGTTGCAAATGAACAATCTAACTTAATTCTTTTAGCTATCATCTTTATTCTAGCAATATGATAATAATCCGAAACAATTACAGCTTTTTTAAACCCTTTATTATTCATTATATTCTTAGAAAATTTTAAATTTTGATATGTGTTTTTTGCCTTTTCCTCTATAAATATATTATTATCATCAATACCTAAATTAACCAAAAAATTTTTCATTCCTAAAGCTTCACTTATATCTCCTTTTCCTTTTCCTGTAACAATAAAATATTTTGCGATTCCTTCATTGTATAATTCAATAGATTTTTTTAACCTTTGATTCATAAAAATACTATTTAAATTACAACCTAAAATAACTATAACATCACTCTTTTCCACTTTAAATAAATGTGGTGCAATAATTATTTTTAAGGTTATCGTGAAAATGATTACTAAATTTATTAATATAGTACTTATAATCTTCACCACCACAAATTAGTATATACTATTATATTTATTCAAGTATACTTTTGGTGATTTGCCAAAAATTTTATTTTTTCTTTTATTAAATTTTTTGCTTTTTATATTTTAATTTAATTAATTTTATTCTATAATCTATATGGTAGACTTGTTTCTATGCTCTTTTTAAATTTTACAATAATACAACTAGTAGAGGTGATTAAATGGATTTATCAAACACTTTAAAGACTACTTCAGAATATATACTTTCTAAAAGTAAATATAAACCTGAAATTGGTCTTATTCTAGGATCAGGTTTGGGATCTTTAGCTGACTTAATTGAAGAACCTGAATTTTATCCATATGAAACATTACCTAATTTCCCTGTATCTACTGTAGAAGGTCATAAAGGTCGTCTAGTTATAGGAAAATTAGAAGGAAAAATTGTAATTGCTATGCAAGGAAGATTTCATTATTATGAAGGTTATAAAATGACGGATGTAACTTTTCCTGTTAGAGTAATGAAGCTTTTAGGCGTAGGCAAGTTAATCGTTACCAATGCCGCAGGTGCTGTAAATACAAATTTTAAACCTGGGGATTTAATGATAATTAATGATCACATTAATCTTTCCGGAAGCAATCCTTTAATTGGTAAAAATTTAGATGAATTCGGACCAAGATTTCCTGATATGTCAACAGCTTATAATCCAGAGCTTATAAATCTTACAAAAAATATCGCTAAAGATTTAAATATTGACATAAAAGAAGGCGTTTACACTATGTTTAGCGGGCCAACTTACGAAACTCCAGCTGAAATTAGAATGGTTAGAATTTTAGGTGGTGATGCAGTAGGTATGTCAACGATACCAGAGGTTATTGTTGCCAATCATTCCGGAATAAAAGTATTGGGCATATCTTGTTTAACAAATATGGCTGCTGGAATACTAAAACAACCACTTAATCATGAAGAAGTTATAGAAACTTCAAATAAAGCTAAAAATAGTTTTATAACTCTAACTAAAGAAATAATTAAAAATCTATAAAGAACAGTCTTAAGTCTATAAGTAAAAATTATATACAAAGGAGAAAGAACATTGAGTAGATTTATTGGATTAATCGGAATCATAGTAATTTTAGGAATAGCTACGCTGTTCTCAGACAACAGAAAGAAAATCAATTGGCGTTTAGTTGGTATAGGGTTAGCACTTCAAGTTGTATTTGCCCTAATTATATTAAAGATCCCAGCTGGTAGAGCTTTCTTCGATTTTTGTAGTAAAGCAATAACAAAATTACTTGACTTTACTCTTGAAGGTTCAAAGTTCTTATTTGGTAACTTAATGAATCAAGATACTTTTGGAATGATTTTCGCATTACAAGTTCTTCCAACAATTATCTTCTTCTCAGCTTTAATGGGAATACTTTATTACTTAGGAATTATGCAATTCATAGTTAAAATTATCGCTAAAGGTCTTTGCAAATTACTTGGAACATCAGGCGCTGAAACATTAAGTGCTGTTGGAAACATATTCTTAGGACAAACAGAAGCTCCACTTTTAGTAAAACCTTTTATAAAAGATATGACTAAATCAGAGCTTATGGCTATAATGGTCGGTGGTATGGCTACTGTTGCAGGTGGAGTTATGGCTGGATATGTGGCAATGGGAATTAATGCAGGTGACTTACTTGCTGGTAGTATAATGGCTGCTCCTGCTGGACTTATCTTAGCTAAAATTCTTGTACCTGAAACAGAAGAACCAAAAACAAAAGGTACTACTGATGTAAAAGTAGAACAAACAGCATCAAATGTTGTTGAAGCTGCTGCAAATGGAGCTAGTGAAGGTTTAGGTCTTGCCCTTAACGTTGCTGCTATGCTTCTTGCATTCGTTGCACTTATAGCTTTACTTAACTACATATTAGCTGCAATTGGCGGACTATTTGGATTCCCAACACTTAGCTTCCAATGGATATTAGGTAAAATATTCTCACCATTAACATTTGTAATGGGTATACCTACTGTTGATTTAGGAACTGCTGGTAGTTTACTTGGTCAAAAAGTTATGATTAACGAATTCGTTGCATACTCAGAAATGTCTAAATATGTAGCTGCTGGAACTTTACAACCAAAAACAGTTCTTATATTAACTTATGCACTATGTGGATTTGCTAACATAAGTTCAGTTGCTATCCAAATTGGTGGTATAGGTGCTTTAGCTCCAGATAGAAAAGGTTTAATTGCAAAACTTGGATTTAAAGCATTACTAGGAGGAGCTCTTGCAACTTGTTTAACAGGAACAATAGCTGGAGTTTTATTCTCAGTTTAGTAAAATAAACTTATAAATATAAAAAGAGTACTTTTTTAAAAGTACTCTTTTTATTTACACTATAATAAAAATTAAAATATATCGTAGTAAATACTATAAAATAACTTGATTATTAATTGTTTTTAAAATATATTAATTATTTTATTACAGTTAATTCTTTAGTTACTTTATTCAATCTTTCATGACCATCTTCAGTAACTAATACTAAATCTTCTATTCTAACACCAATATCTCCACTTAAATAAATTCCTGGTTCTACTGAAAATATCATTCCAGGTTTTACTTCATTATTATTTGCAGCACTTACATCACCAAAATCATGACAATCTATACCAATGCAATGACCTGTTCTATGTGTAAAATATTCTCCATATCCCATTTCCTCAATATAACTTCTTGCTGCATTATCTATTTCTTTAAACTTAACTCCTGGCTTTATTATAGCTATAGCTCTTTCATTAGCTTCTTTTACTATGTTGTATATCTTTTTATGTTCTTCTGAAGGCTCTTCTTTAAAGAATACAGTTCTTGTCATATCTGAACAATAATCTTTATAAACTCCTCCCATATCAATAACTATACTATGACCACTTTTTATAGCTGAATTATCTGTTTCATGATGTGGATCTGCTCCGTTTGGTGATACCGCTATAATTGGAGGAAATGAAAATTTATTCATTCCATTTTTAGCATATAAATCTTTTAATATTTCAGTACATTCTTCTTCAGTTTTTCCTTCTTCTAAATGCTTCCACAGCTCCTTCATTGTTTCATCATTTCTTCTTGAAGCTTCTTTCATTAATTCTATTTCTTCTGCATCTTTTATCATTCTTAAATTATCAATTATTGGTGATGAATTTTCATAATTTTTAGCTGCATTAATTTTCATAAGACTTAATAAAAAATGTGCTGGCCAAGTTTTATCAATTCCTAAAACCGCCTCTTTATCAACATACTTAGCTAATATTTCAACTGGATTTTCTATATCATCATACCAAACTATATCAATTCCTAAATCTTCTTCTACAGGGAATAACTTATTATTTACTAATTTATGTTCTCCATTAGTTTTAATAAGTAAAGCTACCATTCTATTTCCTGGATGGAACCACTTTCCTGTTAAATAAAAAAGTGATGATGGTGATGAAACTATCATTTGTGTTAAATTATTTTTTTGCATTTCTTTTATAACATTATTTATTCTGTTCTCTTTCATTCTTATCCCTCCGTATTGTTTTATATTACTATTATAATATACTAATATGAATAAAGTTCAAATAATTACAATTCTTTAAGTATTATTTAATATTTATATTATTTTCTAAGTGATATAATATTATTGAGAAATTTTTAGGAGGCTAGCTTTATGAAAATAGCAGTTATTTCAGATATACATGGCAATATTTATGCACTAATGAGAGCTTTAGAAGATATAGAAGATAATAAGGTTGATACTATAATTTGCTTAGGTGACCTAGTTGGATATGGTCCTCACCCAAATGAAGTTATATCAATGATAAAAAGAAGAAATATTCTTTGTTTAAAAGGTAATTACGATGCATCTGTTGTAGATGGAAGTTATACATATATAAGAGAAAACTCTATTAATTCATTTTCACTACCATGGGCCGTGGACGAGCTTAGAGCAGCAAATAAATTTTATTTAAACTCTCTTCCAACCTCTTTAACTTTGGAATTTGAAGATAAGAAAATATTATTCCTTCATGGAAGTCCAAATGCAATAAATGAATACTTACTTGAAGGTAATGATAATACAGCTTCAATTATGGAAAACCTAAAAGAAGATGCCCTAGTATGTGCTCATACACACATACCTTCAATAAAAAAATTTGGAAATAAACTTTTTATAAATGATGGAAGTATAGGAAAACCAAAAATAGGAAGACCAAATCCAACTTATTGCCTAATAGAAGTTGAAAAAAATAAACCTATAAAGGCAGAAATTAAAGAAATTACTTATGAAGTTAAAAGAATAGTAAAAGATATGACTATGCTTAAGTTTCCTGAATCTTTGATAAGATCTTTTGAAACTGGAGCTGAATAATATATCCCCATAATTAATTATACAATTAATTATGGGGTATGTTTTTATTGCTTTAAAACTCCAATAATTCTAAGATTACTTAATATACTTTTATCTCCCTTATGACACTCATAAAAACTTTCTGTTACATCTGTTCCAGCTTTAACTCCAAAATGTCCATTTTCATTAAATCCTGTAACTCCAGTTACATCATATACTGTACCATCTATAGCTACATATGCTAAATTATTATTTTTTCCATTATATTTTGATAATTCACCTAAAGTAAATTCTCTTCTTATTTTCAAAACAAAATTATTTCTCAAATTTTTTTCTTCCTCTAATAATAAAAATAAATCCTCTGTTATAACCTTTATATTTCTTATAATTTGCTTCCTATCATCATCATTTCTGTAAAATAACATATCTTTTAATTCATTAAGATCTTTATTTTTTTTATTTATAATTTTTTCTAGTAACATAAACAACCTCATATAATTATTGATAAATATATGATAATATATGATAAGTATGTTGCATTTGTTAGAAAAGTATTGTAAAATCAACTTAATATATTTTTTATAAAAACTGTGAAGAGAAGAGTAGACTTAGGATGTAGTCTTAGCGAGTAAGGGATGGTGTAAGCCTTATACGAAGCCTATGATTGAAGAACATCTCAGAGTTTCTAACCGAAAGCAAATTAATTTTAAATTGTTAGTAGACTTAGACGGACATCTAGACCGTTAGCTTCTAGAAGGGCATAAAATGTGCCTGTAATTTAAGTTGGCTATATTTTATAGCAATTTGGGTGGTACCGCGATAGTATCCTTTCGTCCCATTATTTTGGGATGGAAGGTTTTTTTATTTTATAAATTAATTTTCAAGTTATAGGAGGTAAAATTTAAATGGATAAAAATATTTTAGTTAAATCCCTTTATAGAAATACATCAGAATATTTAAATAAAGATGTAACTATATCAGGTTGGATAAGAACTTTAAGAGCTTCAAACGCTTTTGGATTTATTGAAATTAACGATGGTTCTTTCTTTAAAAATATTCAAATAGTATTTGATAACAAATTAGAGAACTTTAAAGAAGTTTCAAAACTTCCAATAAGCTCATCATTAAAAATAATCGGAACTTTAGTTGAAACTCCAAATGCTAAACAACCATTTGAAATTCAAGCTAAGGAAATAGTAATTGAAGGTATGTCAGATTCAGACTATCCGCTTCAAAAGAAAAGACATACATTTGAATACTTAAGAACAATCGCTCACTTAAGACCAAGAAGTAATGCTTTTTCAGCTGTATTTAGAGTAAGATCTGTTGCTGCTTATGCAATACATAAGTTCTTCCAAGAAAGAGACTTTGTTTATACAAACACTCCTATCCTTACTGGAAGTGATTGTGAAGGTGCTGGAGAAATGTTTAGAGTTACTACTCTTGACTTAAATGAAACTCCAAAAACTGAAGAAGGTGCTGTTGATTATAGCAAAGATTTCTTTGGAAAAGAAACTAATCTTACAGTTTCAGGACAGTTAAACGCTGAAACATTTGCTTTAGCATTCAGAAATGTTTATACATTCGGACCAACATTTAGAGCTGAAAATTCAAATACAGCAAGACATGCTGCTGAATTCTGGATGGTTGAACCTGAGATATCATTTGCTGACTTAGAAGATGATATGAAACTTGCAGAAGAAATGTTAACTTACGTAATTAAATATGTAATGAAAGAATGTCCTGAAGAAATTGAATTCTTCAATAAATTTATTGATAAGGGATTAGTTGAAAGATTAAACCACGTTGCAAACTCAGATTTTGCTAGAGTTACTTATACTGAAGCAGTAGAGATACTTAAAAGCTGTGGTAAAAAATTCGAATATCCTGTTGAATGGGGAATTGACCTTCAAACAGAACATGAAAGATATTTAACAGAAGAACATTTCAAAAGACCTACATTTGTAACTGATTATCCAAAAGATATTAAAGCATTCTATATGAGAATGAACGATGATAATAAGACAGTTGCAGCTATGGACCTTCTAGTTCCTGGAATAGGAGAAATAATTGGAGGTAGCCAAAGAGAAGAAAGACTTGATATATTAAAAAATAGAATGGCTGAACTTAACTTAGCTGAAGAAGATTACTGGTGGTATCTAGAGCTTAGAAAGTACGGAGAAACTAAGCATGCTGGATTCGGTCTTGGATTTGAAAGATTAATAATGTACATTACTGGTATGTCAAATATCAGAGATGTTATTCCATTCCCAAGAACAACTGGTCAATCAGATTTCTAATTATAAAATAATTTAAGCAATAAGCAATAAAAAATTTAGGGGCTATAAATAGATATAAGCCAGTATCTTTAAAAGATACTGGCCTTTTTTTATTATTTTATTTATTTTCTCTACCTTTTGCAAATTCATATAATGAGTTTACAGGAACTCCTGTACCACCTTTAGCCTTATAAGGCTTTGGTGAATCTGTCCACGCTGTTCCTGCTATATCTAAATGTAAGAATGGTACACCTTCTTCTACAAATTCTTCAACAAATAATCCAGCTGTTATTGTTCCAGCATTTCTGCCACCAATATTTTTTAAATCAGCAATGTCTGATTTTATAAGCTCCTTATATTCATTAAATGTTGGTAATTCCCACACCTTTTCTCCAGTATATTCAGTTACTGTTTTATATTCTTTAAATAAATCATTATCATTAGTTATAGCAGCTGTTGTAGTTTCTCCTAAAGCAACAAGTGCTGCACCTGTAAGAGTTGACATTTCTATAACTTCATTAACCTTTTCTTTTTTACTTATATAAGTAACTGCGTCAGCTAAAGTTAATCTACCTTCTGCATCTGTATTTAAAACTTCTATAGTTTTTCCTGACATACTACCTATAATATCTCCAGGTCTATACGCACATCCTGATATCATATTTTCACAAGCTGCTACTACTCCTATAACATTCATAGCAAGATTTCTTTTTGCAATAACTGATATAGCACCTATTACAGCAGCTGCTCCACCCATATCTGATTTCATTGTTTCCATTCCATTAGTTGGTTTTAATGAATATCCACCTGTATCAAAAGTTAATCCTTTACCAACAAGTCCTAAAATATCTTTTTTATTGTGTTTATCTCCAAAATACCTCATAACAATAAGCTTTGGTTCTCTAGCTGAACCTTTTGCAACAGACATAAAAGCTTCCATTCCAAATTCTTCAATTTTTTCTTTATCAAAAACTTCAACTTCAAAACCAAATTTATTTCCAAGTATAGTTGCTGCATCAGCTAGTGTTTCTGGATACATTTCATTTGCTGGTTCATTTACTAATTCTCTAGCTATTTTAACTCCATCTGCTATATCTATTCCTTCTTTAACAAATTCATTAGCTTCATTTATTAATGCTTCTTCAACACCAATAATTGATACAGACACTTCTCTATTTTCTTTATCTTTTTTATATTTTATAAATTCATAATCTGAAAGCATTAATGATAATGTAATAGCTTTTATAATTTCTAAAGCATCAAGTTTATTTGTATTAATCATATTAAAAGCTATAGATACATTTTTAAGCTCTTTCATCTTTTTATAGGCTTTTGATATATTTTCTTTAATAGTTTCTAAATTTATATCTTCTTCATTTCCAAGACCTATTAAAATTGTATCTTCAATATTTCCATCGTTCTCGTTTGTTAATATGTAAGTTTCTCCAGATTTTCCTTTAAACTTATCTTTACTATTTAAATTAGATAAAATTTCTTTTAACTTATTATCCTTAATGTCTAAATTACCTTCAAATAAAGGAATTATTCTTCCATCAAAGTTCTCTTTAACATTACTTACAGTTATATTCATATAATACCCCTCCATATTCTTATTATTTCATATATTCTTCTAATAAAATAATTTTACCTTGAGCTAAACTTTTAGGAACATCTATTATTCTTTGATTAGTTGATCCTCTAAATCTAATTCCATCCTCTTTTTTATTTTGATCAAATTTTCCATCTACTAAAACATCTATATTATTTATAAAATCTTTTAATTCTTTTTTTTCATTCATCTTATTTAAAATATGTTCAAATGTATATCCAGTAAATGACCAAATATTTAAACCATTATTTTTAAACTTTTTTGCCATATATGCAAATTTATCAGCTTGTTCTAAAGGATCGCCTCCACTAAATGTCACTCCTTTAATCATAGGGTTTTCTAAAACATCTTCTATAAGTTCATCCATGTTTTTTTCTTCTCCACCATTAAAATCATGAGTATCAGGATTAAAACACCCTTCACAATTATGTCTACATCCTTGTGCAAAGAAAACTCTTCGTATTCCAGGTCCATTTACCAGGCTTTCATAAGCTATTCCTGCAAGTCTTATATTTTTGCTCATAAGTTCACTCCTCTTATCTATTAATTATATCATTCCAATAATTACTATCAATATAATCAAAAATATTTATTACTTAATTAATTTTATTAATATCTTTATAATACTTTCTTAAATATTATTTGCTAAAAAGGCTACTACAATTACTATTGTAGCAGCCTTAATCTATTTTTAATTAACAATCTTGATAGTGATTAACCCCTGTTCCTGTATGAGTAACTCTATCCTGTCTTTCATGATACTTTCCAGGTCCAAATCTTTCATCTAAACTTAAGTATCCTGTTACTCTAGAAATTCCTTGTATATCTACACTTCCACAATTAGTACATTTTTGCTCGTGATTGTGTAAGTATGTTCCACAATCTTTACAATATCTTATATGGAAGTTAATTCCTAGGTAACTTATATTAGTTTTCTTATATGCATAATCTAATATAGACATTATAGTTTCACCTGATGGACAATCATCAACTTCTAAATAACTTATATGTCCGCCATTACATAGTTTATGATAAGGTGCTTCTATATCTATCTTATCCTTTAAAGATATTGCATAATTAACTGGAACATGGAAACTATTTGTATAATATTCTTTATCAGTTACACCTTTAATAATTCCAAACGCCTTTTGGTCTTGTTTAATGAATTTTCCTGATAAACCTTCAGCTGGTGTTGCATAAGCACTCCAGTTAAGTTTTGTTTCTTCTGCTGTTCTATCACAGAATGATCTTAAATGTTCAATAATTTTAATACCAAGTTGTCTAGCATCTTCATCTTCACCATGATGCTTTCCTACTAATGCAGTTAATGTTTCTGCAAGACCTATAAATCCAATTCCCCAAGTTCCTTGTTTTAATATTGGTTCTATTGAATCATCTGGTAATAAACCTTCTGAACCTTTCATTAAATTTTGACCTGCTACAAAAGGTAAATCTTTAACTTTTAAATGCTTTAATACTTCATATCTATGAAGTAATGATTCTTTAGCTAAATTTAATCTTTCATCAAATATTTTAAAGAATCTATCTATATTACCTTGAGCTTGTATTCCTATTCTAGGTAAATTTATAGTTGTAGGAGCTATATTACCTCTTCCCTTAACACCAGGCTCTCCATTTACATTACTCATAAGATAAGTTCTACATCCCATAGTAGCTGGAGTAATACCCATATCATAATATTTTTTATTAAAATCTGCATCTATATTCATAAATGTAGGATTCATTCTTTTAGCCGCAACTCTACAAGCTAACTCATATAAATAGAAATAAGGATCATTTGGTTCCCTATTTACGCCTTCTTTAACTCTAAAAATTATGTTAGGGAATATTGGTTGCTCACCTTTTCCTAAACCTTTTTCATACTCTAATAAGAATATTTCACAAATTAAAGCTGCATCTCTTGATTCTGGTATTCCTATATTTATTGAACTAAATGGTACTTGTGAACCAGCTCTTGAATGCATTGTGTTTAAATTATAAACTACCCCTTGCATTGCTTGATGTATTCTATTTTTTAATTTTTTTTCTGCTAGTTCCTCTATTTTTTCCTGAGGTAATCCAAGTTCTTTAAACTCAGATATTATTTCTTCTCTAGTTGGTTTAACAAATATAGACATATCATTATCAAAGTCAGGATGTGATTGACCACCAAACATATCATTTTGAGTTGATTGTAATAATATACATGATAATTCTGCTGCCGTTTCTATTCTTCTTGGTGCATTTATAGTTCCATATCCTGTATTAAATCCATTCTCTAATATCTCTTTAGTTGGAATGTGTAGACAGTTAGTAGTTAAGTTATAACTATCTAAGTCATGATAATAAAGATCTCCAATTTCATGTGCTTTTGATAAATACTTTGGCATATTTGCTAAGTTATGCCATTTATTTGATTCTGATGCTATTCTTAATAATTTAGAACTAAAATTATTACCAACATTAGCATTATCTCTATCTGTTTCAACACCTATTTTACTTATAGCTCTCATAAGGTCTGATTTTATTTCTCTAACCTTAGTTCTCTCTCTTCTATAATTTTGATATGCAATAACAACATTATCTAAGTTTGAATCCTTTAAAGCTTTTTCAACAAGATTTTGAACTTGCTCTACAGATATTCTATTTTCCCCAGACACCTCTATATACTCAATAACTTTTTGAACGATATCTAACGTTTTGCTCGCTTTTAGGTTTACACCTATATCTTCAGCTGCTTTCTTTATAGCATTAACTATCTTCTCTGAATTGAACTCAACCTCTCTACCGTCCCTTTTTACAACATATAGCATCTAAACGACCCCCATAACACAATATATAGTACCAATTTTAGTACTGTCTTATTATACTTCAAAAGATATTCTAGTGCAATCAGCTTTTATTTTAAATTTATTTGATATTTTATCCTTGCTTATTCTTTGCTTATATTAAGTCTAATTATCTCTCTTTTTTATTTTATTTTTTTATTTTTATTAAGAAAAATATTTTTTTAAATTAAAGTAATCATTTTCTATAAAACATTATATATATTAAGTATCATTAAATAAAAAAAGGAGATAAATATGAGAAAATTTTTATTAATTTCATTATTTACAATTTTTACATTTACTTCTGTAATGTCTTGTAAAGTTGAAGAACAAAAAAATTCATCAAATAATCAAAGTGAAATTTTAGATGAATCAAAAACTACATCTTCAAATAATATAGAACAAACTAAAAAATTTTATTATCCCTTTACAGGTGTAGAATCATCAGAGGATCCTCAAAATAAAGTTCCTTATATGGCAGTTGTTGAAAATTCTAAAGCTTCAAGGCCTCAAAGTGGACTCTCCTTTGCAGATATTGTCTATGAAACCTCAGCAGAAGGTGGAATTCCTAGATTTATTGCCTTATATCATAGTAAAACTTCAGAAAAAATAGGACCTATAAGAAGTATACGCCCTTATTTTTTAACACTATCAAAACAATATTCATTACCTATTGCTCATTGTGGTGGTTCAAAGGAAGCTTTATCACAAGTTGAAAATGATGATTCTTTAATGAGTTTAAATGAAATGAAAAATGGAAAATATTATTATAGGGATAATTCTAGAAAAGCACCACATAATCTTTATACATCAAGTGAAAAAATATTAACTGCCATAAAAGATAAGAAATATAACTTAACTGCAAAATCTTATTTAAAATTTGATTCTAGCTATTTTAATAAAGATAATTTAAAAACAAGCTCAAATATAACTGTAAAACCAAATAACGTTTATGAAACTAAATATGTTTTCGAAAATGGTTCTTATACTAAATATATGGATGGTAAAATTGCAATTGATGCTATAACTAATAAACCCTTAACATTCAATAACATAATAGTTCAAAAAGCCGATATCACTCTTCAAACAGATAATTCTCATTTAGATATAGATTTAATTAATGATGGTGAAGGTTATTTATTTTCTAATGGTAAAGTTATAAATATATTATGGTCTAAAGATTCAGAGACAAGTGATACTATGCTTTTTGATACAGAAGGTAATGAAATTAGCTTATCTCCTGGTAATACAATATGGAATATAGTAGATTCAGATTCTTCTATTTCTTACTAATTTTTTTATAAAAGAAATTATTTTAATAATAATTTCTTTTATATTGCTAAACTATATCAGTAATGATATAGTTTATATTATCAGTAGTGATAAAGTTTACTTGCTTTAATCATTTTAATAGGAGGTATTTATATGCAAAAAATTGCCATTTTAACTGATAGTGGATCAGATTTAACTACAGAACAATTAAAAGAAAATAACATAGAGTTTGCACCATTTAGAATAATATATTCTAATGGAGAATTTGAAGATAAAATAGATATAAGTCCAAAAGAGGTTTATGAATCATTAGAAAAAGAAATTCCTACAACTTCTTTACCAAGTGCTTCTAGAATAGAAAATATTCTTAATAAATTAGAAGAAGAAGGTTACACTCATGTAATTGCAGTTACAATCTCAAGTGGGCTTTCAGGTACAGGTAATGCTATAAGATTAGCACTTGAAGATCACCCTAAATTAACATCTTATGTTTTTGATACTAAAATTCTTAGTATGGCTGAAGGTGCATTAGTATTAAATGCCGCTCAATTAGTTAAAGAAGGTAAAACTTTTGAAGAAATAATTGAGGAACTTCCAAAACTTCGTAAGAAAACTCATGGATACTTTACTATAAACACATTAGAATACTTAAAAAAAGGTGGAAGAATAGGAAAAGTAGCAGGTACTATCGGAGAAATCTTAAATTTAAAACCTATAATATCAGTTAATGATGAAGGTGTTTATTATACATTTGCTAAAGTTCGTGGTAGAAAGCAATCTATGAACAAATTAGTAAAAATAGCAAAAGAACACCTTGAAAAGGGTAAAAGCAAAGTTTGGGTTCTATGTGGTGGTTCATCTGATGAAGAATTTAATGCTTTATATGATGCTATCTCAAAACTTGATAATATAGAATCTATCGCGCCAGCTACAATAGGACCTTCTCTTGGAGTTCATACTGGTCCTGGTTTACTAGGAGTTGTAGTCCAAGAGGTATAATTATGAGTAATTTAAATTTTTCTGACTCAATGGATATAAAGGCTGAGGAAAAAAGACTCTATGAAGAATATAAAAGAAATATGATGGAACTTAAAAAAGTAAAAAAAGAAAAAGATGCTGTGGGTCAAGTTTTTACAAAAGGTTTATTATCCATTTATGTTCTTCATATATTGAATTCTACACCAGCCACAGGTAGTTATATCTCACATTCAATTGGAGAGCGTACACGAGGAAAATGGATTCCTAGTACAGGTGGAATATATCCAATTCTAAAATCATTAGAAAAAGACGGTCTTGTAGTTTGGAAATGGGATGATCCTAAAAAGAAATTCAGAAAAATATATTCTTTAACAAATGAAGGAAAGAAAGAATACTTAAGAAAAAAATCTTTGCTTAAATCTAAAATTGAAGAAGCATTAGATGTGTTCAAAATTGTATATAATGATATTTATTAAGGATACTATTAACTTAGTATCCTTTTTGTATATATATTAATAAATACGCTAACACTAATAATAAAAAGGAGGTAGTGTTATGCGAGGTAAAATATTAGATATAAATAATTTAGAGGCATTTATAGAATTAGAAAATGGCACCTTGATTTCACGCCCTTTATGCGAAATAGCTGGTGCATCTATTGGAGATTATATATCTGTATCTTTTGATAACTCATCTTCACCAAGTAATCATAACTTTTCTAATTATATAATAAATCCTCTTATGAATGACTTCTTTTAATAAAAATAGCAAGCTTATATAAGCTTGCTATTTTTATTACTCTACACTAATTGCATTTACTGGACAATTTTCCGCTGCTTCTTTAGCTCCATCTTCATTTTCTTGTGGAACGTCAGGTGAAATTGCAACAGCCTTTCCGTCATCATCCATATCAAATACTTCTGGACATATTGATGGACATAATCCACATCCAATACAAGTATCCTTATCAACATTAGCTTTCATATTAAATTACTCCTCTCATACATAGAGAGTATGTATTAATATAAGCCTTCAAATATTAATGAATATAGAGCATTATCTAATACATACTCCTCAGCTCTTCCTTCTTCTAGAGCTTCTGTAAGTTCTAGGTTTATTGGAAGTTCTCCTAAAAGTGGTAAACCAAGGTATTCTGCATGCTCTTCTGCTGACTTTTTACTAAATACTCTTAGCTTTTTGTCACAGCTATCACAAGTTATATAAGCCATATTTTCAACTACACCCTTAATAGGTGTGCCTACTTTCTCAGCCATTTTTACAACCTTTTTAACGATCATTGATACCATATCCTGTGGTGTAGAAACTATTATTAGTTCCTTAACATTGAACTCCTTCATAACTGTAAGCGCTATATCTCCTGTTCCAGGTGGCATATCAATTAGAAGATAATCTAACTCTCCCCACTCTGTATCAAAATACATTTGATTTAAAACTCCAGTTATTACAGGACCTCTCCATATAACAGGATCATCTTCAACTTCTGTTAAAAGATTCATTGACATAACCTTTATTCCACTCTTAGTTGTAGCTGGAATGAACTTTATATTTTGTTCATCTAATGATATTATTTGCGCTCTTTCATTATTTATACCAAAAAATCTTGGCATTGATGGTCCTGTTATATCTGCATCTAAAACTCCAACTTTATAACCTTTTTTTCTAAGCATAGTTGCAGTTATTCCTGTTACAGTAGATTTTCCTACTCCACCTTTTCCACTTATTATCCCTATTACATTTTTTATTTTTCCATACTTTGGCTTTTTACCAAATGGATTCATTGTAGCTTTTTGAGCATTATTCATATGTAAATCCTCCCTTATTTATTTGTTTGACTCCAATTATCAGGCTTTTTACCATCGCTTCCGACTGTAATTTCCCATTTTTTAAATTCATAATGTCCTACAACATAATATTTTTGGTAAGTCTTATCAATCTTATTATCTACAGTTATTAATGTTCTAAACACATCTGTGCTATATCCCATGTTTTGAACAGTTACAACTACATTAAAGTCATTTTGGTTGTTATTATTTATTATTTCAGCCCCCGGTATTACTTTTTGTAAATCCTTTTGGAATTTTTGTAAATCTGTTGAAAATAAATATTTAACACAATCTAAATCACTTAGTATATTAATTCCAACTTTGTGATTACCATCACCTAATGCACCTTTATTCATTTCCATTACTTTCATTATTGTACCATAATATATTGAATTAAAATCTCTAGGTCTTCTTATAAATGATAAATTATTAATTATTGTCTGATCCAAATCTCTTGGTACCTTATAGGCATTATTTGAATCATAAAAGTTTCCTCTCCTACTTTCATTAACACCTACTACATAATAATACTTTTTAACTTTGTCTCCTGTATGAATCTCAAATATGTAATCAGGATCTAATGAACTTTTTTCCGGCTCTGGGTTTCCTGCTGATAATGTTTTGTATATTTCCTCTATTGCCTTCGGATCCGTAACTTCAAATCTAAAACCAGTATCACGACTATTCTCTATGACTATTTCATCAACCTTATTAGTCTTCATATAATCAAAATCATTGTTTCTAAATCCAAGCTTTACTAAAACATTATTTACAGGTGTACATCCAACCATAGTTGTTCCAATAACAACCATAATGCAAAGCATTGCTAATTTTGATATTACCCGTCTATTCACTTATTTTCTCTCCTTTTAAATTTATCTAAATTGTAAATTATAACTCCTAATACAAGAGTAAATATAGCTATAAATTGCGATGTTGAAAACATTAATATATTTCCTCTTGGATCATTTCTAAAAAATTCTATAAAAAATCTTCCAATACTATAAATTATAATATATACAGCAAGTATCCTACCTTTAATTCTTTCTTTTCTGCTATACCATATCAAAAAACTTGCTAATAAAAAATCAAATACGGAACTAAATAATTGAGTTGGTATTAAAGGTATTCCACTAGGTGCTAAAGACCCACTTGGAAACACTACTCCAATTGGAAGTGTTGTTTCTCTTCCATAGCAACATCCAGCCAAAAAACATCCTATTCTTCCAAACCCCTGTGCTAAAGCAACAAAAGGAACAACAAAATCTAATAATTGTATAGAATCAAATCTATTTTTTCTACAATATAAATATAGTCCTAGTGCACCACATATTATAGCTCCATATATTACAAATCCATTACCAAAATTAAATAGAATTGACGGATTATTTATTATGTCCTTAAATTCAGTAATTATAAATAATAACTTTCCTCCTAATATACCTGATATAACTGTTACAATTATTAAATTTAATAACTTATCTTCATCATATCCATACCTTTTTGCTTTTCTTATAAAAAATGTTGATGCTAATATTACACCTATAGCAATCATAAACCCATAACTATAAACCTTAAAATTTAAAATTTCAAAAAGTACTTGTCTCATATTCCCTCCTAAACACCCTATATAACTAATTAGGAGAAGCTTAAGCTTCTCCTAATTATATCTAAATTATAATACTTTCAAATATTACTTGCAAATTATTGTATATTACAAATTTATTACTTAGCTGGAACTACAATTGTTGAATTTTTATAATCATAGAACATTAACCAAAAACCATATTCATCATTACTTTTTCTCTTACACCATGTAATAAATCCTGATTTTCCTCCATAAGGTTGCTCATCCTTATCTTTTTTACCTGGCACAGCATAAACTAAGTACTTTAAGTTTCCTTTTTTATCACATTTATATCCCATCATAAAATAACCGTATTTTCTGATATATGGATAATAATTAATCATAGGATAATATAAAATAGAATATTTATTATAATCTTTTGAATCACACATATCCTCTATATCATGTACAGGTATCTTATACCATTTAGTATAAGTTAATTCTTTGAATCCATCTTTAACTTCCTCAAAACCTTTAACTAAGTTTTCAAAGAAATCTCCAATACCACCTCTTAATTTAAAATCATAAGGATCTACATTTTCTATCTCTATACTTCTTTCATAATCTTCAAACTTATTTGTTAATTCTTCCTCATTGTTTTTATGTTCAGCTTTAATATTTTCTACTTCTTCTTTAACAACTTCTTCTTTATTTTGATTTATATCTAAGTTCTCTTTTATATCAGTATGCTTTTCTTCAACTTCTGGTTCAATAACCTCTCTTTTTATATACTCTCTTGATTTAGGTTTAAGTCCATCATAATCACATTTTACTACTTTGCATTTCTTCCAGTTGTCATCTAACTTTTCTCCGCTCATAAATCCATACATAGTAAAATCTAATCCATCTGATTTCTTTTTACATATACCAGCTCCTGATATTTTATCATAATGCATATTTAATCCTGCTATATTATCAGAATTATATTCTATACACGCCTCACCTTTTCCAGAATCACTAACCTTTAGTTTACCAATATCCACTATTTGCTTTAAATCTTTTTTATAACAAATAAGTACTATAGTATAATCATCTTCTTTTTTTAAGTTTTGTGTGTAAAATGTTATTTTGCACTTATCCCCTTTTGATTCTATTTTTGCATATCCTGACAGTGCCTTATCTGAAGAACTCTTACTTCTTTCATCTTCTTGTAGAATTATAAAATTTCTATATAATTTACTATGTGCCAATTTCCCCATTACCTCCGCATACATTTATTCAATATAGTATATGCAGTAAGGTACCTATTATGATAATCGAAATTTACTTATATTTGTAAATTTCATCACTAAGCTTTGCAAATTCTTCTAAAGATAAAGTTTCTCCTCTTCTCTTTGGATCTATTCCAGCATCATCAAATGCCTTTTGTAGCTTTTCTTTATCTATACCTATATTTTTTACTCCGTTCCATAAAGTTTTTCTTCTCATATTAAAAGAATTTCTTATAATGTCAAACATAAGTTTTTCATCTTTAACTTCAACTCTTGGACTATCTAATCTATCTAACCTTATTACTATTGAATCAACCTTAGGTCTTGGTATAAATGAACTTGGTGATACTTTTCTTATTATTTTTGTATTACAGTAATATTGTACTAATAATGATAATGAACCATATTCTTTACAGTTTGGTTCTGCATTTATTCTCTCTGCAACTTCTTTTTGTATCATTATAGTTAAACTTTTAAAATTATATTTTTCTTTTAAAAGATTTACTATTATCGGAGTAGTTACATAATAAGGAAGATTTGCAACTAATTTTACACTTTTTTCATCTCCAATTATTTCATTGAAATCTACCTTTAAAGCATCCTTATGTACTAATGAAAAATTTGGATGACCTCCAAGTTCTTCTTGTAATATAGGAATTAAATCATTATCTAATTCTATTGAAACAACTTTTTTAGCTTTATTTAAAAGCTGAGCAGTTAAAGTTCCAACCCCTGGTCCTATTTCTATTACTAAATCTTCATCATTAACATCAGCACCTTGAACTATATCAGTAAGAACTGAGTCATCTATAAGAAAGTTTTGTCCTAAGCTCTTCGAAAATTTAAAATTGTACTTTTTTACAAGTTCTTGAGTTTTATAATCTTTTATTTCCATATTAAATTTCTCCTATTTCTTTTTCTACTTTTTGCATAGCCTTTGCAAATTCTTCTTTATCTATTCCGTAATTGTTTAGTCTAGATAGCATTTGTTTAGCATTTCCATATCCTATTCCAAGTTCTTTACCTAAAGCCATTCTTCTATCCTTAGCCTTTTCATCAGCTGCAAGTTTAAAATAAAACATATCCTCCATACCATATTCATTATGCTTTTCTTCTAGCGTAACCTTTGCACCTTCTAAGGCTCTTATTATAACATCTGGACATGCATTTTCTACACCTATATCTCCATCTTTTAATCCATCCTCTTGAGCTATATATGCATGCTTTATTCCTTTTACTCTCTTTGCAATTATGTTACGTATCTTCTCTCCAGCAAAATCTGGATCAGTTAAAACTATAACCCCCTTTCTTTTTTGAGCTTCTTTTATTCTATCTATAACCCTTTTATTTATTCCGAATCCACCAACAGCAATAAGTTCAGCATCTACAGCTTTCTTTACTGCATCTATATCATCTCTACCTTCAACTACTATAACTTCTTTTATAATTTTCTTATCCACAAGCTTTACTTCCTTTCGCTAATCATTTATTCTTAGCACTCATATATAAATAATTTACATATATATATACATCATGTCAAATAATAATACATAACTATTATATACAAAAAAATAAGAGATAACTAATCTGTTATCTCTTTAAAATCAAACTATTCACCCGGATAAGATACTATATAAACATCTACTCCATATTTTCTTCCCCATTGATTACATGCTGATGAACTATTTAAATAAACATCTATTATATTTCCTTTTATAGCTCCACCAGTATCTGATGCTCTAGCATATCCATAACCTTCTACATATACTAAGCTTCCTAAAGGAATAACTCTTGGGTCTACTGCTATTGTACTAACTCCACCAGGGTTGTACACAGGGGCAACACCAGTTGCAGTAGTACTATGACCTGAATATGCTGTCGCCTCCATAACTAAGTGTTTCTTATATTGTACTGAATCACCTCTATTTGGTATATAATTAACCGGATTCTTTGTACCTTGTACAACTACTGCATTAACAGGAGTTGCAACAACTTTACTGCTTACTTCTTTCTTTGAAGCTTCTTTTCCATCTTTATATACTATTTCGTAAGTAACCTCTTGCTTTCCGTTTTTACCTTCAGCTTCAATTCGTTTCTTACCTTTCTCAAGGCTTTCATCACTCTTAGTTACGGTATCGTAAGGTATTGCCTTTTGTTCTGTAACCTTCTTGCTTTCTACCTTAACAATACTAACATCCATATTTTCTGTGACTGGAGTATTTAGTTCTGGCTTAACTTCGTCTATACCATCTACATATTCTACTCCTTGTTTTTTAAGTTGATCATTACTAGTTAATAAAACATCTTCAATATTATCTTCTGCTGAATAAATTTTAACATCTTTATCTGCAAACTTAATATTGATCGGCACAGCTTTATCAACTGCAATCTCCTGACCTTCTTTAATTTTGGATTCTAAGGATGGTTGCACCTTATCATAATCTGATAAACTTATTCCTTTATCTTGCAACGCATCTTTAACAGTCCCTTTATATGTGATAAATGTTTCTTCTTTTCCGTCAATACTTAATTTAACTGTCTTTCTCATTGTAGCAACTGTAGTGGCTACTATGACTACAGCAATAGCTGCAGTTAATATCACTATTTTTGCCTTCGGACCGTTAGAAAAACTTTTCTTCATAAAAGTTTTAAATTTTTCTACCATTGATTTCCCTCCTTTGGCAAGAGTGTCTTTTGCATTATACTTAGTTTTTAATACCTTGTCAAATCTACACTCTCTTGCTTACTAGCGCTAAACCTTGAAAATGCAGTGCTATGCATATATTTTTTTATTATAAATTTAGCACTAAATGAGTTCCCTGCGTCCATGGTATATTGTTTAAGTATCTCCGAGAATTAATTGTAAATTAATTCCATTTAAGTTTACATTATTTTTTCTTATTAATCAAATTGTAAAAATTGTTATTAAGCTCAATATTTAACTCTTCTGGATTCATGCTTCTTATTTCTGCTATTTTCTCTATAACTTCTTTTATATAATCAGATCTGTTTCTCTTTCCTCTATTTGGTACTGGAGCCATAAATGGAGCATCAGTTTCTACAAGCATTCTGTTAACTGGAATTTCTTTTGCAACCTCTACTACTTTTTTTGCATTTTTAAATGTAACAACACCAGTAAAACCTATGTAATATCCTAATTTTATACATTCTTTTGCAAACTCTACACTTCCTGAAAAACAGTGAACTACACCCTTAACTTTTGGAAATTCTTTCATTATATCTAATGTGTCTTTATGTGCATCTCTATCATGTATTATTACAGGTAAATTTAATTCTTCTGCAAGTTTCATTTGTTTTCTAAATACATCTTGTTGAACTTCTTTTGGAGGATTTTCTTCCCAATAATAATCTAATCCGATTTCACCAACAGCAACTATTTTTTCATTTGACTTTATTAAATCTCTTAATTCTTTTAATACTTTATCTGTTAATTCATTAGCATTTTCAGGATGAATTCCTAATGCGCCATATATAAAATCATATGTTTGTGTAAGCTTATAAGTTACTTCTATACTTTCATATGAAGAAGCACAGTTTAAAATTCCAATAACCCCATTATTTTTTAATTCATTTAAAATTTCTTCTCTATCTACATCATAATCCTCAGAATCATAATGTGCATGTGTATCAAATATTTTGTATTTATTATCCATTAATAGCAAATCTCCCTCTTTTAAAATTTTATTACATATATTATTATACAATATAAGCACTTTGAAAAAATATATACATTAGTGAAAGGATTTGAAACACATGAAAAACACGCAATTAATAAATATAATAAAATCATCATTGTTGTTCAAAGATTTTGAATTTGAAGAAATAGAAGCGATTATATCAGACCCTTTAGTATCAATAAAGAAATACTCTAAAGAAGAAGTTATATTTTTTAATAATGATATCTGCAATAATTTAAGCATAGTAATATCTGGTGTAGTTGAAATTCAACAAAATGATGAAAATGGAAATGTTTTAATTGTTTCAACCCTTGAAGCTTCTAATATGTTTGGTGAAAATTTATTATTTGGAAACAAGAATACTTATCCTATGGATGTAGTTAGTAAAAATAATAGTTTAATTCTTCATATAAATAAAAAGAAAATAACTTCTTTACTTCAAGAAAACCAAAAATTATTATTAGCATTTTTAGCACTATTATCTAATAAGGCACTATTATTAAGTCAAAAATTAAAACAAGTGTCATCAAAATCATTAAGAGCTATGATTTGTGAATTTTTATTGATTGAATCAAAAAAACAAAATAGTAATATAATAAACTTAAATATGACAAAGCAAGCTCTAGCAAACTCCTTCGGAGTTCAAAGACCTTCATTATCTAGAGAATTAATCAGAATGAAAAATGAAGAAATAATTGACTATGATAGAAAAACAATTAAGATATTGAATTTCGACAAAATAACAATCTAATTTTATTAATATTTTCATTATTATTTATTTAGAATAATTATCATTTAATATTTTATTATATATTTTGACACAAAACTGACATATTACTAAGTTATTATTTAATTGTAAAGTAGTTAAAGCATTATTATTTACCCCTTATAACCATCTTAATTGATTGGTTCCTAGAATATCTAGTCCCCCTATTTTAGATATTCTAGGATTTTTTTATATTTTATTTTCTTTTAATTTTTTTATTTCATCTATAATATTTTTCCTATCTATTAATTCAAATAATGGTTTATATGATTTTATAATAGATGTTTTCCTTACGTTTATTAAATTCCACTCTCCACCACTTACTTCAAAATTATCTTTTATCTTTTTTGATGTTTCTGGTAAAAACGGCTCTAATACATTCGCTAAATTTATAATACCTTCAACCTTTGGATTATTTTTTTTATTTTCTTCCTTTATATATGCAAAAATTTGCCTAATTGCAGACTTAAATTTACATTGTTCTATTTTCTCTCCAACACTAAAATATAAATCCAACATTTTATCTCTTTCTATATTATCTAAATAAGAAAAATCACTTGTTTTTATTGTTTTTTTATAGAGACTATCTAATTCAAAAACTAAATCTCTATTATTTAAATTTATAAAATCTCTCCATTTAAAATCTGTTATAGTCTCTTCAGGTCCATTATTTATTAAATAATATCTTAATGAATCTACATTGTATTTTTCTAATATTTCATCTACCCAAATGGCCCAATTTTTATTTGTAGAAAAATCTTTACCTTCAAGTTTTAAATGTTCACTAGAAACTATAGTTATATTTGGATTTTTAAAACCTAATGCTACTAATATTCCAGGAAAAATTATTGTGTGAAATGGTATATTATCCTTTCCATGAACTAAATAAACTTTACTATCCTCACTATCCCAGTAATCAGATAACTTATTATCTAATTTATTTTCTATACATTTGCTTGTTGCAGTTAAATATCCCATAAGAGCTTCAATCCAAACGAATATCTTTTTATTTGAAAAACCTTTAAAAGGTACATCTATCCCCCAATCAATTTCTTTTGTTATAGATCTATCTCTTAATCCTTCATCTAAATATCTTTTTGTTATTGTTTCAGCATTTTTTCTCCAGTCATTTTGTTTTATAAATATTCTTTTTACATCATTTTCTAATTTAGAAAGTGAAAATATTAAATTCTTATCATTATTTTCATAAACTTCTTCATATATATAACCACTTTCATATAATTTTTGTATAAATTTTTTTACATTTTCCTTATGATATTTAGTATCCGTATTTGTAAATAAATCAAATGAAAAATTTAATTTATTAAAACATTCTATAAATTCATCATTATATTTTTTAAGTGTATCTTCTGGTGTTATTCCGAGTTCTAAAGCCTTTAACTTTACTGGTCTACCATGTGCATCACTGCCCGATATAAATACTACATTATCTCCCATCATTCTATGATACCTTGCTAATATATCCCCTGGAAGAAAAACTGCTATCCGTCCTAAATGCAACTTTCCATTAGCATATGGCCACGCATTACCTATTACTATATTCATTTTCTCAAATCCCTTCCTATTTTATACAAAAAGAAGCCAACCTTATACAAGCTGACTTCCTATCTAGTGTTTTTTATTTATCTTACTATACTTCCAGTTGGTAAGTTATCTCCTGGATTAACTAAGTTTAATATACTATCATCGTCATTTGATGCAGCAATTATCATACCTTGTGATAATTCACCTCTTAACTTAACAGGTTTTAAGTTTGCAACAAGTACAACATTTTTTCCTATTAAATCTTCTGGTTTAAAGTGTTTTGCTATTCCTGAAACTACCTGTCTAACTTCTCCACCTAAATCAACTTTTAATTTAAGTAATTTGTTAGCTTTCTTTATTGGCTCACACTCTAAAACTTTAACTACTCTTAAATCTATTTTTTCAAAATCTTCTATTGTTATTTCTTCTTTAATTGGTTGGATTTCTTTAACGTCTTCTTTAACTTCTTCTTTTTTAGAATTAGCCTCTATTTGAGCTTTTCTTAACTCTTCAAGTTCAGCAAGCTTTTTATCAACATCTATTCTTGGGAATAAACTATATCCTTTTTTAACATTTGTTCCAGGAGCAGTTCCATCAAATCCTTCTAATGAATTCCAATCAGTTGCTGTAACAGCTAATTGTTCATTTATTTTTTCTGAAGTTGTTGGTAAGAATGATGATAATAAAACTGAAGTAAATCTTAAAGCTTCTGCTAAATTATAAAGAACTGTTCCAAGTCTCTCCTTTTTATCTTCATCCTTTGCTAATATCCATGGAGTTGTTTCATCAATATACTTATTAGCCCTTCTAACTAATTCAAATACATTTTCTAAAGCTTCAGGAAGCTTTAATGCATCTATTGATTCTGAAACCTTCTTTGGAGTTTCTAATGCTAAGTTAATTAGCTCATCATCTACATCTTCCTTACCTACTGGTGCTGGAATAACTCCATCAAAATATTTTTCTATCATTGCAACTGTTCTTGAAAGTAAATTTCCAAGGTCATTACAAAGATCTGAATTTATTTTCTTTATAAATATTTCGTTGTTAAATAATCCGTCTGCTCCAAATGGTATTTCTCTTAATAAGTAATATCTAACAGCATCTACACCAAAGTTTTCTACTAATGTAACTGGATCAACTACATTACCTTTTGATTTACTCATCTTTCCACCATCAACAAGTAACCATCCATGACCAAATATTTGTTTTGGTAATGGTAAATCTAAAGCCATTAACATTATTGGCCAATAAATTGTATGAAATCTTAATATATCCTTGCCTATTAAGTGAACATCTGCTGGCCAGTATTTATCAAATAATTCTGTGTTATTGCTTCCATATCCTAATGCAGTTATATAGTTTGATAATGCATCAATCCATACATAAACAACATGCTTTTCATCAAATGTTACTGGAACTCCCCAATCAAAGCTAGTTCTTGAAACACAAAGATCTTGTAATCCTGGTTTTAAGAAGTTATTTAACATTTCATTTTTTCTAGATTCTGGTTGTATGAAATGTGGATGTTCTTCTATATATTTAATTAATCTATCAGCATATTTGCTCATTTTGAAGAAATAAGCTTCTTCTTTTGAAGTTTCAACTGGTCTTCCACAGTCTGGGCACTTTCCATCTACTAATTGACTTTCTGTCCAGAATGATTCACATGGAGTACAATATAACCCTTCATATGAACTCTTATATATATCTCCTTGATCATATAATCTTTTAAATATTTTTTGAACTGCTTCCACATGATAATCATCAGTTGTTCTTATAAACTTATCATAACTTATATTCATCATGCTCCAAAGGTCTTTTATTCCAGCAACTATTTCATCTACATGCTCTATAGGTTTTATACCTTTTTCTTCAGCTATTCTTTGAATTTTTTGACCATGTTCATCTGTTCCTGTTAAGAACATTACATCATATCCTGTTAATCTCTTAAATCTTGCTATTGCATCAGCTGCAACTGTTGTATAAGTGTTACCTATATGTAACTTCGTTGATGGATAATATATAGGTGTAGTAATATAATATGGTTTCTTACACATCTTAAAATCCTCCTTTATTTATATAAATATATCTTTTACTATAAAAAAACCTCTATGCATAATGCATAGAGGCGTTATATACGCGTACCACTCTATTTCTCCTTTGCCTCACGACAAAAAACTCAATAGGTAATAAAATTTACCTTACAATATAACGGTTGTTCCCGTATCCTTCTAACTCTCTAAGCTCAAAGGATGTGCTCCAAGGCCATATTCATAAAAGTCTATAACACTAGCTTTCAGCAAATTGCTAGCTCTCTTTAGATACATACTTTTACTACTCTTCTTTTCATAGCATTTATCTTCAATTTTAATATTTTAAATATATAATATTCTATATATTTTTATATGTCAATTGTTTTTAAATTGTAATCTTTATTAATAAAATTATTTACTTCTATGTGTTATAATATTTAAAAATCTATTTTGGGGGTTTTAATTATGAAGTTAAACGTGCATAGGGTTGGTTTACGTAATATAAAAACAGCTCTTGCGGTTACTGTTTGTATGATTATATTTCAATTTCTAGGACGAGAAAACGCATTTTATGCATGTATTGCTGCTGTTATTTGTATGAAGGATACAGTCTCAAGTTCCTTTACCATGGGTAAAAATAGACTTATCGGCACTATAATTGGTGGTATATTTGGTATGTTAATTATATTTATTATGATTAAATTTACCTTCTTATATGATTATAGCGCATTTATAACTGGACTTGGTATAGTTGCTGTAATTTACACTTGTAACCTTTTTAATAAACCAGGATCAGTTACAATTGCATGTATAGTACTTATAGGTATAATGATTAATTATAGTGGACCTCAATCTTATGCTTATGCCATTGGAAGAAGCATAGATACCGCAATAGGTATAATCGTAGCAATACTAATAAATAAATATTTTAATCCGCCTGAGGAGAAAGAATAAAGCTATAGTAAAAACTATAGCTTTATTCTTCTTTATAATCTACAACATCAATAATCTCACTCTGATCAACTGGTAATCTATAATTTAGTTTAGGTATTTCTAATTTTAATCTATAATTTTTAAATGATACCTTAAGTGATGATATATCTGAATCTGGAACAAAAAATTCTCTAGAAAATCCATCACCAAATTCTGATACAACCATAGACATATTATAACCATTAGAAAATACTTGCCTTCGATTTATATTTATATATATATAATCATCTTTATAATCTACTTTTATATCTTTTTTATCTATCCCTGGAAATACTCCTTCTATTATATATTTAGATTCATCTTCTTTCATATTTACATTTATAAAATCACCTTCATTAAAAAATTCTTCAATTGAACCAATATTTATACTACTAAAAAACTTAGAAAATGTTTGACTAAATATATTAGAAAAATCTCCTATGTTATTAATAATATTTCTATTTCCTATTCTTCTATTCATAATATCCCTCTTATAAAATTTTTCTTATTATAACTTATTAATATAAATATTATACTGACACATTTTAATTTATATATTAGGTAAGTTATTAATTATTCTAATAAAAAAAGTGTGGAAATTATCCACACTTTTAAAAATTAATATATTAATTTTCCACAACTTCATCCACTGGTTTTCCTATAAACTTAACAGCAATTACAAGTACTATTATTGCAACAGGTAATATTATATAAACAGGAACATTTAATCCAGCTGGTATATAACCTAATATTATTGTGGCTCCTGCAACAAACAGTGCATACCACATTTGTGTTTTTACGTGTTCTATATGATCACATCCAGCTCCCATTGATGAAAGTATTGTTGTATCTGATATTGGTGAACAGTGGTCTCCAAATATTGCTCCTGTAAGTACAGCACTTGTACTTAATACTATATAGCTCATATCTGGTGATATTGAATGAGCTAGAGGAATTGCAAGAGGCATAAGTATTCCCATTGTTCCATATGCAGTTCCGGTAGCAAATGATATTACAGCTCCTAATATAAATATAATACTTGGAAGTAAAAATGATGGTATTGATCCAGATAATAATGTAACTAAATATTTAGCAGTTCCCAAATCTTTTATTACTGAACTTAATGACCATGCAAGTAATAAAATTACTCCAGTTATTATAAGACCTTTCATTCCATCTACCCAAACTTCAACAGCTTCTGACACAGTAAATATCTTTTTACAAACTCCCATAGCAATTGCTATTATTGATGCAAATACTGCTGATTGGAAAAGTGCTGTTGATGCATCAGCTGCACTAAATGCTTCTCTTATTGCTGTAAAAGAAAACGGTGCATTAGTTACAACTTCTCTAAGTGCTACATCAGTTCCACCTATTATACTTGTATATCCACTATAATAAAAACTTATAAGAGCTGATATTATAAGTGCTCCTATTGGGATTATTGCATTCCAAATACTAAGCTTAACTCCTTCTTTTACTTTCATCTCATCTTCTGTACTTATACTTTCAAGCTCTGATTTTTTATCCTTAATACCTTTTCTAGCCCTAACTTCAGCCTTTCTCATAGGTCCAAAATCCCTAAGCATAACAGATGTAATAACTACAAATGCAAGTATTAAAATATTATAAAATCTATATGGAATAGTTTGAAGAAAAACACCAAAGGAATCAACTTTAACTCCAATTTGAGTAAATGAATCATTTATAAGTCCTACTTCTAACCCTATCCAAGTTGATATTATTGCAAGTCCTGCAATTGGTGCTGCTGTTGCATCAATTATAAAAGCTAACCTTTCTCTTGAAACTTTAAGTTTATCTGCAACAGGCTTCATTATAGGACCTACTATTAATGAATTTGCATAATCATCAAAAAATACTAAAAGACCTAGAAACCAAGTAACAAGTTGAGCACTCCTTGGAGTTTTTGCTCTTTTTGCAAGTGCTTCTGCTATAGCTCTAGCACCTCCCATTTTAGCAACAAGATTTATTACTCCTCCAATAGCTAAAACTTGAAGTATTATTCCAGCATTCCAAGGATCCGCTAAAGAATTTAGGACTCTTTGTATAAAATCTAAAAAGGCTTGTATCAATGCATTAAATGCATTTTGATCTACGACTTGAATCATAAAACATCCAGCTAATGCACCAATAAACAAAGATACTACAACATTTTTTGTAATAAATGCAAGTACAATTGCAACTAAAGGTGGTATTATAGTCCATATACCAAACCTTTCTGCATTTACAGTTCCTGGATCAATTTCTGATGCAAATGCTACTGTTGTCATACTCATCATTAGTATAAAGGTAAATAAAAATACTAAATAATTTCTTTTTTTCATGATTGAATCCCCCTATTAAAATAAAATTTGTGAATATTTTTTAGAGGCCCATCATTTTACTTTAAAGTCAAAAAGAACCTTGAGATAACACTCAAGGTTCTAAATATATAACGTAAGAATCCATTGAATGATAGCTCACCACAAATATAATTTGTGACAGTCTTATGCATATTATGCATAAGCCCAGGATTATAACATTAAAGCATTAGTTATATCCTTCGGCGGTATTTCCTTTCATGTTATATCATAGTGCTTATCTCAATAACATTACTCTTAAAGACCGCGCCTCTACCTCTTCGCAAATTATTCACTTTTAAATTAATATAATTATATAATATAAATATATATATATCAATATATCTTTTAATTTTTTGTTTATTTTATTAACAATTTTTCATAAATTCTTCTATTTCACTAACTGATTTTATCATATCCTTAGTTAATACCTCACATCCATCATCAGTTATTAGTACATCATCTTCTATTCTTACACCAATACCTTCTTCTCCTATATATATGCCTGGTTCTACTGTATATACCATACCTGGTTCTAAAACTGTATTTCTTCCTGGATTTTCTATATCATGAGTATCTAAACCTAAGCTATGTCCTATACTATGCCAATAATATTTTGATACTTCTTCCTTATTTTCTATTAATCCAAGATTAATACATTCTTCTGCAATCCACTCTTTAGATTTTTTATTTATATCTAAGAAATTAATACCTGGTTTTAACTCTGATATAACTTTCTCATTTACTCTAAGTACAGCTTCATAAACTTCCTTTTGTCTTTTTGTAAACTTACCGTTTACAGGAAATGTTCTTGAAATGTCTCCATTATAATAATTAACCTGTGCTCCTAAGTCAAAAAGAATTAAATCTCCATCTTTAGCTTCTGAATTATTATCTACATAATGTAATATAGTTGCATTCTTTCCAGCTGCTGCAATTGTATTAAATGCATAATCACGAACTCCTCTTTTTCTGCATTCAAATTCAAAATATGCTTCTAATTCATATTCAAGCATTCCAGGTTTTATATTTTTCATTATTGATTCAACACCTTTAATTGTTATATCAATAGCCTTCTGCATTTCTTTTATTTCAGATGGACTCTTTACAAGTCTTATTGGTGCAAATATTGGAAATACATTTTTTATATTCACTTGTGGATACTTATTTCTAAGCTTTTTAGCAAATGTACTACTTACTGTTGGTAAACTGTTAAACTCATCTCTTTCTAAATCTAAATATATATTTATATCAACACTTTCATTTATTATTTTATTTAAAAAGCCTCTAAACTCTCCTAAGTATCCTATATCTTCTATACTATTTAAATTAAAAACTTCTTCTTTTCTTATTGTTTTACCAAGCCACTTTTCTTTTTCAAGGTCTATTTCTTTTATAAACATCTTTTCAATTACATTGCCATTTAATTTACCCATAACAATAATATGATCTTCTTCATCAATTCCTGTTAAATAATAAAAATTTCTGTTTGGTGTAAAACTATATTTTTCATCAGCAGTTTTCTTTGGTGCATTTCCAGCAAAAAGAATTAATAAAGAATTTTCCTCTAACTTTTCAAGTACCCTCTTTCTGTTAAATTCAAAAACTTCTTTCTCCATAATTATCCCTCCATACTTTTTATTCTACGGCTAGTATTCTAACTTTTATTACATCATCAAGCTCACTGATTTTGTATAAAAAGTTTTTAACATCTCCTCTTATTTTAGAGACATCTAATGTTATAGTAACATTTGCAGTCATATTTATTGGTATATCTTGATTAATTGTTAATATATTTAACTCATTTGTTGCAATAAAGTCTAGAACTCTTGAAAGCACTCCCGATTTATGAGCTAGTAAAAGCACAATCGTAATTTTTTTACTATTTACACCTTCCGCCATTGGATATACAAAATCCTTATATTTATAATAAGTGCTTCTGCTTATTCCAACCTTTTTAACTCCCTCTGATATATCTTTTACTTTTCCTGTATGAAGTAATTCTTTAACCTCTATAACCTTATAAAATATATTTGGTAATACTTGCTCATTTACAATATAAAATTTTTCATCTGACATATAACCCCCCCAATCTAAAGACAAATTTTAATTTGTGTATTTTAATCATAATTAAATTTATGATTATTATTTGGAATTTAGAGCATATTATCCATTATAATATGTAAGTGTTGTTTTTCTCCTCATATTAATCATTTACTCTATTTTATTGCCCCAACTAATAAATAAATAGACAAATTCAACTTTATACTATTATAATACATACAAAATACACTTGTCCACAGGAGGGATACATTTGAGAAATTTAGGACTTATTCCAAAATTAATATTAGCAATTATATTTGGTCTCATATTCGGTAAATTTATGCCGGAAAATTTCATAAGATTATTGGCAACTTTTAATTCTATCTTTGGAAACTTTCTTGGTTTTATAATACCACTTATAATAATAGGATTTATTGTATCAGGTATTGCAGACTTAGGTAAATCAGCAGGAAAAATGCTAGGACTTACAACTTTATTAGCTTATTTATCAACATTACTTTCAGGTTTATTAGCATTTTTTGTTGCTTCAAATTTATTTCCAAAATTCGTTAAGGAATCCTTAAGTTTTACTGCAAATAATCCTGAACATAGTTTACTTAAACCATTATTTGTAGTTGATATGCCACCTGTTATGTCAGTTACAACTGCATTGCTTATTGCTTTTTTACTTGGACTTGGTATAGCTTATATAAAAGGTCGTACTTTATATAATGCATCATTAGAATTTCAAGAAATTATTCAAAAAGTTATCAATGCTATAATTATTCCTTTAATTCCTTTTCATATATTAGGAATATTTGCAAATATGACTTATACAGGTCAGGTTCAATCTATATTCTCAGTATTTTGGAAAGTATTTTTAATAATATTAGCTCTACACTTTTTTGTTATATCATCTCAATTTACAATTGCTGGAGCTTTAAACAAAAAAAATATTTTTACTTTAATGAAAAATCAATTATCTGGTTATTTAACAGCTCTTGGAACACAATCTTCAGCTGCTACAATACCAGTAAACCTTGAAGTTGCAGAAAAAAATGGAGTTTCTAAAGGTGTTAGAGAATTTGTTATACCTCTTTGTGCTACAATCCATTTATCTGGTAGTACTATTACTTTAACTTGTTGTTCAATTGCAGTAATGTTACTTAATGGAATGCCTTTTAATTTTCCACAATTTTTTGGATTTATAGCAATGTTAGGTGTTACTATGATTGCAGCCCCTGGTGTTCCTGGTGGTGCTGTCATGGCAGCTCTTGGTGTATTACAAACTAACTTAGGCTTTAATGATGCACAACTTGCATTAATGATTGCTCTTTATATTGCTCAAGATAGTTTTGGAACAGCTTGTAATGTATCAGGTGATAATGCAATTGCATTAATAGTTAATAAATTTAAATTTAAAGAAAATAAATAATTTTATAAAATAAGGAATCTTGAATATATTAATTTAAGATTCCTTTTTATTCTTCAATTAAATTATACAATTTTTTATTCAAAGTAATTATTATTTATAATTATTGTATATTAAGTCTAAATATATGTTAATAAAATTATATTTTAAAATTTATTAACAATAAAAGTTTTCTTAAAGATAATATTAAAAATTTAAAACATACTACATTATAGTATTATCCAATTAACAACAGTAATAGCAGCAATTATAGCTGTTATATCTGCAATTACAGCTGCCCACAATGTATGCCTTATTTTTTTAATTTTTGCAGCTCCATAATATACAGTTATAGTATAAAATATAGTTTCCGTTGTTCCCATAATTACAGATGCTACAAGCCCTATAAATGTATCTGCCCCATATGTTTTAATAATTTCAGTAAACATACCCACTGCTCCACTACCTGATATTGGTTTTATAAGAACCAAAGGAACTACTTCTTCTGGTAATCCTATAGCTCTAGAAAGTGGTGAAATTATATTATTTACTAACTCCAAAAGATTTGCACCTTTAAATATTTGTACAGCTACAATCATAGCCAAAAGATACGGAAAAATTCTCATACATACAAATAAACCTTCTTTAGCTCCTTCTATAAACCACTCATACACTTTTCTCCCTTTAATCATTCCATAAAAAAGTATTATAACAACTATTATAGGAATAATACTTTTTGTAATATATGAAAACATATTAAAACCCCCTACCTAAAAATATCTTTGTAGTATTTTGCAACATACAACCCCAACTATTGCAGCTATGGTTGTTGATATAATTGCAGGTAATATTATTATTCCTGGATTTACAGAATTCGCTGCTGCTCTTATAGATATTACAGTTGTAGGAACTAATTGTATGCAAGCTGCATTCATAACTAAAAACAAAGCCATATCATTTGATGCAACACTGCTTTTTTTATTTAATCTATCCATTTCTTCCATAGCTTTTATTCCAAAAGGAGTTGCTGCATTTGAAAGTCCCATCATATTAGCAGTTAAGTTCATAACAATTGCACCAAGTGCCTTTTCATCTGTTGCTGCTTCTTTAAAAAGTTTCTTTAATAAAGGTCTTAAAATTCTTGCAATTTGTGCTGTAAGGCCACTCTTTTCAGCTATTTTCATTACTCCACACCAAAAGCACATTATTCCTACAAGTTCAATTAAAAAAGAAACTGTACTTTCACTTCCTAAAACTATTGCTTCAGTTATTTTATCTCCATTTCCAGTGAATAAAGCAAAAATTATTCCAAAAAATATCATTGCAAACCAAATATAATTAATCATTCATTCCTCCATAAAATAACTATTGTTAACAGTTAAATATATGCCTTGCACAACAGTTTTAGTAGTGATAGGATTAAAGTATAAACATAATTTTAAAAAGATATACCAAAGGAGAATCTTATATGAGAGAAGAAAATCTTAAATTAGTTCAACAAGATATTGATGAAGCATTAAAAACTGTAGAAGCCTTAGAAGAAGGTATCGATAAAGATGAAATATCAAGAGATGATATAAAAGAAAAATTCTTATCTTTAAATAATAAACTTCAACAATTAGAAGATATTCTTAAAACAGAAGGTATCCTTTAATAATTAATTTTATTAGGTTAAGATAACAATGGAAGCTTATTTATTTAAGCTTCTTTTATTTGTTTAAAATTTATATGAAAGGTGGTAATTTAAATGGAAATAGTAAATAAAAACGATAAAGTTGTTCCATTTGATGATGAAAAAATAAGGCATAGTATATTAAGCGCTGCTATGGATGCTAATTTTTCAATAACGACTGGAGATTTAGATTCCTTAGTTACAGACGTTAAAAATGTTTTAGATGTTACAACTGACGATTGTAGAGCTGCAGAAAGAAAAGAATTAATTAAATCAGTATGTAAAGTTTTATCTTTAAACGGCTTTTCAAAAATTAAACACGCATACCAAAATAAACATCATTAATTTTAAAAGCAAGAAGACCGTAAAAGTAATCATTCATTGATTATTTCTACAGCCTTCTTATTTTTTATATTATAAAACCTTTTCCTTAAAATTATCTATTCCTATTCTCTCAATAAAATCTCCAAGTTTTTCTCCTGCTTCTCCTAGTGACTTATAAACTTTAAAAATATTATCTACTATTTTTAAAGCCTCATCTTCAGAAACATCTTGAATTATTATATCAGCCAATCTTGGATTATAGCCTGCTGACCCACCAGCTGTAACTAAAAATCCTGTTTTATCTGCAATTATTCCAATATCTTTTGAATATACACTACCGCATGCATTTTTACATCCTGCAACTCCAATTTTTGTTCTACAAGGCATATCCATATTCTGATATTTATTAAGTAACTTCATTCCAGTACTTATAGTATTAAACTTTGATCTTTTACAATAACCAGCTGGACACATTTCAACATTTTTAACCGAATTTTGCTTTCTAACAGCTGGTTCCATTCCAAGTTCTTTCCATATTTTAGGCAAATCTTCTCCATTAAGGTTTGTTATTAAAATTCTTTGACCTGATGTTATTTTAATTACACCATTATATTTTTTTGCTACATTAGTTATCTTCTCTAAATTTTCTATAGTTATAAAACCTCCTGGAATATGTGGTGTTATTCCAAAAGTTCTCTTACCATTTCTAACCTTCTGAAGATTACCATAATGAGTTCCACTTACCATATTAGGTATACCATTTACCATATTGCTCATATTTAATCCTCCATATTAAAATATACTATGCTTTTATTATATATTAACCTTAAAATTATGTTTGTAACTATTGTTACATCAAAATAAAAAAAGTGACATTTAAAGTCACTTTTTAATTAATTTCTGATGCTATTTTATTAACCTCATCTACTTCTTTTAATTTTTTAACAGAATTATAAAAAAGAATTCCTGTTATAAGTGATGAAAATCCATCACTTATAGCTCCTGAAAGCCATATTCCATTTAATCCAAATATTTTTGGAAGAATTAAAAGACAAGGTATAAGTAATATAACCTGTCTAAGAAGACTTAAAAACATTGATATTTTAGCCTTACCAATTGATTGAAAATAATTTGAACTTATTATTTGAAATCCTATAACTGGTAACATAAATAAGTAAATTCTTATACCATTTTTAGCTATATTAACAAGATTTGGGTCACTGTTAAATATTTTAATTAAAACTTCTGGGGTTAATTGTACTACAAGCCATCCACAAACAACTATTATAGTTGCAATTATTGACCCATATTTTACAGTTTCCTTTACTCTATGATATTTTTTAGCTCCATAATTGTACCCTATTATAGGTTGTGAACCTTGATTTAATCCAAATATAGGCATTAAGAATATCATAGAAATGCTTGAAACGATTGTCATAGCTCCAATTGCAAGGTCTCCACCATATTCTTTTAATGAATTATTTGCTAGAACTTGGACTATACTTGCAGCTACTTGCATACTAAAAGGACTCATTCCTATTGAAAAAATACTAATAATTATAGCCTTATCAAGTCTTAAATTACATAATTTTAACTTTATTATGCTAGAACCCTTTGTAAAATAATATAATATCCATATAGTTGTAACTGTTTGAGAAATTACAGTTGCTATAGCAGCTCCCTTAACTCCCATTCCTAAAGCAAATATGAAAATAGGATCTAATATTATATTTGTTAAAGCTCCAATAAGCATTGAAAACATTGCTATTTTAGGATTTCCATCACTTCTTATAGAGTGATTTAATCCAAAACTTAGCATGCTTACTATAGTTCCAACAAATATTATTTGCATATACTCTCTTGCATATATTTCAGTAGCATTACTGGTACCAAACACTCTTAATATCGGATTTAAAAATATTAATCCTATTATAGTAATTAAAATACTTATTATAACTATTAATGTAAATGCATTTCCTAAATGTTTTTCTGCAGATTCTTTATTATGCTCTCCAAGCTTTAAAGAAACTCTTGCTGCAGTTCCAATTCCAACTAACATACCAAAAGCTAATATTATAGTCATTATAGGCATAGTAATCCCTACACCTGTTATGGCAAGTTGACCCACACCCTTTATATTACCTATATACATTCTATCAATAATGTTATATAAAGTATTTACTATCATACCTACTATTGCAGGCACTGAAAATATTCTTAATAATTTCGATATCTTTTCTTCCCCAAGTCTTTTTTGCTTATTCATATATTCCCCTCCTAATATTATATATTTACTCCCATATCTTTAAGTATAATTTTTATAGCTTTTTCTGAATAAACATTTTCTTTTTTTTCTATTAAATTGCAGTTCTTATCTAATGCTACAAAAGTTGGAACTCCTGTAACATTATATTTTTTTGCAAGATTTACTGCTTCATCATTATCCAAACTATCTGCACTTGCATGAACTATATTAAATTGATTTCCATATTTATCATGTAACAACTTAAGATTTTTTTCTGCATCAAAACTATGCTCTGACATAACACTTTTAAAAAGTATTATAGTTGGAAGTGACTTATTGATTTCATTCATACTAGTTACATATTCAGCTCTACCATACTTTATAGAATCATATTTATGTTTTTCCTCATATTTTTTATAAATAAAAAAAGAAAAAACTCCTATTACAATAACTAAAATAATAGCTATTATATATCTTTTTTTCACTAAAATTATATCCTCCCTTCATTTTTCATAAATATACTATATCATAAACTTAAATTTTTATCAGAACTAAATAAAAGCATAAATTTTTTATAAAAAATAAGCTATCTTTTGATAGCTCATTTAAATCATCATATATTATTTTACACTATTTCTTTCGATTATGTTATGTGGTAAAACATAGTGTGCTTGTTCTAACTCTTGTTTGTTAAGAAGTTTTATTAGCATTCTCATTGCAACTGAACCCATATCATAACTTGGTTGATTCATAGTTGTAAGTTTTGGATAGAATATTTCTCCAACAAAATTATTATTAAATCCCATAACACTAACATCTTCAGGAACTCTTATTCCATTATCTCTTAATCCGTTTATAACTCCCATTGCTAACTCATCTGTAGCACATATTATACCTTCTACCTTATAATCAGATTTTATAAACTTTTCAGCCGCTTCATATCCACACTTAACTTTAAGCCCTGATAAATGAATTAATTCTTCATTTAACTTTTCCCCTGACTCAGTTATAGCTTTTTCATAACCTATGTATCTATCGCTCCATGCATTCATTTCATCTTTATCAAGACCTACAAAAGCAATATTTTTTAAATCTTTATTTATTAAATATTTTGTTGCATCATATGCAGCTTCTATATTATCAATAGTTACACTAGGTAATTTTCCTTCTTTATCTTTAGTTTCAACAAGAATTGTTTTTAAATCTAACTCATTTATTAAATCTAAAATTTCATCTTGTAATGAACTACTCATATAGATTACTCCATCAACCATCTTTTCTTTTAATACTCTTAAATATTCTTTTTCCTTCTCTACATCAAAGTCAGAATTTCCAAGTATTATATTGTAATCATATATATTAGATACATCTTCAGCTCCTCTTACTATCTCTGGATAGAATTGACTTGATATATCAGGTATTAATATTCCTATTGTTTTTGTTCTTTGCGTTTTTAAACTTCTTGCAACTATATTAGGTCTATATCCTAATTTCTTTATAGCATCTAAAACCTTCTTTTTTGTGTCTTCATTCACAACATCTATGTCATTTAAAACTCTTGAAACTGTAGCAATTGAAACCCCAGCTTCTCTTGCAACATCCTTAATAGAAGTAGCCATAATTTATCACTCCTAATCATATTTGATAATTTATTATACTAATATATTCGCTTTATTTCAAGAAAACCCCTTCTTTAATTATAGTTTCTCTAAAAATTATGTAAATATATATTAATAAATAAAAAAAACTAGAAAGCATTAACTTTCTAGCTTTTTTAATATTTTATTTTACAACTTCTACAGTCATATCTAGTTTTTCACCGTTTATAGTTACTTCTGTATAATCAAATTCTCCATTAAATACTATATCTTTTGTTAAAGTTTCCTTTTTAATAGTATCTTCAAACTTTTTAATTACATCAATTAACATATCATTATTTGCAACATAAAGATTTATATTATCCGCAACTTCAAATCCTTTTTCTTTTCTCATGTTTTGGATTTTTGAAATCATTTCTCTTACATGACCTTCTTCTCTTAACTCTTCAGTTATATGAGTATCAAGAACAACACCAGTATCTCCTTCTCCAGCAAAAGCAAATCCTTCTAAACCTTGCATAGTTACAAGAACACTTTCTGCATCTAAAGGTATCTCTGTTCCATCTACATTTATAACTTCAACTCCACCATTTTGGATTTTTTGAGCAAGTTCCATTTGATTTCTTGAAGCTATTTCTTTTCTTATTCCAGGTATTAATTTACCAAATTTTCTTCCTAAAACCGGTAAATTAGGTTTTATTTCAAAATTAACATATTTTGAAAGGTCTGCTCCAAACTCAATTTCTTTTATGTTAAGTTCATTAGCTATAATATCACCATAATATTCTGGAAGTGATTTTGTTGAAACAAGTATTTTTGAAAGTGGCTGTCTATTCTTAACGTTAGCTCCATTTCTTGCACTTCTTCCAAGCTTAACTATTGTATAAGCTAAATCCATTTCCTTTTCTAGTTCTTTATTTATAGCTGATTCATCAGCCTTTGGCCAAGAACATAAATGTATGCTTTCTGGAGCATTTTCATCCATATTAACAACTAAGTTTTGATAAATTTCTTCTGTTATAAATGGAACAAATGGTGCTGCAACTTTAGCTAAAGTAACAAGTACTTTATTTAATGTTACATAAGCTCCAATCTTATCATCAGTTAATTCTGCTGACCAGAATCTTGCTCTATTTCTTCTTACATACCAGTTTGATAATTCATCTGTAAACTCTTCAATCGCAAGAGCTGAACCTGTTATATTGTATTCGTCTAATCCAGTCTCAACAGTTTTAATCAATGTATTTAATTTTGAAAGTATCCATTTATCCATTACATTATCTGACTCAAAATCAGCATATTTAGTTGGATTAAATTTATCTAAGTCAGCATATAGTACATAGAATGAATATACGTTCCATAATGTGCTTAAGAACTTTCTTGAAGCTTCTGCAACATCATCTATTGAGAATCTAGTTGGAAGCCATGGTGCACTTGCAGTATAGAAATGCCATCTTGTAGCATCTGCACCTTGTGCATCAAGTACATCGAATGGATCTACAACATTACCTTTTGATTTACTCATCTTTAATCCTTTTTTATCAAGGACGTGACCTAAAACTATACAGTTTTCAAATGGATTTCTATCAAATATTGCAGTTGAAATTGCAAGTAATGTATAGAACCATCCTCTTGTTTGGTCAACAGCTTCTGATATAAATTGAGCTGGGAAATTTTGATCAAATAATTCCTTATTCTCAAATGGATAATGAAGTTGAGCAAATGGCATTGATCCTGAATCAAACCAACAGTCAATAACTTCGTGAGTTCTCTTCATTTTTTTACCGCAATGGCTACAAGTTAATTCAACTCTATCTATAAATGGTTTGTGTAATTCTATATCTTCTGGAACATCTATTCCTTTTTCCTTTAATTCAGCAATGCTTCCAATACATTCTCTATGTCCGCATTCACATTCCCAAATTGGAAGTGGAGTTCCCCAATATCTATCTCTTGAAATACCCCAGTCTATAACATTTTCTAAGAACTTACCAAATCTTCCTGTTCTAATATTATCTGGTAACCAATTTATTTTATCGTTATTAGCTAATAACTTATCTCTTAAAGTTGTCATAGCAACAAACCAACTATCCTTTGGATAGTAAAGAAGTGGAGTATCACATCTCCAACAATGTGGATATGAGTGTGTATGCTTTTCAGCTTTAAATAATTTATTTTCTTCTTTTAAGTAATCACAAATTGCTTGATCGCACTTTTTAACAAATTTTCCAGCCCAAGGTGTTACTTCAGCAACGAACTTACCTTCTGCATCAACTAAATTTATAAATGCCATATTATTCTTTTTAGCAACTAAGTTATCATCTTCACCATAAGCTGGTGCTATGTGAACTATTCCTGTACCATCTGTAAGAGTTACAAAATCTCCATGAATTACTTCAAATGCTTTACCTTCCGGCTTGTGGAATGGTAATAATTGCTCATATTTCATTCCTAAAATATCTGCACCCTTAAATTCTTTAATTACTTCAAATTCTTCACCAAGTACTTTTGGTGCTAACTCTTTAGCTAAAATATACGTTTCATCTCCAACCTTAGCTTCAATATAATCATATGATTTATTTAAACATAATGCTACGTTTGAAGGTAATGTCCAAGGAGTTGTTGTCCAAGCTAGTATATATTTATTTTCTTCTCCAGCTACTTTAAATTTAGCAACTGCAGTTAAATCCTTAACATCTTTATATCCTTGTGATACTTCGTGTGATGAAAGACCTGTTCCACATCTTGGACAATATGGCATAACTTTATGACCTTTATATAAAAGATCTTTATCCCACATTTGTTTTAATGCCCACCATACTGATTCAATGTATGGATTATGATATGTTACATATGGGTGTTCCATGTCAACCCAGTAACCAATTTTATCAGTCATTTTTTCCCACATGTTAACATATGTGAAAACACTTTCTTTACATTCTTTAACGAATTTTTCTACTCCGTATTCTTCTATTTGCTCTTTACCTGAAATTCCAAGTTTCTTTTCTATTTCAAGCTCAACTGGTAATCCGTGAGTATCCCAACCAGCCTTTCTTATAACTTTAAATCCCTTCATAACTTTATATCTTGGGATTATATCCTTCATAACTCTAGTTAAAATATGTCCTACATGAGGTCTTCCATTTGCTGTTGGAGGTCCATCATAAAAAGTAAAATATTCACCATCTTGATTCATGTCAAAATTTCTTTTAATTACATTTCTAGCTTTCCAAAGGTCAGCTACTTCTTTTTCCATACCTACAAAACCATTTGTAAGTTCTACTTTTTTGTACATGTCAAAACTCCTTTCTCTAATTGCTTTTTTTGTTAAAATATTTCTATATATAAATAAAAAAAACCTCATCCTTACTATAGGACGAAGTAAATTACTCGCTATACCACCCATGGTATTACAAAATCAATTATATTGATAAAGTATCAATAATATAATAATAAGTTTTCTCTCTTACTATTTTAATTGAAATCAACTATTCAAGTACTAACATACTCTATTCTTTAACGCAGAATTACGTGTTAACTTAATAAGTAATATTTACTGTTCGGCCACCAACTCCTAGGTGATTTTCATTAATTTTTACTATAGCTTTACACCAACCAACTACTCTCTTTAAGTAAAAAAATTAACTACTTTTCCTAATCACTGTCTTTATTAAAGACATTATATATTATGCATATTAAAAAGTCAATTATGTAAATTTCTATATATTTGAAATATATTATTAATGATTTATTCTTTATATATTAATTTAATATGTATCATTATAATATTTCTTTATAAATTTTATAAACTTCTTAATGTGTTTTGGCAATATTTTATTCTTTTTATATGTTATGTACAAATATCTATAAGTTTCTTTTTCTCCGATAGGTAATGATATTATTTTTTTAGTTTTAACCATATCGTATATTACTTTACTAGATACAATTGAAATACCCATTCCATTTGCTATTGAATTTTTTATAGCTTCTTGATCATTCATACTAGCTATAATTTTTAAAGAATCTGGTGAAATCCCAATACTCTCTATAAATTTATAAGCTTCCCTTCTAGTTCCTGAACCATTTTCTCTCATAATAACTGGCTCTTTAAGTAAATTTTTTATATCAAAATTTTTATAAAGAAATTTTTCATAATGTTGATTATTAGGAACTGCAACAACAAGTTCATCACTAAAAAAAGGATCATATATAAATTCTTTATCATTTGTATTTGTTCCGACAAAACCTATATCAAGATTTCCATTTGAAAGTTCCTTTAAAACTCCTTCACTATGAGAATGCCATACATTAAAAGAAGTATTAGGTTCTAATTTTCTATATTCACATAATATCTCAGGTAATATATAAGATGACGGTATAGTAGATGCACCTATATTAATAATATTGTTTTTGGAAGAAGTAAATTCATCTAAAATTTTTTGTCTAAGCTTCATCATACTAACAGCATAATCATAAAGCTTTTCACCTTCTTTAGTTACAGTTATCTTTTTTGTTGTTCTACTAATAAGTTTCGCATTTAATTCATGTTCAAGAGACTTTATATGCGTGCTTATCGTTGGTTGTGTAAGACATAATTGTTTTGCAGCCTCTGAAAAACCATTATAATCAATAACAGTAACAAAAGCCTCAAGTTGTTTAAGCTCCATATACAATCCTCCTTAAAGCATCGATTGCATAATAAATCTCTTCCTCTGTATTAAAATGACTAAAAGAAAAACGAATAGTTCCAGTTGGATATGTACCTAAGGTTTTATGTGCATTTGGAGCACAATGAAGTCCTACTCGAGTCATTATTCCATAATCTTCATCTAAAATATGTGATATAAGAGCTGGGTCTTTTTCAATTGGTTGAATAGAAACAACAGCAGCTCGTCCATTTATGCAACTTTTTCCTATAATTCTAACTTTATCAATACTCTTAATCTCTTTAATAAACTTATCTGTAAGTTTAAGTTCTTTATCTCTAATTTTATCTATACCTATTTTATTTAAATAATTAATTCCAGCATTAAGTCCTAAAATACCTGGAATATTTAATGTTCCTGATTCAAATTTATCAGGAAGAAAGTTTGGTATATCTTCACTATGAGAAGCGCTACCTGTCCCACCACTTATTAATGGAGTCAGCTTATCAGCCATAAAATCAGTTGTAATAAATCCACCAATTCCTTGTGGTCCTAGCAATCCTTTATGTCCTGTAAAAGCTAAAATATCTATATTCATTTTTTTCATATCTATATCAAAAACTCCTGCTGTTTGGGCAGAGTCAACAAAAAACTTAAGATTATTTTCTTTGCATATTTCTCCTATTTCTTTTATAGGAAGTAATGTACCACATACATTTGATGCGTGTGTAATTATAATCGCTTTAGTATTATTTTTTATAAGAGGTTTTACTTTATCTAAAAGAATTTCCCCTTTATCATTACAAGGAATTCTATCAAACATAACTCCTTGTGATGATAGTTGTATTAAAGGTCTCATAACTGCATTATGTTCCATTGAAGAAACTAATACATGATCTCCTTTTTTTAAATATCCCTTTAAAATAAAATTTAAACTTGTAGTAATATTTGATGTAAAAATTACATTTTTACAATCATTAAAATTAAACATTTTTGCTATATTTTCTCTAGTATCAAAAATCAAGTCTGCTATTTCATAAGCCTTATTATATCCACCACGATTAATATTAATGCCATATTCATTAATAAAATCAAACATCGCTTTAGATACAGAATTAGGCTTTGGAAATGATGTGCTAGCATTATCAAAATAAATTATATTTTTCTCATTAATTCTCATAAAATTCTCCCTTTTCCATAATATATCCTTTAATGTAAATTATTATAAATATTATAATTTAAAATTTTAATTTTGTCGAAATATTTATAGATAAAATCAATAAAAGTAATATAATTATTGAATTAATGAATTATTCATTTTTGTAAAACCATGTTAAAATTTCTATTATAAGGGGGATATAACTATGAATTTAAAAAATGAAAAATTACGTATTATTTTAGCAGGAATTATTATAGGATTAATTGCTGTATCACTAGTATTAATGGGAAATCCAGCAAATATGGGATTTTGTATTGCATGTTTTTTAAGAGATACCGCTGGGGCCCTTGGCTTGCATAGAGCAGAAGCCGTTCAATATATAAGACCAGAAATTATAGGATTAGTTTTAGGTGCTTTTATTATTTCACTTACTAAAAAAGAGTTTTTACCAAGAGGTGGCTCTTCACCAATTACTAGATTTATATTAGGATTTTTTATTATGATTGGTTGTTTAATGTTTTTAGGTTGTCCTTTTAGAATGATTCTTCGTATTGCAGGTGGTGACTTAAATGCAATCTTTGGTCTTATAGGTCTTATTCTTGGAATTCTTTTAGGAATTTATTTCTTAAACAAAGGATATTCTTTAAAAAGAACTTATAAATTAACACCTCTTGAAGGTTCAATAGTTCCAATTGTTCAAATTGTTCTTTTAATACTTCTTATAGCCGCTCCAACATTTATTTTATTTACACCTGCTGGTAAAGGTCCTGGAGCAAAACATGCCGCTATTTTAATTTCTCTTACAGCAGGAGTTATTGTAGGAATTCTAGCACAAAGAACTAGACTTTGTATGGTTGGTGGTATTAGAGATTTAGTCCTATTTGGTCAATGGAATATGCTATATGGATTTATTTCTATATTGATATCTGCTTTTGTTATGAGCTTAATTGTTGGTGGTTTTAATCCAGGTTTTACAGGTCAACCAGTTGCACATACCGATGGCCTTTGGAATATGCTAGGGATGGTTTTAACAGGTTTCGGTTCTGTTCTTTTAGGTGGATGTCCACTTAGACAACTTATATTAACAGGTGAAGGTAATACAGATTCAGCCATAACTGTAATCGGTTTAATAGTAGGTGCAGCTTTTGCTCATAATTTTGCTTTAGCATCTTCAGCAAAAGGACCTACATTAAATGGTAAGTTAGCTGTAATAATTGGATTTATAATAATGCTTATAATTGCAATTTATAATACAAAAAAACAAAAAGCTTAGGAGGGTAATTATGATTGATGCAAGAGGACGCTCATGTCCAGAACCAGTTCTTATATTAAAAAAAGCTCTACAATCAAATGAAGATAATTATACTATACTTGTTGATTGTCAACCTGCTCTTGAAAATATAACTCGTTTTGCTAATTCTAAAAATTATAAAGTATTTTACGAAGAAAATAATGGAGAGTATAAAATTGAACTTAGAAAAAACTAAATGTAATACAAATACATATATAGCTACATTCTTTTCACATTTTGGAGCAATAAGGTTTAAAAAAATTTATGAAAAAGAATTTTTAGAAATGATAATAATGCCTGTTCCAAGAGATTTAAGTTCATCTTGTGGAACTTGTGTTAAATTTAAAAAAGAATACTTATGTTGTGATAATTTAAAGCATAATGATGAAATTGAACAAATAGTTCAATTAATTGATAAAAAATATAAAACTATATATAAAGCTGAAAATATTTAAATAAAATAAGAATTGCTTAAGTTTAAGTAATTCTTATTTTATTATAAACCGAAAACTAATAAATAATTCTTATTATTTACTATTGATTTTTAATTGTATTAATGTTTAAATTTAATTGTATAGATTCAATCAAATAAAAATAAATTACTAACTTAATTTTAACTTATAAATAAACTATGGAAAGGAGTATGCTATGGAAAATAATAATGTTAAACCTGAAATAATGGATAAATTAACTAAAGTTTGTGTATGTAAGGCTATAAATAGAGCAACAATTAAAGATGCAATAAGAAATGGAGCTAAGTCTATATCTGAAGTTAAAGAAGCAACTGGTGCCGGAACAGGATGTTGTGGTGGTGCTAGGTGTGTATTTAAAATACAAGAATTAATAGACAAATATAATGAAGGCGAATACAAATAAATTCCTCGAATTAAATCTTTCCTATTGCTAAAACTATTAGTGTTAGGAAAGGAGGAATTACTTATGCCTAAACAACCTAAAAGTGCCGTAAACAATCAATGGATATCAACTCCAGTAGAAGTTAATGGTGTTCCCGCATCTAAAAGAGAACCTAAAACAGAGGGAAATAACCAATGGACTTCAACTAACAAAAACCCAATGAAATAATAAAAATAAGCCATAACTTTTTGTTATGGCTTATTTTGTTATATAATTACTATTTATTTTCTTCACAATATTTTTCTATAGCATTTGCAACTATTTTAGCATGTGAAACTGCTTGAACTACTGTTTTAGCACCTGTAACAACATCCCCTGAAGCAAAGACACCCTTTCTTGTTGTATGTCCTTCTTCATCTGTTATTACAAGTCCCCATTTATTAGTTTCTAACTTAGTTGTACTTGAAACTATGACTGATCTTGGTTCTTGACTTATAGCAACTATTGTTGAATCACATGATATGAATTCTTCTTGTCCATCTAAAGTTCTTGTTTGAATTTTTCCATCTACTTCTACATTTTCAGTTTTAACAAATTTAATTCCATCTTCTAATATTTCAACTGGAGCTCTAAATAATTTAAACTCTACTCCATCTTCTTTAGCTTCTTCTATTTCCTTTTTAGTTGCTGTCATTTGATCAAAATGCTTTCTATAAACTATGTACACATTTTTTGCACCATTTCTCTTTGCTGTTCTTGCAGCATCCATAGCCACATTTCCAGCTCCTATAACACAAACTGTATCTCCTAAGTTATAAACATCTGGTGCTTTTAAATAATCAATTGCATAATGAACATTTCCTAAAGTTTCACCTTTTATATTTAACTTTTTAGCATTCCATACACCAGTTCCAATAAATACAGCTTTATATCCGTCTTCAAATAATCTATCTAAAGTTATAACTGGTCCTATCATTATATTAGGTCTTATTTTCACACCAAGTTCTACTAATTTTTCTTCATATTTATCAACTAATGAATTCGGTAGTCTATATTCTGGTATACCATATCTTAATACTCCACCTATTTTTTCATGAGCTTCAAATATAGTAACTTTAAAACCCCTTTCAGCTAAAGTAAAAGCTATTGTTATTCCCGCTGGTCCTCCACCAATTATAGCAATTCTATCTTTAGTCCCATTAATTTTATCTAATTTTATATTATTTAAATAATTTTTTGATATTTCTTCTTCTATTTCATAGAAAGGAATTGGTTCACTTTTTATTCCTCTTATACAATTTCCTGCACACTGATCTTCATGAGGGCAAACTATGGCACATATAGCTGATAATGGATTGTTTTCAAATAAAATCTTTCCAGCTTCATTAAATCTTTCTTCCCTATAAAGTTCTATAATTTCAGGAATAGGCGTACTTATAGGACAAAATTCTTTACATCTAGGTTTTTTACATAACAAACATCTATTTGCTTCTTCTTTTAAAAATAAATTCATGACGTCCTCCCAAAAAAGTTAATCTTTTTTAAATCTTTTTTATACTATATTATCATTATGAGAAAAAAACAAGTGATTTTATTACATTATCTATAAAAAAGTTATGTTATAATCTTTAAAGAATTATTTTGAAGGGAGCTAATATAAATGGCTAGTAAATTCTATTTACATAAATTAAGCAAAAAGGCAAAAGCTGAGCAAGGTAGACCTTGGATATATACAGATGAAATAAAAGAATATGATGGAGAATATAAAAATGGAGATATTGTTGAAGTTTATAATCATAAACATTATTTCATAGGAAAAGGCTACATAAATGATGCAAGTAAAATTGCAATAAGAATAATGACAAGAGATTTAAATGAAGAAATAAACGAAGATTTTTTCAAAAAAAGATTTAAAGCCGCTTGGGATTATAGAAAAACTGTAATTGATACTTCTTCATGTAGATTTATATTTGGTGAAGCAGATTTTCTTCCTGGTCTTACTATAGATAAATTTGAAGATTATTACGTTATTCAAATTTCTACTTTAGGTATGGATAAATATAGAGACGTTATCGTTAAAATATTAATTGAAGAATATGGTGCTAAAGGAGTTTATGAAAGAAGTGACCTTAAAACTAGAGAGATTGAAGGACTTGAACAAACAAAAGGATTTTTAACAGAACCTTTTGATACAAATGTTCAAATTATTGAAAATGGAGTTAAATATATTGTTGATTTAGAAAACGGACAAAAAACAGGTTTCTTTTTAGATCAAAAAGAAAATAGAGCAGCAATACATAGAATTTGCAAGGGCAAGGATGTTTTAGACTGCTTTACTCATACTGGATCATTTGCCCTTAATGCTGGAATAGCCGGTGCTAAATCAGTTCTTGGTATAGATGTTTCACAACACGCTGTTGATTGTGCAACTAAAAATGCAGAGCTTAATAATCTTCAAGATACAGTAAAATTTGAATGTCATAATGCTTTTGATGTATTACCTTCATGGTCAAAAGAAGGTAAAAAATTTGATGTTGTAATACTTGATCCACCTGCATTTACTAAATCAAGAAATACTATAAATGGAGCAAAAAGAGGATATAAGGAGATAAATCTTAGAGGTCTTAAAATGGTTAAAGAAGGCGGTTATTTTGTAACTTGTTCATGTTCTCATTATATGTCTGAAGAACTTCTTAAAACTACCATAGCAGATGCAGCCCATGATGCTCACAGAACATTAAGACAAATAGAATTTAGAACTCAATCATCAGATCACCCAATACTTTGGAATTCAGATGAATCATATTACCTAAAATTTTTCGTATTCCAAGTTATTTAAATTTATATTAATGAATTAAAAGGCTGTACAAATTGTTAATATATTTTCTTTTAAATATTTAATTTGTTAAATTTAAACTTTAATTGTTAACCTCCCAAATATTGAATATAAATATAGATAGATATATAATAAAATTAATGATTAACGAATAATAATTATCCGACATAAATATTTGATTTAATCTTAGGAGGAGTTTATGATGAAAAGTTTAAAAGGTACTAAAACAGCTGAAAATTTAATGAAATCTTTTGCAGGAGAATGTCAAGCAAGAACAAGATATACTTATTTTGCTAGTGCTGCATTAAAAGAAGGATATCGTCAAATTTCAAATATATTTATGGAAACTGCTGAAAATGAAAAAGAACATGCTAAAAGATTCTATAAATTTTTAAAAGATGACTTCCAAGGTGAAGGAATTGAAATAAATGCAGCTTATCCAGTAGAATTACCTACTGATACTAAGACAAACTTAATATATGCAGCAGAAGGGGAACATGATGAAAATTCAAACCTTTATCCTACATTTGCTAAAATAGCTGATGAAGAAGGGTTCCCTGAAATTGCCACTGCATTTAGAATGATTGCTAAAGCTGAAATCGCTCATGAAATGAGATATAGAAAATTAGCTGCAAATATAGATCAAGGTATTGTATTTAAGAGAGAATCTAAAGATACATTATGGAAATGCGGAAATTGTGGCTTCATATTTGAAGGTGCTGAAGCTCCATTAAAATGTCCAGCTTGCTTACATCCACAAGAATTCTTTGAATTATTTGTTGAAAACTACTAAAATAAATATAAAAGCCATTAGAGAAATTTCCCTAATGGCTTTTTTTAATTAAAAAAGTTATTTAATTCATCATCAGAATCCCAAGCAAAACAATGTTTTGGATATCCAAGCTTAGTTGACTTTCCTACCTTTAAGAATAACTTTTTTATATTGCTATTTAGAAAATCATCTCTTATTAATTCTAAAATATCTGTTATCCTTTCTCTGTAAACCTTTTTATCAATTTTTAAAGGCTCTCCCCAAGCTGCAATTATTACATCGCTATCAGAAATACATGTCCTTATTACTTCGTCATTTTTATTTATACTATCTAAGTATCCTTCTTTATTTAAATTATTTTCATATGAAGAAAATAAATTAACTATAGAAATACTTTTTATTCCCTTTTCAAAATAATCAAAATGCTTATCATTAATAAAGCTTATTATTCTTCTTAAAAATCTTATACAGATTCTTGAGTTTGCCTTTTTAGGATAACTTGATATTATAAGAATATTTGAACCACTATCTGATAATTCAACTTCTATTTTGTAACAATTTTCTTCTGAAGAGTCTTCAATTATATTTATATTTTTCTTTTTAAAAAATTTAGGAAAACTATCCCTACCCATGCCTTTCCCCTTATTTAATTACTTTGTAAATTAATACTTAATTTACTGTATAATATGACCATCTATATATTCTGGTACAATATCAGTAATATTTTTTTTCATAGCATATTCTACATCTTCAATTAATCCTAATTGTTTCATTACACCATAATGTCTTGCATCCTTTATAAAATTTTGAAAACTTTTATTATTTTCATAAATATAATTAGCTGTTTTTGCTACATCAGTTAAATATAAATTTTCATTTATACTCATCATTTCATTTATTATATAACCACCACATATAAAATCATCCATTGAAAATTCCCCATTTGTTCCTGCATTAATTATTGTAACATCTTCCCCAATTTCCATAAGTTTTCTAGCAACTGCACCTCCATTTATTACAGAAGCTACAAAAATTCTTTTTGCACTCTTACATTCAGTTAATGCTCTAGTTCCATTTGTCGTTGTTATTATAACTGTTTTATCTTTAACAACACCTTCTGTATATTCTAATGGAGAATTAGATAAATCAAATCCTTCTATTTTCATAGCTCGTCTTTCTCCACCTAAAACAAACTCATCTCTATTAAATTTTTTTCCTTCATTTAACGCATCATCAACTGTAAGGCATGGTATAACTTCTCTACATCCATTCATAAATGCTGTAGTTATTACAGTAGTTGCTCTTAACATATCAATAACAATTACCACCTTATCTTTAACCTTACTTTCGTCTATATTATCTGCTGAAATAATAACATCTATATTCATATTTATTTCCATCCTCACTTTTATTTTAACAATGCAAAAAAGCCCTTTGGGCTTTCTTGCTATTTTTTATTACTTTTCAAAATCTTTACCTTGATATATTTCATTATCAACTAATGCTTTATCTATGGCATTTAAAACTTCCCACTTCTTAAGACTCCACATTGGTCCTATTAAAAGATCCCTTGGAGCATCTCCTGTAAGTCTATGTACAACCATTTCTTCTGGAATCATAGATATTCCTTTACATATTAAATCTATATAATCATCTTGTGATAAAAATTCTAATTCTCCTCTTTCGTATAACTTCACCATAGGAGTATTTTTCATTAAATGTAACAAGTGAAATTTTATTCCCTTAGATCCAGTTTTACTTATGTATTTAACCGTATTTAACATATCATCTTTAGTCTCGCCTGGAAGTCCAAATATACAATGAGTTACAAAATCAATATTTCTTTTCTTTAATCTATAAATTGCATCTTCATATACATCTAACTTATATCCTCTATTTATTTTTCTTGCAGTTTCATCTGAAACTGTTTGAAGACCAAGTTCTACCCAAACATATACATCCTTATTTATTTCTTCTAAAAGATCTAAAACATCTTCGCCTAAGCAATCAGGTCTAGTGGCAATAGCAAGAGCAACAACTCCTTCTTGCTTTATTGCTTCCTTATACTTTTCTCTTAATTCATCAACTGGAGCATACGTGTTAGTAAAAGCCTGAAAATAAGCTATATATTTTCCTTCTTTCCACTTTTTATTCATCATTTCTTTTATATCACAAAATTGTTTTCCTATTGATAACACTCTATTTCCAGCATAATCGCCTGAACCACTTTCACTACAAAAAAGACATCCACCTTTACTTATAGTTCCATCTCTATTGGGACAAGAAAAACCTCCATCTAATGATATTTTAAATACTTTTTCATTAAATTTATTTCTTAAAAAATAATTTAAGCTATGATACCTCTTACCATTCCATTCTTTCACAATGATTTCCTCCAAATTGTTTATATCCTTTATAAATATAATATCATATGTGAAAATTTATTTCTCAATGGTTTTATTTAATATTCTATATTTTATTCATCTCTTCTTTAACAAGATCTATAGTATACTTTCCTAATATTTCTTGAGATATATTATTTTTATCTCCAACAGGTATAACATTTATTATAAGTTCTGTTTTTGTTGCCATTTCATAAATTATACTATACTTATCCATTGGAAATAACTTTTCAAATTCTATTGATAACAATCTTCCATCAGGATTTTTATAAATTTTTAATCCAGTTCCTTTTTGGCCCTTTTTAGTATATTGAACTAATAAATCTCCATCACCTTCAGTAAAAATAATATCTTCTATTTTACTATCTCTTAAAATATCATAACATATTATTTTTTGAGCTGTTGGTTTCTCAAATATCTCTTTTAATGTTTTATCATCAACGCCCTGAGAATTTGTACCTGAATCCTGAGCTATACTCTCGCCAATACTAGCCATTGATGGCTTTTCCTGTTCAACTGTAGCAATGCCTATTAAACTATCCTTTTCATCAGTTGTAGCAAATCCTATTTTTCCACCAATATAACTAATACCTAAAGAAGAAAATTTATTCCTTGGTATTTTTTCTTTTTTTATAGGTGGTGTAATATCTTTAGGATAAATATTTGTTGGTAAATCATTTAATCTAAAAATTAATTCATCACTTCCAGCTCCATTTATAACTGATCTTAAATTATCCTTATCAACATATACCTCTTTTATATTCTCACTCTTAACATCTGATACTTTATATTCTCCATCTTCCTTTGCAACTTGTAATGTAACTGTATCTAAACTTGCATTTAATGTATTTTTACTATTTCTTGCACAAATATATTCAATATATGCACTACCTCCAGTTTCCACTAAATTACCTACTAAAAAAGAAAGTATAGGCATATCAGATAAATCTTTAACTTTATTTTGTGATGCAAGACTTGAAGTTGACATAGAATTAGCACCTTCAATATCATTTCTTTTAAGACATTCTAAATATCTTGTTGCAACCTTTTTAGACAATTGAACATTAAATTGGTTTTCTGAATCCTTTTGACTAATATTTTTATTACATCCTACTATACATAAGATTAAAATCATAAAAATAGCTAAAACTCTTTTTTTATTCAAAATGAAGTTACCTCCTTATATTCATATATTTATAATTAGTTTTCCTTAGAAAATATACCTTATTCACTTATAAATAGAATAAATCTTAAGTTTAGCTTGTATATTTGTTATTAAGAATAATTTTATTTAAGGAGGTAACACTTTGAAAAAAGAGTTAATTAAAATATTTCAAGTTGCAGTTGTTTTTATTGGTACAGTTGTTGGTGCTGGACTTGCTTCTGGAAAAGAAATAACTCAATTTTTCACTTCATTTGGTGTAATGAGTTTTATATCAATAATAATTTGTGGAATATTTTATATTGCCATGGGAACTATAATTTCAAAAATTGGTATGAAATACAAACTAAAATCTTATGGAGATGTAATACATAAGATAAGTCCAAACTTTTTTGGAAAAATTACTGGTGGAATAACAACTATTTACTTAATATCGAGCGCATCTATAATTCTTGCTGGAAGTGGTGCTCTTATTAATCAGTTTTTTGGTCTTCCAAAAATAGTTGGAACATTAATTATGATGGGTATAGCTATTTTTTTCCTATTTAGAGGAACTAATGGACTAATTGAAGTAAATTCTTTTATTGTTCCAACTCTTATATTTACAATAACTACAATAACGATACTTTATTTTATCCTATGTAGAGATCTTATAACTTTTGATAATATATTATCTTTTGAGGCTCCAAAAGATAAAGGATTAGTATTATCAACAATTTTATATGCAGGATATAATATTTTATGCTGTAGTGGTGTTCTTGTTCCTTTAAGTACTAGAATCAAAAATACCAAAACTATGACATTAGGAGTTGTTTCTGGTGCTTTAGGCTTAACAATTCTTTGTCTCATGATAAATTTACTTCTAACTATAAATCAACCTTATATTTATCAATATGAAATTCCATTATTATTTGTATCCCAACGCTTTAGCTATATATTGCAAGCATTATTACTTATGGTTATATTATTAGAAATGTTCTCGACTGAAGTATCTGATGTTTATTCAATAAGCAAAACATTAGAAGAAATATTTAAAATGAATTTTAAAAAGTCTGTTATCTTAGTAATTTTTATAGCATTCCCAATATCTCTTTTAGGATTTGGAAATTTAATTTCTACACTTTATCCATTGTTCGGATTTTTAAGTCTTATATTTGTATTTCAATGTGTTAAGTTTTATTTAAAAAATAGAACTTATTTAAATAGCTAAAAAATAAGCACTAGAATATATACTAGTGCTTATTTTTTTTAATTATTATTTTAATTCCGCTATTCTTGTTACTCCTACATATATTTCAGATATTTTATACCAAGTTCTGTAATCAACAATACCTGTTTGTGGTAATCCAAATACACTTTGAAAAACCTTAACTTGATTTTGTGTCCTACTGCCATAAATTCCATCTTGAGCTACCTTTGGAATTAAAGGATAGTTTGTAGCTATCCTATTTAAATATTCTTGTGTTACTCTAACAGGCTCTCCTCTTGAACCTACAGTTAAATCATAACCTGGATAAGATTTAGGACTTCCTTTTACTACTTCTGCTGTTGTAAGTTCTATATTGTTTCCATAATAAAATTTTAAAATATCATAAGGTGTTCTTCCTTGATCACCTAATTCCTTACTTCCCCATTGAGTTAACCATCCAGGACAACTAACATTTTTTCCATCACAATACTGAGTTAAAAGCGGTTGTTTTCTTCCTATTCTTCTTACATATGTTGAGAATATCTCATCTACTATATTGCTAATATTATCATATATATTTCTTCCATAACTAAAAGCATGATCATAAGCAGTTGAATTTGTTATATCGAAGTTCTTACCTTTTGACCTGTACCACTCTGTGTAAATTCTGTTTAAAGTAAATGATATTATACAAAAAACATTAGCTCTTATGGTATTACTTGACCAAGTTGAATATATCTCACTTGATGCAACATTTTTTATATAATCTCTATATAATACTCTACGATTTACACCATATGAATTTGGTGTTCCTTCATGAACAATTATAAATTCTGGTACAACTGGCTTTGGAAGAACTACTCCACTTGATGGTGGTGGTAATTCCTTCTCTACATCCTCAGGTATCTTCCTTGGAAAATCTCCAACAAGTCTATTAGGTTGTACAACTATTACTTCTTGTCTACTTGCTCTACTTGTATTAATTTGATTTAAGTTGCAAACTTGAAATGCAGTTTCTACAGGATATATTTGACATCCTCTTACTATAAATGTTTCAAATCCATTTCTCTCAACCTTTATATCACATAAACTATATGGTATTCCACCTGATGGAGATTGAGAATTTTCTAAAGGTGGTGTTTCAAGCTCTATAGTTTGAGTTTTTCCAGAAGAATCTGTTACTAATTCAACAATTTTTTCATTACCATCATTAGTTGTTATAGTTGCCTTACAACCATCTAACGGAATAAAGCTATCGCCATTAAAACATTGTAATCTTAATCGACCCTTTTCAGCCATTAATTACTCCTTAATATTACTTTATAAATAGATTATGCTTTAATGTTTATATTTGTGAAATTATTTATTAGGCTTTCTTACAAACATATCACCAACATAAAACTCACTATATCCTCTACTTCTTATATTATCAAATAATCCTTTCATACTAATCATTCCATATCCCCACTGTCTATTAGGATAAGTATCTCCTTCTCTCTTTTCAGATCCTCTTATTATATAAGTTTTCATTTTCACAGAATACATAGCTGGATCATTTCCATCAATTATTCCCCATTGAAGAAGCAATGCGCAACAGCCTGCTAAAACAGCTCCTCCAATTGAAGACCCAGATGCAACCTTAGTCCCTCCACCAGGTACAAGTACAGTAGCATTTATTCCTCCACATGCAATATCTGGTTTAACTCTTCCATCTCTAGTATTTCCTCTTCCTGACTTTCCAACTGATGCATTATTATTTTGATTATAATAACCTGAAACTATAGCCATTTCTGCTGTTGAAGGTAACATAAGTGTAGTATATTGACTTGGATTTAAAAATTTAGTTTCTGGAGCTAATAATTCTCTTTGTGGTATCCATGCATTATATCCACCATTAACTAAATAATCTCCTATTAACCTAAATTGCCATATACCCTCTCTTAAATTTTCCATTTTTATTCTTATTAATTCATCTCCAGTTATTTCTTCTGGAATAAAATATTGTATAGACATTTTGGTTCCTTCAAAAACAAATCTAACTTCTTCAATTTGTCCAAGCCTTGCTGGTATTTTATCAATAAATTCTCCAGAAGGTGAAACTATTGATAAAGATATTTTATCAGGTTTATTACACCATATTTCCATATATAGCTCTTGCTGTCTTCTATCAACACTAAGTTCAATTGTTTTTATATCTCCAGTTGATTCTAATTTACCTGATGTATGAGTATCAGAATCTCCTTCATTTCCAGTGCAAGCAACCACCGCAAGTCCTCTCCTTTTTGAAGCATCTCCTATAAATCTTTCAAGTATAGATGTTCCATCATGAGAACCTACATTAGTCCCAGCTGGTATATATATTACAACAGGTACATTTAGTTGTCGTGCCTTATTTAATATAAATCTTATTCCAAGTATTAAATCAACATTTTCATATCTTCCAACACCACTATTAGTTACTCCAAAATTTCTAAGATAGGTTTCAGAAGCCTCTCTTAACTTTACAATTGTAAAATTACAATCTGGGGCTGCACCAATTATTTCTTCACTCTCTCTACCTCTTGCTCCAATTATTCCAGCAACCATAGTCCCATGCCCTATTTCATCCCTACTATTAACTATAGAATATGGATCTCCACCTGAAAGACCTGCATTTATTGCATCATTTATCTGATTTTCCGAAAACTCAACTCCATAATTAAAACTACTAGGTGCTTTTCCATCTTCTATAGATTGATCCCATAAATAAGATATTCTTGTTGTGTTATCTTCTCTCATAAATTCTTTATTCATATAATCTATACCACTATCTATTATTCCAACCATAACACCTCTTCCATTTAAAGAAAGGTATGGATTATCATGAAATAACGTAGCTCCAGATGCTTCAACTGGAGAAACATCATTTAAAGTATATACTGGAGATGCTTCTACATAAACAATTTCACTAGTTGTATCTACTATCCTCTTTAAATCACTTTCTAAAACATCTATTACAGCAAAATTTTCATCTAAAATAATTAAATTTACATCTGGATATTTTGATAATGCTGCTTCTAAATCTCCAACATACTCAACAATTTTTCTTATTCTCTTAATTTGTCTATTCTGTGCTGGAATATTTAAATCATTTCTTAATATTTCAAATGAATTAAATGCACAAATAGTTCCATAACCCCATAAAGAACTAGGATAAGTTATGCTAGGTCTATCTCTTTTAGCTCCTCTTACTAAATAATTTTTAAGTCTTTCCCCAAATAAAAATGTATCATTTCCATTAACTATTCCCCATTGCATAAGTAATGCAGCTATACCAGCAACATGTGGTGTAGCCATAGAAGTTCCACTTTTTGAATCAAATGTATTAAATGGTACTGGTGCTATAATTCCTTCACCTGGCGCTATTATATCCGGTTTTATAAATGATGTATTTCGAATTTTACCTCTTCCACTAAAAGGAGATATTGTATTAGTTAAATAATTATAACTTCCTACTGATATAACATTCTGAACTGTTGCTGGTATTCCTAATGTATTAAAAAGAGTTGGCTTTAAAAACTTTGTGTTAGTATTTAATCCTTCTCTAATAGGAAGCCATATATCATAATATCCCCTATACTCATTTACAACCTTTATTTTTATCTTCCATTCACCATTTATCAAATAAAATCCACCTGCTATAAAAGCTATAGTTATCTCCCCAACTAAATCAAAAGGCTTGGGGCCAGATGCATATATTACTATTCTATCTCCATCTAAATAAATTTCATTAAGACCATTATTAATTAATATTTCTCCACTACTTTTACCAGTTGGATTTGTAATTTGAATAGATAGTTTAGGCAATATATCCTTATAAATAGCTAACTCAACATAAGGTTCATCTTCTTCAACATTTATAGAAATCTCTTGCTCATCTCTAAGTTCTCCACCAACATGGTGTGCTGCATCTCCTTCATTTCCAGCCGCAACAACAACAGTTATTCTTTCTAAGTCACAAACTGTACTTATATATTTTTCTAATAATGAATTTCCATTATGAGCTCCATCATTTGTACTTAAACTTATATTAACAACTAATGGCATATTCAATTCTTTACTCTTATCAACTAAAAATTTAATTCCCCTAAGTATTTGAGTACTTAAAGCAAATCTACCTCTATTTGCCTTTACCATTATTATTGAACTTTTTGGAGCAACTCCATAATTATTTTGTGGAATATTCCCACCTGCGCAAGCTATTCCAGCAACATGTGTACCATGCTCTATTACATCTATTGATGGAACTATATTAGTTGGATCCACACTATTTATAGCTTCATTTATTTGATTTTTATTATATACTTTACCATCTAAACTTAAATCATATATATATTCAATTCTTGTAGTCCCATCTTCATTTCTAAATGCTGGATGCATGTAATCTATTCCTGTATCTATAAATCCTATAACTACTCCAGTACCATCAACATCATAACTTCCTCTAACTCTTTGAACACATGCAGCTCTATTACTACTAGAATCTGATATATATAACTCTTTTGGTAATTCAATATATTGTATTGTTTTATATTGTTCTAATTGATATAACTTATCCACAGGTACAGTTACTATTCCATAACCATATCCCAAATTTTCATATTTTCCTCCTAAGTTATCCACAATTTGTGAAATATTATCCACATTATCCCCACTAATTATTATAACTTCAATTAAATTTTGTCCTTCAACAACTTTACCTTTGAAATTATTAATTCTATTAATTATATCTTTAGTTAATGATCTATATTTTCCTAGTGAATAATTTATATTATTTTCCAATATATATTTCACCTCAAAATTATTTATATAATTAGTATAATATGGACTTACTATGTTTTTTGATATAAAAAAAGTGCATCTATAATAGATGCACTTTTAAAGTTTTATTTCTATTTTATCTAATTTCGCTATTAACTTCATGTTTTTAAATTCAACAGTTTCAGTCATTAGTCCACTTCTATTACTCATTAATAAAGCTTTTGCATTATCTAATTTTTTTATTTCCCTAATTTTTGTTGAGCCTTTATAATGAACTAAATAAAAACCATTTTGACTAAACTCTGTAACTAAATGTCCAAATACCAAATCACCTTTTGCCATTCTAAATCCACTCATATCGTCATCTTGAATTTCAATATAGATAACTTTATCTTGAGGATATCCTTCAATTTTATTAGAGTGTATTGGTAATTCCTTATATCCTTTTGCATTATTTAAAGAATAATCATATATCGGAACATTTTTTAGAACAGATGAAAATGCATTTTCCCATACTGCATCAGACTTATTATCTTTTTTAAAACTTGGTTTTATATCTTTAGCAAGTTTCTTTTCATTCATTAAATCTTCATCTGTAACTACCATATTTACATCATTTAAATCTACATTTAAAACTTTAGCCGCTTTATTTATTAAACTCTCTTGAGCAATTCTACGCCCAAGTTCTATTTCATTTATAAATTTCTCTGAAACACCAAGCTTTTTAGCTAATACTTTTTGAGGCATATTAACTTTAAGTCTAGCTTCTTTTATCTTATTCCCAACTCTACTCAAAACTTATTACACTCCTCTTTTGTTCTGACTCTTATACCATTCTCTTTCCTCTATAAGATGGTTTAATAAATATTTAAATGACCAGTTACGTGACATTGGAGTTACTACTGCAAGTACCCCGCCTTGAACAGAACTTCTTACTTTCTTCACCAAAACTTGAACTTCCTTATCTGAAAATCCACTAAATAATATAGCTTTCTCATCAGGTAATTCTGTTTCTTCAATAATTTCTTCAACTACTTTTCCTGAAGCTATTTCATGTATTTTTAATTCTACCATTTCTGGCTTTATTTCTATTATTTTAGCTAATGGTTTTAATGAATTTATTTCTTCTTCTGATAAGCCATGTACTAATAAAGCTTTACTTTTTACCATTTAGCTCACCTCTTAATCTTCTAATATTTGTGGTTCTTTAGCTTTATAATCCCCTAAATCTACTGTAACCTTCTTTATCTTTTGATCTTCTCTTGGTCTATCCATACGATCTCTTGGAGCTTTAACTATTTCATCAGCAACTTCAATTCCTTCAATTACTTTACCAAATGAAGCATATTGTCCATCTAAGTGTGGAGCATCAGCAACCATTATAAAGAATTGACTACCAGCTGAATCTGGGTGCATAGCTCTTGCCATTGATAAAACTCCTCTATGGTGTTTTAATTCATTTTTGAATCCGTTTCTTGTAAACTCTCCTTTAATTGAATATCCTGGACCACCCATTCCTGTTCCTTCTGGACATCCTCCTTGAATCATGAATCCTGGAATTACTCTGTGAAATATTAACCCATCATAGAATCCCATATTTATTAAATGTATAAAATTATCAACTGTATTTTCTGCTACCTCTGGATATAATTCTGCTTTTATAACTTTCCCATTTTCCATTTCAATTGTAACTATTGGATTTTTCATAATAAATTCTCCTTTCAAAATTAAACTATTATCTATTATTATCCAAATACTTCATATAAATTCATATAAAAATACTAGATAATAAATATTCTAAGGAAATTATATATCATTTAATCTTATTAAACAAATTATTGTTTAACCCTAATTATTGCTTGCTACTTTTCCTTTTATAGCGGTAATTATAATTGGTACAATTGAAATTATTACTATAAATATAAATATCATCGAAAAATTGCTTTTTATAAATGATATATTACCAAAAAAGTACCCAAGCATAGATACTATAAATACCCATACTATTCCACCAATTGCATTATAAGATATAAACTTTTTGTATTTCATAGAACCAATTCCAGCAACAAATGGTGCAAAAGTACGAACAATCGGAATAAATCTTGCAAGTACTAAAGTTTTTCCACCATACTTATCATAATAAGAATTAGTTTTTTCTATATGCTCTTTCTTTATAAACTTAGAATCTCCTTTTAAAAGTAATTTGCTACCTAAGTATTTACCTATATTATAGTTTAAAGTATCACCTATTATTGCAGCAAATGATAACAAAATTAATAAAACTCCTAAATTTAATACTCCACTTGCCGCAAAGGCTGCTGATGCAAATATTAAAGAGTCACCTGGTAAAAATGGAGTAACAACTAACCCTGTTTCAATTAAAATTATAAAGAACAATATAGCATAAACCCATATACCATAGTTCATAATAAATATGTTTAAATATTTATCTAAATGAAGTATAAAGCTTATTATTTCACTTATAATACTCATTTTATCACTCCTAATAATATAATAAATTTTTATTTATTATTATAATTCAAACATGTTAATAATGAATTAATTTTAAATGATAACTTTATTAGTTTTTTCATTATAATTTTTTATAAAAAATAAGAAGTTACTATCTTTATTTAAAAAGACTATAACTTCTTATGATTATAAAAATTCATATTATTTTACTCCATTTATTAATTTAAAAATGTTGTTCCCATTACTACTCTTGAAAAATCATTATAGTTTGTTAAGTTCTTAACATTAATAGCGTTAAAAATTGTTTCTCTTCCATTTCTATTTATTAATTCACTAAAAAGACAAGTTAAGAATGTACTTGGTACTCTATCTAGTCCTTCAAAGTCTAAAACTACTTCTTCATTTAAATTATTTTTTATTTGTTCCCTTAGTACTATAGCATCTTCAACAGCAAAATTTTCTCCTAAAAACTCTCTAACATTTATAATCATATAAATCACCTCATAAATTAATTCTTATATATAAACACTTTAAATTTTATTTGTTTTTCAAATTTTCTGACAATTCATTTTACAATTATAATATACCAAGTTCATTTTTATTTGTCAACTATTTAACAAACTTTTTTAAAAAATTTTTCTCTCTTAATTAATTATATGATTAAAAATTAAATATGTTTCATATTAATAAAAAATAATAGTACTAAATTTAGTACTATTATTTTTTAAGATTTCAATAATCTTTCACTCAATTTTATTATTTCATTATCTTCTAATGAATTATAGAAAGTTATACTTCCCCTTTCAGTTGAATCATTTATTAAATCCTTTAAACCCATCCTTCTTCTAAGCTCTCTCACTGTACCTTCCCCTCCATCTATTATAGGAACATCTTTCCCGACTATTTCTATTAAACGCTCTTTTATAAATGGATAATGTGTACAGCCAAGAACTATTGCAGCTATATCTTTATCTTTATAGTCTTTAAATTTATCTCTAAGATAATTTTTAAGTTCTAAACTATCTAAATCTCCACGTTCTACAAATTCCATTAATCCCCCACAAGGCATAGGAGTTATATTCGCCTCATTTTTATAGCCTTCTAAAAGTCTTTGGAATTTTCTATGTGTTAATGTAAATGGAGTTGCCATAATTATTATATCTCCATCTTTATGTAATTCAACTGCAGGTTTTACAGCTGGTTCTATTCCTACTATAGGTAAATCTTTATATACTCTCCTAAGTTCAGCAACAGCTGCGCTAGTTGCTGTATTACAAGCCACAGCTAAAGCCTTTATTCCTTTACTTAATAGAAATTCAACCGCATTAAAAGTTAAATCTCTAACCTCTTTCATATCCTTTGTTCCATATGGAGCATTTTTAGAATCTCCAAAATATATGTAATTTTCATTTGGCATAAGTTTTATAGCTTCTTTTAATACACTTAAACCTCCAACTCCTGAATCAAAAAATCCTATTGGCAATTGTTTTTTATCCAAAGCCTAATCACTCCACTCTTTATAAACTAATATACTTCATATTCTATAACTTTAATAAAAATAAATCTATATGTACATAAATATTTTTATTTTCATTTATTGACTATAAATATATCTTGTAGTAAAATTTTTCTAAGATTTTAATTCCGAACATTTAACGAAATGTTCATAATTTCATTCGACTTAACTGTAGAAAGGATGTGACTTATTTCTAGATATAATTTTAAATATAGCATAATATCTAGAATATGTATTATGATTGACAATTTAATTTACACACTACCAAAAGAAACACATAATAAAAATAGTATAAAAGAAATATTAACAGAAAATCCACAAATCAAATTTGTATCCTTAGTTGGAATTGATTTATCAGGAAATGATACTGACGAAAAAATACCAGTATCTCTTTTTTTAGACGATATTGATTCCTTCCTAAATGGCGTTGCAGTTCAAACTGACGGTTCTTCAGTAGTACTACCTAACATAGCTACTCTAAATAACGCTAAAGTCGATATGATTGCTGATCTAGATTGTAATTGGTTCATTGACTATAATTATGATAATATAGACCCTTCAACTAACAAACCTGTCGGAACACTTAGAATTCCTTGTTTCTTATATCATGATAATAAACCTGTTGACTCAAGATTTATACTTAAATCCTCTGTTGAAACCTTCCAAAAGAATTTATTAGAAGAATTTAATAAAAATCCAAATCTTTTAGCTACTTATAATATAAGTATTGATGACTTAGAAGATATAAATTTAACTTCTGCTACAGAATTAGAATTTTGGGTTAAAACACCTAATGATGTTGCTTTAATAGAAGAATTATCAACATCTCAAGTTTTACAAGAACAATATTGGACAAGAACTAAAGGTAGTGTAAGAACTGCTTTAGAACAAACTTTAGATTTAATGGATAAATACGGATTTGAACCAGAAATGGGTCATAAGGAAGTTGGAGGAGTTAGAGCAAAACTTGATAGCTCAGGTAACTTTAATCATATAATGGAACAGCTTGAAGTTGATTGGAAATTCTCATCTGCATTACAAGCTGCTGATAACGAACTTTTTATTAGAGTTTTAATACAAGAAACATTTAGAAGAAATGGTCTTGATGTAACATTTATGGCAAAGCCTATTGACGGTGTAGCTGGATCAGGTATGCATACTCACTTAGGAGTTAGTGCCAAATTAAAAGATGGAAGAAGAATTAACTTATTCCATATGGGAAAAGAACACTTCTTAAGCGAAATAGGATATGGAGCTATAATGGGTATTCTTAAAAATTATGAAGTTATGAATCCATTTATATCTTCAACTAATAATTCATTAAAAAGATTAAAACCTGGATTTGAAGCACCTATTTGTACTGTTACTTCTTTAGGCACAGCACCTGATAATCCATCAAGAAATAGAACTATACTTGTTGGATTAATAAGAGATTTAGATAAGCCTATGGCTACTAGGTTCGAGCTTAGATCTCCAAATCCACATTCAAATACATATCTTACTATCGCTATTTCATATATGGCTATGCTAGATGGTATTTTATATGCATCAGAATCAAAAAAATCAAAAGATGAGTTATTAGCTGAACTTTCAAAGAAGCCTGGTGAAGATGCAACTTACCTAGAGAAATCTAGAGCCTATAGAACTGAAGAAGATGTGTTTGAAGATTTTACTGAAGAAGAAAGAATAAGCTATTTTGGAAAAGCACCTGCAACTGTAGTTGAAAATGTAATGCAACTTGATAGTAATAAAGAAAAAATAAATGCATTAAAAAGAAATCCAGCACTTACTGATCAAATTATTGATAGCTTTAAAATTGCAGCTTTAAATAGATGGTCAACTGAAATAGAACATAGAGTTATAATTAACTATATGAAGGAAATAAGAGAAACTAAGGCTCTTCATGCAGCTGAAAAAGCTCTTGATTTAGATATTACAAGATGGACTGAAATAAATAAATTAAGACACCACTTAATGAAAGATACTTATAACGAGAAATGCTTATTTACTCAAATCAAAGAAGCATTTAAAAATTCTAATTTTGAATTAGCATCAGAACTATATTTAGAAATTGAAAGTAAAATGAGTACTTTAAGAGATCTTTATTCTTCATATGAAAAAAATCTATTAGATATTTAATTATCAATTATAAATATATAATATTAAAATGAAGAATAGATATTAAATATCTATTCTTCATTATTTATATAAATTAACGCTTATTTTAGTTATACATAATAGCTTTATGTCTCGTGTTCTTAAAAGTGCTACTATTTACTATCTCCTCGGCTTCTTTGAAATCTTTTGCTTTAAATACTATTGTCCATCCATTTTTGTCGCATTTTCCAGCACACATTAAATATTTTTTTGATTCTCCAAAATTACCTTGTCTATCTATAATAAGACTTCTAACTTCACCAATATTTTTGTAATTTAATTTTACAAAAACGCTTGAATCTGATTTCATAAATAACACTCCTTTTATACGAACACACGTTTGATTATATTTTATCGAACAGAGGTTCGCATGTCAACATATTTTTTTCTTATGTTAACAATATATGTTTTATTTAATTATATATTCCTAATTATTTTTTTATTTTTATAGCAAAAACTTTGTCGATTAAAATATCTATATGTCATATAAAAAAATGCTATACAAATACAATTTGCATAGCACCTTAAATTTTATTAATATTTTTATATTTCAGCTATATTAAAAACCTCTAAATCATTCCTCTTATTTAATTTTTCTTTTCTTACATTTATCATAGCCCTTAATGTATCTAAAGCTGTTATAACTCCAATATTTCTCTCTACAGCAGCCCTTCTTATTAAGAATCCATCCCTTTTTGAATCATTTCCCTTTGTTGGTGTGTTTATTACTAAATCAACTTCTTTATTCTTTACTACATCTAATATATTTGGATTTTCTTCATTGATTTTTCTTACTTCTTCAGCTTCAATTCCATTATCTTTTAATAATTTACATGTTCCTTTTGTTGCTACGAATTTATATCCAAGTTTTGAAAGTTCTATTGCCATTGGTAAAAATTCTTTCTTATCATGTTTCTTAATTGTTGCAAGTATTTTTCCGTTATCAATATTGCTTAACATACCAGCAGCAACAAATCCTTTATATAAAGCTTCTTTTATATTTCTTCCAATTCCTAAGACTTCCCCTGTTGATTTCATTTCAGGTCCTAAAGATACTTCAACATTTGGAAGTTTTTGAGTTGAGAATACTGGAACCTTAACTGATACAAGATTTGGCTCTTTATATACATCTACTCCATATCCTAAATCTTTAATTTTATATCCAAGCATTGCCTTTGTTGCAAGGTCTACTATTGGTACTCCAGAAACCTTACTTATATAAGGAACAGTTCTTGAAGCTCTTGGATTAACTTCTATTACATAAAGATTTCCTTCAAACTCTATAAATTGAATGTTTATCATACCTTTTATTCCTATTGAAGTTGCAAGTTTCTTTGTATATTCTAATACTTTATCTTTTATTTCTTTACTTATATTTTGACTTGGATACATTGTTACACTGTCACCTGAATGAACTCCTGCTCTCTCTAAGTGTTCCATTATTCCTGGTATTAATATATCACAACCATCTGATATAGCATCAACTTCTATTTCTCTACCCATTAAATATTTATCTATAAGAATTGGATTTTTTGTATCTTTTTTAAAAGCATTTGTTAAGTAGTATGTTAATTCTTCCTCATCATGAGTTATTTCCATACCTTGACCACCAAGTACATATGAAGGTCTAACAAGTACTGGGAATCCAAGAATTTTCGCTTCATTTAAACCTTCTTGAACTGACCATACACCCTTTCCTTTTGGTCTAGCTACACCAAGTTCTTCTAATAGCTCATCAAATTTTTCTCTATCTTCTGCCATATCAATTTGATCTGCTGTTGTACCAAGTGCTGGTATATTTTTTTCTTTTAAAAAATTTGCAAGTTTAATAGCTGTTTGTCCTCCAAATTGAAGAATTACTCCATCTGGATTTTCTTTTTCAACTATATTTAATACATCTTCTTCTGTTAATGGTTCAAAGTATAATTTATCTGATATATCAAAATCTGTACTTACTGTTTCTGGATTATTATTCACTATTATTGTTTCTATTCCCATGTTCTTTAATGACTTAACACAATGAACTGAAGCATAGTCAAATTCAACACCTTGTCCTATTCTAATTGGTCCTGATCCTATTACTATAACCTTCTTTTTATCCTTTGTTACTTTAACCTCGTCATATTGTTCATAAGTTGAATAATAATATGGTGATAGTGCTTCAAACTCTCCAGCACAAGTATCAACCATTTTATATGCCGGTTTAATGTTCCATATATTTCTTAATTTATATACTTCTTCTGGACTAACATTTAAGAAGTCTGCAATTGCTTTATCTGAGAATCCTTTTTTCTTTAATGTTAATAACCAATCTTTGTTTAAATCTTCAATTTTACTTAACTTTAATCTTTGTTCTTCATCTACTATCCATTTTATTTTTTCTACAAAGAACTTATCCATTCCTGTTATATGGCATACCATATCAATTCTATAATCTCTTCTAAGCATTTCTGCTAATGCAAAGATTCTTTCATCATCTGGAACCATTACTCTTTCTTTAAGTTCTTGCATACTTAAATCTCTAAACTTCTTGTAATCTAATGAATATCTTCCGATTTCTAAACTTCTTATTCCTTTTAAGAAAGCTTGCTCAAAATTTGCCCCTATTGCCATTATTTCACCAGTTGCCATCATCTTTGTTCCAAGAGCTCTATCAGCTCCAAAAAATTTATCAAATGGCCATTTTGGTATTTTGCAAACTACATAATCTAATGAAGGCTCAAAGCATGCGTACGTCTTCTGAGTTACTGCATTTTTTATTTCATCCAATCCATATCCAAGTGCTATTTTTGTAGCAAGCTTTGCTATTGGATATCCTGTTGCTTTTGAAGCAAGAGCTGATGATCTTGAAACTCTAGGATTTATTTCTATTACTGCATATTCAAAACTTTCTGGATTTAAAGCAAATTGTACATTACAACCACCTTCAATTCCTACTGCGTTTATTATATTAATTGATGCAGTTCTAAGCATTTGATATTCCTTATCTGATAATGTTTGTGATGGTGCTACAACTATACTATCTCCTGTATGTATTCCTACTGGATCTATATTTTCCATATTACATACAGTTATACAGTTTCCGTATGAATCTCTCATTACTTCATACTCAACTTCTTTCCATCCTTTAACTGACTTTTCTAAAAGAACCTGTCCTATAGTACTTAATTGAAGACCTGATTGTAATATTTCTATAAGTTCCGCTTCATTGTCTGCAATTCCCCCACCTGTTCCTCCAAGTGTATATGCAGGTCTTACTATAACTGGATACCCTATTTTATTTGCAAATGAAATTCCAGCATCTAAGTCAGTTACAATTTCACTTTGTATAACTGGCTCATTTATTCTGTTCATCATATCTCTAAATAACTCTCTATCTTCTCCTTCTTTTATTGATTCGATAGATGTACCTATTACTCTTACGTTATATTTATCTAAAATTCCAGCATCATAAAGCTCTACTGCAAGATTTAACCCAGTTTGTCCCCCCATTCCTGCAAGTAAACTATCTGGTCTTTCTTTTTCTATTACTTTTTCAACAAACTCTAATGTAAGTGGCTCTAAATAAACCTTATCTGCAACTTCCTTATCTGTCATTATTGTTGCAGGATTTGAATTTATTAAAACTACTTCTATTCCTTCTTCCTTTAACGCTTGGCAAGCTTGAGTTCCTGAATAGTCAAACTCAGCTGCTTGTCCTATAATAATCGGTCCTGATCCTATAACTAAAACTTTTTTAATATCTTTATTTAATGGCATAACTTCAATCCTCCTAAAGTATCTTATAGTGCATAATTTAAAAATCTATCAAATATATATTCTGAATCCTTAGGTCCAGCTGATGCCTCAGGATGGAATTGAACTGAATATATTGGCATAACTTTATGCTTCATTCCTTCTACTGTTTCATCATTTATATTTACATGAGTTACTTCTACATCCTTTGGAATGTTATTTACGTAATAACCATGATTTTGTGATGTTATATGTACTTTTCCTGTTTCTAAGTCTTTTACTGGATGATTTCCACCTCTATGTCCAAACTTTAATTTAGCCGTCTTCCCGCCTAAACTTAATGCTAAAAGTTGATGACCAAGACATATTCCTACTACCGGCTTCTTTCCTATAATATTTTTTATAGTTTCTATTTCTACTTTTAAATCTTCCGGATCTCCAGGTCCATTTGATAAAAATACTAAGTCAGGATTTACACTAAGTACTTCATCTGATGATACATTTGATGGAAATACCGTTAACTTACATCCTCTCTTTTTAAAACATCTAAGAATATTAGTTTTTATACCATAGTCGATTACAGCTACGTGCTTTCCTGGACCCTCAATTTCATATTTTTCTTTAGTACTTACAATATGTACTGCCTCTTTATTTGAAAAACCCTCAATTTTACCCTTAACGTCTTCTAATTTAGAATCATCTAATACAATAATTCCTCTCATTGTTCCATTGCTTCTTAGAATTTTAGTTAATGCTCTTGTATCTATACCCTCAAGACCAATAATTTTATTTTGTCTTAAATAATCATCTAATGTTAATTCGCATCTAAAATTATTAGGTATGTCACATTTTTCTCTAACTATGAATCCACTCACTTGTGGCTTGTTTGATTCCATATCCTCTAAATTTATTCCGTAGTTTCCTATTAAAGGATAAGTCATAGTTACTATTTGTCCATGATATGATGGATCTGTTAAAACCTCTTGATAGCCAGTCATTCCTGTAGTAAATACTACTTCTCCAACATTTTCTTTAAGATATCCGAAGGCTTTTCCTTCAAAAATTACTCCATTTTCTAATATAAGCTTTGCTTTCATGCTTAGCCCTCCTCAAAAATTTAAGTTACTTGCTAAAAATACACTTTAAAGATAAATTTAAATTTTTGCATAACAAAAAGGACAATAAAGAGACCAAATTACTTTAAATTGAAATTGCTCTCCCTATTGCCCTGGTATATTCATTCTTATTTAAATTTAACTTATTAAACAAAGCTATAATATTTCCATTAAATAATAGCATAGTTCTATACTCCTTTCTGGCCTCACAGGACCAATTTAAAGTGTACTTTAACTTTTCTAAATTTATTCTTTTTTTACTATTTTAGTTTATATAAATTTCCATGTCAAGAAATTTAAAAATTTAATTATCATTATGATAATTAATTACTTTATATTATTTTCAATCCATTCTACTATAAATTTAATAGGATTATCATTGTTGCTTGGAGCTTTATACTTAACCTTATCTAATAATTTTTTATTTCCGTTTTTAACTATAAAACCATAGTCTGCATTTTCTAAAAACTCTTTATCATTCATATTATCTCCAACAGTTATAACCTTTAAATCATTGAGTTTATATTCATTTATTAAATCATTTAAAGCCTGTCCTTTTGAAGTATATTTTGGTACAATTTCAAGAAACCTTTCTCCACTTCTTATAGGTATTTCACTATCATATTTTGTAAAGTTTGCTTCAAGTTCATCCAATATACCTTCTTCACCAACAACTAATATTTTAGTCCACTTTGCATTCCAAATACTATCATCTATATCATATATTACTTTATATCCTTTTCCAGTAAATCTTTTTGTATATTTACATTCTTTAAATATATATATTTTTTCTTCAGAATAAACTTCAATTCCTATTTCTTTATTTTCCTGAAGTAATTTATTTATAACTACTTTTCTTTCTTCTTCTAAAAAATACTCCTTAATTACCTTTTCACTTGTATAATCATAAACTTTACTTCCATTATAAAGTATTATGGGCAAACTTAAATCAAGCTCTCTTGCAAACCTACCAGCTGATTCTAGCATTCTACCAGTTGCTATAGTAAATAAACCTCCATTTTCTTTAAAATACTTTATAGCATTTTTATCATCATCTGATATTTTTCTTTTATCATTTAATAAAGTTCCATCCATATCTGAAACTAAAAGATACCCTTCAAAAATCCCCATATTTTACACTCCTACTTATTTGTATTAAATATTATTTTTCTTATTATACTCCTTGGAAAAAACTTTGTAGCTATAATCATAACTTTATTTTTAAAACCTGGAATTATAATGTCTTTCTTTTTTTTATAGCCATTATACCCACACTTTGCTACTATTTCTGCATCCATTAAATATTTTCTTGCTTTTTCAGACTTAATAATTCCAGCATTTTTTTGAAAAGATGTTTTTACAGGTCCAGGACAAAGACAACTTACTGTTACTCCAAACTCTTTTGCTTCTTCATATAAAGCTTCAGATAAAGTCAGTACATATGCTTTTGAAGAATAATATGTGCTCATTTTTGGTCCCCCAATAAATGCTGCAGTTGATGCAACATTTAATATTCCACCATCATTCATTTTTTTTAATTTAGGTAAAAAATATTTTATAAGTTTAGTTAATGCTATAATATTTATATTTATAAGGTTTAAATCTTTTTTCTCATCTATTTCGTCAAAATAACCAAAACTTCCGACTCCAGCATTATTAACTAAGTTATCCACAATTAAATTTTTTTCTTCCACAAAATTTATAATTTTTTCAACGGAGTTATCCACACTTATATCTAAATCTAATATTTCCACAAATATTTTATATTTATTTTCTAAAAACTCTTTAACTTCCATAAGTTCATTAACATTTCTTGAAACAATGATTAAATTGTTACTATCCCTTGCAAATAATTTTGCAAGTTCAAATCCAATCCCCTTAGTCCCACCAGTTATTAAAGTGTAATTATCCTTTACCATATAATATCCTTTCCATAATTAGTTTTTATATTTTCTTTATTTATAAATTATACATTCTTTTTATACAATATCAACGAAATAGCTGACTTAAAAATTTATTTTAGGAAAAATATTTTTATTAATATCCTTATAAAATAATCTATATATAGATTATTTAGAATTACTGGATTTTTTAATCAAACTCAGCTCATTAAGCTTCAAGCTATATTTATACTCAAGCTGAAGAATTTCTTTAATATAAAAATTTAAATTTATGCAAATAAAAAGTGGCTTAAAGCCACCTTTTATTCTATAGAGTTAACCGTATAACCTTTATTCTCTAACATCTTTATTATACTTTCATCACCAAAGAAATGTAATGCACCAACAGCTACAGTATATGTTTCATTATCTAAAAAAAGCTCATCTATCTTTTTAGTCATAACTTTATTTCTATTAGTTATCATTATCCTATAACTTAATGGATTTTTCTTTTGTAATTCTATTGCCTTTTCCATAATAGCTTTATTACCTTTAGCATATCCATCCATAAGTTCTTTTGAATATTTTATAGTTTCTTCTCCACTTTCTAAAAATTTTCCCTTCTTATAATTATTTAAATTTAACTTTAATGATTCAAGTCCATTAATTTTACTTAAAAGATCCATTTGAAATTCCATATTTTCTAATTGAACTACTCTTTTTCCTTTACTAACTATAGTATCTTTTAACATATCATCAAAAGTTTCCATTACAAGATTTGCTTTATAATATAAAACAGATTCTAATTTATTCATAATTATATGAGGCTTTAAATTTTTTATATCTTTATAATCTATACCTATTTCATTACATATACTTTTTAAATTTTTTATTTGATTTTTATTAAGTTCATCTTCTATACTATGTCCATTTATATATACATTTTTTGCATTAATATTATCTATTTCCTCTTTAGATGGATTTATTTCAACTGCTAATACATCAGTTTTTCTTATTATATCTTTTACATTTTTATTGAAATAATTATATTCTTTATTTATAGGATGCATAGTCCCTATTAAGTACATACTTTTATTGTTTTTTGTAACTTCCCATTGAAAGCCTTTTGCTTCAGGCTTAAAATCTGATTTTAAATCAAGATTAGAAAAATATATTACTATACCTAAAAAAATAAAAATATCTATAAAAGCATATATTACTTTTTTATATTTTTTTATCGTCATATCATCCCACTTCCTATTTTTTAAATTTTTTCAATTTAATTGTAACATGTTTTAATATAAATACTATAATGTAGTATGAATTTGATTTTATTTTAAATTTATAGTATAATTTGTTTGAATATTCAGAAAATTATAGTAAGGGCAGCTACTAAAATTTTAGAGTTGACCACACTTACTATTTCAATACTATCTTAATTAAGCCTTCAGTTTATAAACTGAAGGCTTTTAATTTATCCTTTATACATCATTTTTATATGTGGTATTCCTGCCTCATCATATATATCTGATATTGCAACAAATCCAAGTGATTCATATAAACTTCTTATATACTCCTGAGAAGATAATTTTATTTTTTCATTATTAAAATTATGTTTAATATATTTTATAGCTTCTCTTAAAACAACTTTTGCTAAACCATATCCTCTATATTCTTTTTTTACTAAAACTCTGCCTATTCCTACTGCATCCTTATATCCAACACCTTTAGGAAGTATTCTAAGATATGCAGCTATTTTATCTCCGTCTTTTGCATATAAATGTATACAATCCTGATCTTTTCCATCAAATTCATTTTCACATGTTATTTTTTGTTCACAGGCAAAAACTTCAAACCTTTCTTGAAGTATTTTATATAAATCATCATTTGTAAATTCATCAAATTTTTGAATACAAAGTTTCATTTAATACCCTCACCACTTTTATCTTATTTGTCCGTTACCATATATAATATATTTTATTGTTGTTAACTCTTTAAGTCCCATAGGGCCTCTAGCATGTAGTTTTTGCGTACTTATTCCAATTTCAGCTCCAAAACCAAATTCTGACCCATCAGTAAATCTAGTTGATGCATTAACATATACAGCTGCTGCATCTATTCTTTGAAGAAATTTTTGTGAACTCTCATAACTATTTGTAACTATTGCTTCTGAGTGTCCAGTATTATGTTTATTTATATGATTTATAGCCTCGTCTATATCTTTTACTATTTTAACACTTATAATATAATCTAAATATTCTTTATAAAAATCTTCTTCTGTTGCCGCTTCAATATCACTAATTATTTTTCTTGAAGCTTCGTCCCCTCTTAAAATAACATCTTTTTCTCTTAAAGACTTCACTAAAATAGGAAGTATTTCTTCTGCCACATCTTGATGTATAACCAAGCTTTCTGCAGCATTACATACAGCAGGTCTTGATGTTTTTGCATTAACAACTATATTTTTTGCCATTTCAAAATCACAATCTTTATCAATATAAATATGACAATTTCCTGTTCCAGTTTCTATAACGGGAACAGTTGCATTTTTAACAACAGCATTTATAAGACCTGCTCCACCTCTTGGAATTAAGACATCTATATAGTCATTTAGCTTCATCATTTCCGTTGCAACTTCCCTACTTGTATCTTCAATAAGTTGAACTGAATCCTCTGGAAGACCTGCTTCTTTAAGTCCTTCTCTTAAAACTTTTGTTATTGCTATATTTGAATTTATTGCCTCTTTTCCACCTCTTAATATAACTGCATTTCCAGCTTTTAAACAAAGTCCAGCTGCATCACACGTAACATTTGGTCTTGCTTCATATATTATTCCTATAACTCCCATAGGAACTCTTTTTTGACCTATTTGAAGTCCATTTGGTCTATTCCACATAGAAATAACTTCTCCTACTGGATCTTGCAAATTAACAATTTGCTTAAGCCCATCAGCCATTGATTCTATTCTTGATTTATCTAATGATAATCTATCTAGCATAGCCTTATTAGTACCATTTTGAATTGCCTTTTCTAAATCTTTTTTATTTGCTTCTATTATTTCATTGCTTTTTTCTAATAGATTATTTGCCATTTTTTCTAAAGCTTTATCTTTATCTGTAGTTGTAAGATTAGCTAATATATATGCTGCTTCTTTAGCTTTTTGTCCCTTTAATATTAATTCACTCATCTAATTCTCCTTTCCATTCTTTAAAAATAAAGTACCAATTTCTTCACCATTTACAATATTAAATAATATTGAAGGCTCCTTACCATTAGCAAGAACCATATTTACTCCTTCATTATTTGCAGTTTTGGCCGCTGAAAGTTTTGTAATCATTCCACCTGTTCCAAAGCTTGTTCCTGCTCCACCTGCTGCCGCCTCTAATTCTTCTGTTATTTTAGATACTTCACTTAAAAGCTTTGCATCTTCATTACTTCTTGGATCTTTATCATAAAATCCATCTATATCTGAAAGTATTATTAAAAGATCTGCATTAACAAGCCCTGCAACTATTGCAGAAAGGTTATCATTATCTCCAAATTTAACTATATTTTCTATCTCATCTATTGCTACTGTATCATTTTCATTTACTATAGGCACTATTCCCATTTCTAATAATGTATTAAATGTATTACATACATTATTTCTTATATGATCATCCTCAACTACATCTCTTGTAAGTAACACTTGGCCTACAGTATGACTGTATTCTCCAAAAAATTTACTATATATATGCATTAATTCACATTGTCCAATTGCTGCTACTGCTTGTTTTTCTCTAATACTTTGGGGCTTTTCTTTAAGCTTTAATTTGCTACTTCCAACACCTATAGCTCCTGATGTTACAAGAACAACTTCTTTTCCTGAATTCATTAAGTCTGAAATAACTCTTGCAAGTTTTTCAATTCTTGTTAAATTAATATTTCCATTTTCATAAGTTAATGTTGACGTTCCTACTTTTACAACTATTCTCTTGGAATTTTTTATTTCTTTTCTAATGTTCATTTTCTTTACAACCCCTTGTATTATTTTTTAACTTCTTTTATTATATAACCTTATTTTTTTATTTTCTATTATGTTCTTAATTTTAGCATAATATATTTTTAATTTAATATATATTTAATAAAAAAAGATTTTTACAATTATGTTTAAATATGATATACTATTCTTGTAAATGTTTTCATTAAAGTGTTTACATTCAAATTGAATATATTAGGTGTTTATGTGGTAGAGATTTAGAGTTAAGCATAAATTAGGATAGCTTATTTTCCTATGCTTAACTTTTTTGTTTTTTAGATATAGGTTTAATTAACGAATATATTTCATTAACAATTATAGTTAATGTTTGTATTATAAAACTAATCTAATGGGGGTATTTTTATGGTTAACTTTCTAGCAGAAATGATAGGCACAATGTTCTTAATTTATCTTGGAGATGGAGTTGTTGCAAATGTTGTTTTAAAGAAAACAAAAGGCACAAACAGTGGTTGGATGGTAATCACAACTGGTTGGGCATTTGCTGTTGCTGTTCCTGCCTTTATCTTTGGTGCAACAAGTGGAGCACACTTTAATCCCGCTTTAACTTTATCCTTAGCTGCCATAGGTGATTTTCCTTGGAGCCAAGTTCCTATGTATATAACTGCTCAAATGATTGGCGCATTCTTAGGAGCTACTTTGGTATTTATACAATATTATAATCACTTTGAAGTTACTGATGATAAAGACGGAAAACTTGGTGTATTCTGTACAGGCCCTGCAATAAGAAATGGTAAATTCAACTTTATAAGTGAATTCTTTGGAACTTTCTTATTAGTATTTGCTATTTTAGGAATTAATGCAGTTCCAATGGCTAATGGTCTTAATACACTTGCTGTAGGTTTACTAATTTGGGTAATTGGTTTAAGTTCTGGTGGTACTACTGGATACGCAATAAATCCAGCAAGAGATTTAGGTCCAAGAATAGCACATGCTATTTTACCTGTCCCAGGAAAAAGGGATTCAGATTGGAAATATGCTTGGATTCCTGTAATTGCTCCAATTGTTGGAGGACTTCTAGGTGCATTTGCATTTGTAATCTTATTTAGATAGTTAATTTATGAGAATTTATATGAGGTGAGTGAAATGAAGAAATATGTAATCGCTTTAGATCAAGGAACTACAAGTTCAAGAGCAATTATTTTTGATAAATACCAAAATATAATTGCAGTTAGTCAAAAGGAATTTACTCAAATTTATCCAAAAGAAGGTTGGGTTGAACACAATCCAATGGAAATTTGGTCTTCTCAATTCGGTGTTTTACAAGAAGCTATAGCAAAAAGTAATATTTCTCCAAATGAAATTGCAGCTATCGGAATAACAAATCAGAGAGAAACTACAATCGTTTGGGATAAAAACACTGGTACACCAATATATAATGCAATTGTTTGGCAATGTAGAAGAACAGCTTCTATATGTGATGAACTTAGACAAAAAGGATTAGAAGAATATATTAAAGATACTACTGGCTTAGTTCTTGATGCTTATTTCTCAGGTACAAAAATTAAATGGATACTTGATAATGTTGAAGGTGCTAGAGAAAAAGCTGAAAAAGGTGATTTACTTTTCGGTACTGTAGATACTTGGCTTGTTTGGAAGCTTACAAATGGTAAATCTCATGTAACTGATTATACTAATGCTTCAAGAACTATGCTTTTCAATATAAAAGATTTAAAATGGGATGATAAATTATTAAAGGAATTAAATATTCCTAAAAATATGTTACCAGAGGTTAAAAGCTCATCTGAAATTTATGGATACACAAACCTTGGTGGAGAAGGTGGAATTAGAGTTCCTGTAGCAGGTATGGCCGGTGACCAACAAGCTGCATTATTTGGACAAACTGCCTTTGAAAAAGGTGATGCTAAAAATACTTATGGAACAGGTTGTTTCTTATTGATGAATACAGGAAATGAGCTAGTTAAAAGTAAAAAAGGCTTAATTACAACTATTGCTGCTAGCACTAAAGACAATGTACAGTATGCATTAGAAGGTTCTATATTTGTTGGCGGAGCTGTAATTCAATGGCTTAGAGATGAATTAAAACTTATAACAGATGCATCCGATTCAGAATATTTTGCAAATAAAGTAAAAAATAATGGTGGAGTTTATGTTGTTCCAGCATTTGTTGGTCTTGGTGCTCCTTACTGGGATATGTATGCAAGAGGTGCTATATTAGGATTAACTAGAGGTTCTAATAGAAATCACTTAATAAGAGCAGCTTTAGAATCAATAGCTTATCAAACTAAAGATGTTTTAGATGCTATGGTTTCAGATATGGGTTGCGAAATAAATATTTTAAGTGTTGATGGTGGTGCAAGTAGAAATAAATTCTTAATGCAATTCCAATCAGACTTAATAGGTAAAAAAGTTGAAAAACCAATAATCATAGAAACAACAGCTTTAGGTGCTGCTTACTTAGCTGGTCTTGCTGTTGGATTCTGGCAAAATAAAGATGAAATTAAACAAATGAAATGTATTGGAGAAACATTTGAACCAAAAATGGACTCTAAAGATGTTGACAAACTTTATTCAGGTTGGAAAAAAGCCGTTAAGAGATCAATGGAATGGGAAGATTCTGAATAAAATAAAAAAAAGAGCTATCATAAATATGATAGTTCTTTCTTTATTCTTATTTATTTTTTATTAAAAAATCCTTATTTCTAATTATTCTTGATAATTAGAAATTGTATTTTCTATTTTTTTAATAGTATCATGTACTGAACATAATGAATCTTCTATCATTTTTTTGTTTTCTGATTTTTCAACAGTAATTGCAGCATGATTTAACATTGATTCTGCTTGTTTTAATTCATCTAAAGAACATCTTACATTTTGAATAGCATTTCTTTTCATTTATAATGCACTCCTTTCATTCTTATACTAATAGTATGTATTATTTTTTTAATATTAAACCTGTATATTTAAGGATGCATTTATAATATTCTTATGTATATTTATAAATATTTTTAACAAAACTACTATCTTTTTTCATATTTTTGATGTATTATTAATATACATAGTGTATAAATATTAATTTTTAATGCATAAAATTATAAAAGGAGTGTAATTTATGAGTAATTGTATGAATAAATATAAGTTAAATTCATTATTAAAATTTTTAATTCCATCTATAATAGGAATATCTTTATTTATGATACCTTGTAAAATTAATGGCCAAGTAACAATTCCTATAGCTTTTCTTGCTAATTTTATAGAAGGAAATTTTACTGATTTATTAAAACTAATGGCTTTAATTTTAATATCGATATCTGTTATTGGAAGTATAATCATAAAAATATTTAAACCAAAATTTTTAGTAAAAAATGAATATCTAAATAATTTATTTAATGTATCACCATTATGGTTTATAGCTAGAATATTAGGAATGATTTTTATTATATGTTCTTATTTTCAAATAGGACCTGAATTTATATGGTCTGAAAATACAGGAGGACTTGTTTTAAATGATTTATTACCAATATTAATTGCAGTATTTTTATTTGCTGGATTTTTACTACCTTTGCTTTTAGACTTTGGTCTTTTAGAATTTGTAGGTTCTCTTCTTACTAAGATTATGAGACCTATTTTTAATCTTCCTGGTAGATCATCAATAGACTGTATAGCTTCATGGCTTGGTGATGGAAGTATAGGAATACTTTTAACTTCAAAGCAATATGAACAAGGCTTTTATACTAAAAGAGAAGCTGCTGTTATAGGCACTACTTTTTCAGCTGTATCAATAACATTTTGTTTAGTTATAATATCACAAGTTGGTCTTGCTCATATGTTTTTACCTTTCTATTTAACAGTTACACTTTCAGGAATAGTTGCAGCAATAATAATTCCAAGAATACCTCCTCTTTCAAAAAAAGAAGATTCTTATTTTGGAGGACAAGATTCAAAAAATCTAGAAGTTATTCCTAGTGGATATACTCCATTTTCTTGGGGACTTGAAAAAGCTGTTGAAAAAGCTGAAAGTAATACTAATGCAAAAGATTTCTTTATATCAGGAATAAAAAATGTTTTAGATATGTGGATTGGTGTACTTGCAATAGTTATGGCTATGGGTGGAATAGCACTTATGATTGCAGAATATACTTCTATATTCCAAGTTATGGGTATACCATTTATTCCATTCTTAAAGTTACTTGGAGTACCTGAAGCTGCTGCCGCATCTCAAACTTTAATTGTTGGATTTGCAGATATGTTTATACCTTCAGTTCTTGCAACTACAATAACTAATGAAATGACTAGATTTATAGTAGCTTGTATATCTGTAACTCAACTTATATACATGTCAGAAGTAGGAGGTCTTTTACTTGGATCAAAAATCCCTGTTGGAATAAAAGATCTAATAATATTATTCTTTGAAAGAACTATAGTAACATTACCTGTTATAGTTCTTATGGCGAATATTTTCTTTTAATTGATAAAATACTAATATTAGTATTTAGGGAGGTTTAGCTATGGTAATAATAAAAAAAGATGGTCGTTTAGAAAATTTTGATATTAATAAACTAATTACAAGCATTAAAAGTGCTTTTAGCGATTGTGGCAAAATATTAAATGAATCTGATATAAACTATATAAGAAAAACTTTTGACTCTAAGCTTACTAACTTTATAAAAAAGAATCCTGATAGAATAATTTCAAGTTTAGAAATTAAAATATTTTTATTTGAATCATTAAAAGAATGTGGATTCAATGACATATCAAAAAAATATGTTTTATTTTAAATTTATAGCTATACCAAAATATTTGGTATAGCTATTTAAATATAGTATTCTATCTAACTCATTAACAACTTATTCTAATAAATAATAAATTTAAATATTAAATAACTTAAAATATAACTTGTAATCTTATAATCATTATCTTAATTATATTTTAATTAATAAAGGAATAGAAATTTCTATTCTTTTATTTTTTATTATCCTTGAGATAATTGAGATTTTACAGTATTAATTTCTTCTGGAGTTGCTTGTTGAGCTGGAATATAATATCCCTTTTCTTTTGCTTTTTGGAATAATGCATATTGACGAGCTTCATCTTGATTTCTCATTACTTGAATTGTCTGTCTTAATTGTTCATTTTCTGTTTGTGATATTATATCACCATATTTTGATAAACTAGCATTAATTGAAGCTAAATAATCGCTTATCATTTCTTTTTCTTGCATTTTATATACCTCCCTAACCTAAGAATGACATTAGTTTTTCTTTGCTTGCCTTTGCATCTTGAGAATCTTTTTTAAGCATTTCTTTTAATTGAGGATCTGTGCATTGTTGTGCATAAGCTTCTAGTTTCTTTTCAACAGTACTATGACCACCAATTAAATGTCTTAAGTTTTGTAACTCTACTTCATTTAAATTAGCCATATAATCATCTCCTTTAATTTTCTACAATATTAGTATCTATTAGTTATAAAAAAATATTCATTTCTGTAATATGATTAACTTTGTAATAACTGTAAAATAAAAAACCTTTGAGTAAAATTTAAATATTACTCAAAGGTTTTCTTTATTTTTTCTTACCCCAATAATCTTTTGCCTCATCTTCTAACTTTTTCAATCTTGTATAATAATCAGGAAACTCTAATAAATGAGCTAAAGCGATTTGTCCTGTAAGAATTGGATCATTATTTGTAACATTAGTATTTGGAAATTTAGTTCCATGTTCAAGTTCAACTTCTAATCCCATTTTAAATTGTTTAAAATCAAATTTTTCTTTTGAAAAATCTATTTTTAATTTTTTAGCTATATCTTTTACTTCCTCATCTGAAAAAGAAACTTTTCCTAATTCACCTCTAAACTTAACTAACATCCACTTACTATTTTTCATTTTAAACCTCTTATAATAAATTATTTTTAAATTTATTATATTTATACATAAACATAAATGTTCTAATTTAAATATATTTTTAAGTAAATTTATTTTTCTATACTAACAAAAGTCTCATTATAGGTTATTTGTCCACCAATATCAGATATATCTGAAACAGTTATGTAATTAGGATTTCCATGTTTTGTCCACCAACCTACATACATCATTACAACATAATCAGCAATAGAATTATCTATTATAATTTCTACATTTATACTTCCATTTTTAGATTTTAATGTTACTTCTTCATAACTTTTTATTTTTAAATTACTAGCCATAGATTCATTTATATATGCTTTTGATATTCCTTCTTTATCCATCATATGTTGACTAAATAAAGTATCTCTGCTGTGATTAGTTAACAACCTAAATTTATTATTATTATTATTATTATCTTCAATAAAATCCTCTTTATATAAATTAATTTCAAATTTTCCCGACTTAGTTAAAAACATTTTATCTCTCCATGCAACTGAATCATGTATTGTTATATAATTATTTTTTATTTTTTCTATATATATATCATCTATATATTTATTAAGAGGTTCTATTATTTTTTCGATATATTCTCTTTTAGATACAAAAGGATAATTTTTTATATTTAATTTTTTAGCTAACTCCTTAAAAAATTCATATTCATCCATTCTTTTGTCTAATGGCTCTACAACTTTTTCATTATATATTATATATGGATTAGTCATTGAACTATAAAGTAAATCTTCGCTTTCTAAAGTACTTGTTGTTGGAATAAATAAATCACACCTTTTTGCAGTATCAGTCATAAACATATCAAAGCAAACTTTAAAATCTATTTTATCAATAGCACTATTTAATCCGTTTAAATTTGGTAATTGATTTAATAAATTACTCTTTACTATTACAGCCATCTTTATAGGAACATTGCTTTTAGTCAAGTCATCTTTAATCTTAGGTTTTTTAATATAAATATTATCTTTATAATATGTATTACCATTAATAGATTCATTTATAAAGCTAACTATATCACTAGTATAAAATTTTCTATTGATACAAAAGTTTTCACTATTAAAAGGATCTGTATTTAAAACTGATGGATAAACTTTATTAGCATAATTAACTCCACCGCCACTTACTCCTATTTGCCCTGTTATAGCTCCTAATGTATCTATCGCTCTTATTGTATTTCCACCATTTTTATATTTTTGTATTCCATATCCTAAAAGTATAGTTGAATACCTTTCTGTATATAATTTTACAAGCTTATATAAATCATCTAAATTAACTCCACATTTATTTAATAATATATTGAAATCTAATGATTCTAAATATTTCTTATACTTATCAAATCCTAAAACATATGATTTTATATAATTATCATCATAAAGTCTTTCTTCTATTATTAATTTTCCCATAGCTAATGCTAATGCACCATCTCCACCAGGTTTAATTTGTATATAAACATCAGATAACTTTGCTGTATTTGTATATATTGGATCAATAACTATTATTTTAGCACCTTTATCCTTTGCCTTTTTTATCATTTGCATAGTATGAATTGTTGTATTTGCAGGATTTTTTCCCCACACAAATATATTTTTACTGTTTAGCATATCTTCTAAGGAATGACTTCTTGAGTCGCCAAAATCTAATTTTTGTGCAGCAATTCCAGCACTCCAACATGGTCCACCTTTTTGTTTACTTACTCCCCCATAAAAGTTAAAAAATATATCCCCAATACTTTTTAAAATAGACCCATTACCATATTGCTCATAATACAATATTGAATTAGAAGAAAATTCTTCTTTATAATATTTTAGCTTTTCAGTAATAATATCCAATGCATCATCAAAAGATATTTCAATCCATTTATTCTCTCTTTTAATCATAGGTTTGTATATTCTATCTTTATGATTTAATCTATCTAGATGAGCTAATCCCTTTTTACATATAATACCTTTAGTATATGGATGATTTTTATCACCTTCTATTTTAATTTCTTTACTATCATTTACATAAATATTAAACTTACAACAATCAAAACAATCTAAGGTACAACCATGACTTAACTTTTTCATTTAATACCTCCATTTAAATTTAGAAAAAATTATTTTTTTCTTTTATTTACTGATTTCCTATAAATATATATTCCATATATCATAACTGCAATTAAAGCTATTATATTTTTGATTTGATCTGAAAATGTACTTTTTCCTGAATAAATATCAAAAAATATAATTCCTCCACATAAAACTTCTCCTATAATTGCTACTACTAACGTTATTTTAGCTATTAATTCTTTATTTTTTAATTTCAAGTTCATTACTCCCCATTCTTTATATTTTATTTAACTTATTAAATATTTTTATCAATAAACTCCCTTACTGTTTCCCAGTATTTTTTAGGATTAACTGTAGCTGCTTTAGCATGTCCAGCTCCTTTTATTACTAACTTTTCTTTTTTACAATTAGCAGCACTATAAACTTTATCTAACATATAAAAAGGAACAAAATCATCCTTATCTCCATGAATAAATAAAATAGGAACCTTTGCTTTTGCCAATTGTTTAACTGATGATGCAGCTCCTAGAAAGTACCCTGCTCTAATTTTACATACTAAACTTGCCACGTTCATAAAAGGAATTGGTGGTAACTTAAATAAAACTTTTAATTCATATGCAAATTGATCCCAAACTGAAGTATAACCACAATCTTCTATTATCAATTTTAAGTTGCTTGGAAGTTCTTCTCCAGATGTCATCATAACTGTTGCTCCACCCATTGATATTCCATGTAATATTGTTATATTATCTCTTTCATTTTCATTTAAAAAATTAATCCAACTAATTATATCTAATCTATCATCCCAACCCATTCCTATATAATCACCTTGACTCATTCCATGACCTCTTAAATCTGGAACTAATAAATTGTATCCCATTTCATAAAAATGTTTTGCAAAATTAGACATAAGTTTTCCTTCACTCGTATATCCATGAACTGTTATAACCCACTTATTTGTATCATTTTTATTTTTAATCTTATATCCATGAAGCTTTAACCCATCATATGAATTAATATAAATATCTTCATAATTTGAGTCATTTAAAAACCACTTTAAATCTTCTTTTGCATTTTCACCACTTGTTTTATCTTTTGTTAATTTTTCTTCATTTTTTTCATCTTTAGAATTAAAAATAATATCTTTTGATACTTTAGGATTTATAGCTAAATTATAAAATTTATTGCCTATAAAAATTAATCCAATAATTATTAAAAAAATTACTATAAAGCATATGATAATTAAACTTTTCATAATTCTTTCCTCCTTATACCTTTTAGTTCTATATTGATATTATATGATAATAAAATTAGAAACTAAATTTAAAAGTGTGAAATATAATAAATTTTACTAAATGTTTTATTTATAAAAATAAAGTATCTAGCATTAATGCTAGATACTTTATTAAACTACTTATTTTCATCTATTAACCTTTGAATTTCATCTTGGCAACTACCACATATAGTGCCAGCTCCTGTTGCTTCACCAACTTCTTCAACAGTATGTGCACCATTTTTTATTGCTTCAATTATAGTGTCATCTGTTATTCCAAGACATGTACATATAACATCACTCATTATAATCTCTCCTTTTCTTACATATCATAAATATTATTTACAAAATTTATGTTAAATATAACTAAATACTTTATTATTTAATTTTAAGCTTTCTATATCTATTAAAAGCTGCCATTATTTCCTGTCTTCTTGGCATAGCCAAATTGCAAGCTCCACCTTTTGAATTATTAATTGATATTAATCCTTTTTCTTTTATTCTATTTAATATCTTATCTGTAACCTCTTTTAAAGTTGAATTATTATCAATAGCATTATCCTCTGCCCATTTCATTATATATCCTATTGAGGTTACTTGCTCTTTATCAACTATTTGTTCAACTGCCCTTAAATTTATATCTTCTTTATTTATGCTAATTCCATCAGTTCCTAAGGTTTTAATTTTAACTCCTTTAGGTCCATTTTGTATTATTCCCTTTAAAATTTTTCTATCAAAATCTATTTTAATACTTAAATCATTATTTTCAATCCTTTTAAGTATTAATCCTTTTGCAAGCTCATTGGCTCTTAAAGTTACATCCCTTGGTTCATAACAATCCATTTGAATTACTGAATCTGCTATATCAAAATAATCTCCTGAACTACCCACAACTATTATTGTTGATATTTGCTTTTGCTCATATATCCCTTTAACTAATTCTATAAATGGTGTTATAGGTTCTTCTTCATTAGAAACTAATTTTTGCATTATATCATCCCTAATCATAAAATTAGTAGCTGATGTATCCTCATCTATAAGTAATAACTTACTATCACTTTCTATTGCTTCAACGATATTAGCAGCTTGTGATGTACTACCACTAGCATTCTCACTAATAAATTTTGTAGTATTTTTTCCATTTGGAAGATTATTTATAAATAATGATATATCATCTTTTACTATAGACCTTCCATCTTCTGCTCTAACTTTCATAGCGCTATTGTCAGTTATTACATATTCTCTTCCATCACCCTCAATATGATTATATACTCCAAGCTCTAAAGCATTTAAAAGTGTCGATTTACCATGATAACCACCACCAACTATTAAAGATATACCTTTTTTTATTCCCATCCCCTTTATTAACCCTTTGTTAGGCAAATTAATTTCTACTTCTAATTCCTTAGGTGATATAAAGCTTTTTGCTGACTTTAAAGGTTTAGTTGATATTCCACTTTCCCTTGGAAGTATAGACCCATTACCAACAAAAGCTACTAAATTTAATCTTTTTAATTCTTTTCTTATAAATTGTTGATCACATACAAGCTCAACTCTTTTTGTAAGTTTTTCTTTATTTAATCTTTCATACTTTAAACTATTTTCAACTATATTTGGTAAAAAATCATAAAGTATCTTATAAAGTTCCTTACCAAGTACAGTTCTTCCTCTAGCAGGAAAACCAATTTCAAATCTTACTTCTATTTTTTCTTTATCTATAATAACTGCTGTTCTATCTAAAATTTCTTGTGGACATTTGCTAATACTTATAATTCCACTCTTACCAGAACCCATAACCCTTTCTCCAAATTTATTTATGCATTGATTAAAAACTCTAGCAACAAAATCCTGAACAGCTATTTTTTTATGATATTCATTAAATAACTCATATGGTATTTTATTAATATTTTTATTCATACTCACTCTAATTCTTGATGGTGAAGCAAAAGGGTCTCCCTGAACATGATCTATAAATAAAATATAATCATCAAAATCATAATTTCCTTCTAAAGTTTTATATGCTTTATATCCTCTACCATCTATACTATTTATAAGATTTTTTAAATCACTTGCACCTTTCATTACTTATCATTCTCCTCTTTAACAAAAAACTCATCAATAAGTTTTTCACTTAATCTTCTATACATATTACTCATATTTACCATAGAACATAATAACAAAAACTTTTCTTCAAAATCGTTATTTCCTTTTACCTTTTTTTTAACCATTGTTTCTTTCTTTATAACATCTTCTCTAAAACTATCTATATCGCTATTGTACTGATTTAAATAATTTTCATATATATTTCTTAAATTTAATCTTTCTTCATCATTAAAATTTTCTACTATATTAGTTATAGATGTTTTTATATCAGTTAATGATAATGCGCCTTTTAAGTTATATATAAAGCTCATAAGTATTAAGTGCTCTTTTGAATATTTCTTATTTTTTATAGGCATAAGAAGTTTACCCTTAGCATAATTATTTATCATTGTTTTCGTAAGTACTTTATCATCTTCATTTCTTTTTGTTTCGTTATACTTTCCTTCAAAAAGTTGTATTACTTGATCCATATATAAATCTATTTCAGGTATATCATTTAATTTTATATTATTCTCTAAGTGTAATTCATCTATTAATTTATTTAATTCTTTAAATTCCATCTTGTTTCTCCTAATGTAGTTTTAAAAACTATATATTAAAATGTCCATATTTTTATAATAATAGTATTTATAAGATAATTCAATATTATTAAAGGAAATTAAGTGTTAATTTTAAAATTTAAGCAAATAATAACTTTGACCAAACACAAAATAAAAACATATAATAATATTATAACATGTAGTTTTAAAAACTACTTTATTAAAGGAGGTATTTATGTATAAATATTTAAGAGAACCATTAAATGGTTTAACACATATTATTGGTGCTGGTCTTTCATTAATTGGACTAATAGCATTAATAATAAAAGCTATTATTACAAATAGCAGCCTAATGACCATAGTTTCTGTAATTTTATTTGGTGTTAGTATGATTTTACTTTATTCTGCCTCTGCAACATATCACTCTGTAATTTCAACTGAAAAGGTTATATATACATTAAAAAAATTAGATCACTCAATGATTTTTGTTCTTATTACTGGGTCTTATGCTCCATTTTGCTTAATCGCACTTAATAATAAAGTCGGATTTATTCTTTTTGGAGCTGTTTTAATTTCAGCAATACTTGGAATTATATTTAAAATGTTTTGGGTCACTTGTCCTAAATGGGTATCAAGCGTTATGTATATAGCAATAGGTTGGTTTGCTATCTTTGCGATTTATCCATTATCACAAGTATTAATTCCAAAAGCTTTATTTTTATTAGTTCTAGGTGGAATTATGTATACAATAGGTGGTATAATCTATGCTTTTAAAGATAATAAATTTCAAATAGGTCAATTTGGAACTCATGAAATATTCCATATATTTATTATGCTAGGAACTTTATGTCATTTTCTTGCAGTATTTTTATATGTAATTTAAAAGGACTACAAACTTGTAGTCCTTATTTTATTAAATCTTTAAATTCAACTTTTATAGCTTTTTCTATATCATTAGGATTCATTTCTATTTGAAGCCCAATTTTTCCTCCACTAAAAACAATTTTTTCAAGTTCTAATGCTTCTTGTTGAAAAAAAGTCTTATATTGTTTTTTCATTCCTATAGGAGAACAACCTCCTCTTATGTATCCTGTAAGCTTATTTATATCTTTTACATGTATCATTTCAACTTTCTTTTCTCCACATGCCTTTGCACATTTTTTTAAATCTAACTCTTCTAATACAGGAATAACAAAAACATACAATTCTTTTGAATTTCCAACAGTAACTAATGTTTTATAAACTGTTTTAGGGTCTTGACCTGTTTTCTCTGCGACAGCAGCTCCATCTATATGTCCATCTGATGCATCATACGTTAATGCATTATACTCTATTTTATTTTTATCTAAAATTCTCATCGCGTTAGTTTTTTGCATTTTTTGCATTTTATTTACTCTCCTTCTTTAATCTAAATTTATATTTTATATTATAACATTGTATTTTTAGTTATTAATAAATACTTTTCATGTGATAATACTCTATAAATTTTTAAATAAACAAAGAACCACATAGTATAAAACTATGTGGCTAAATATATAAAATCCGAACAAGTCATACGCTATATTAACCTTTTATAAAGTTAATGAATCTCATGACCATTCTCCAACCTACAACTTTAATTATAAGATAATTTTATCATTTCTATAAAAACATTGTCAATAATATTTATCCATTTCTTCCATTTGCTTTAACGCTTTATTTTTACTTGCTTTGAAGCATTTTACATAAGTAATATTTTATTATAGTATTTATTTGAATTTATATGTTATAATAGGCAAATAAATATATTTATGAAATGAGGTAGAATAAGATTGATAACTGTATCAAATGTTAGTTTAAGATATGGTGGACGTAAACTTTTTGAAGACGTTAATTTAAAGTTCACTGCTGGAAATTGTTATGGTGTAATTGGAGCTAATGGTGCCGGTAAAAGTACATTTTTAAAAATCCTTGCTGGAGAAGTTGAACCAAATACAGGAGATGTATCAATTGCTCCTAATACAAGAATGTCTGTTTTAAAACAAGATCACTATCAATATGATGAATTTGAAGTTTTAGAAACAGTTATAATGGGTAATGAAAGACTTTACCAAATAATGAAGGAAAAAGATGCTCTATATGCTAAACCTGATTTTACTGATGAAGATGGAATCAAAGCATCAGAACTTGAAGGCGAATTTGCTGAACTTAATGGATGGGAAGCTGAAGCTGAAGCATCATCATTACTTCAAGGACTTGGAATAGGAACTGATATGCACTATAAAAAAGTTTCTGAATTAACTGGTGGAGAAAAAGTTAAGGTTCTTTTAGCGCAAGCTTTATTCGGTAATCCTGGAATACTTATACTTGACGAGCCTACAAACCACTTAGATATTAAATCAATCAATTGGCTTGAAGAATTCTTAATAAACTTTGAAGGAACTGTCATTGTTGTATCCCATGATAGACACTTCTTAAATAAAGTTTGTACTAATATAGCTGATGTTGACTTTGGTAAAATTAAAATATTTACTGGTAACTATGATTTCTGGTATCAATCAAGTCAATTAGCTCTTCAAATGGCTAAAGAACAAAATAAGAAAAAAGAAGATAAAATTAAAGAACTTCAAGACTTTATTGCTAGATTTAGTGCTAATGCATCAAAATCAAAACAAGCAACTTCAAGAAAAAAATTATTAGATAAAATTACTTTAGATGATATTCAACCATCAACTAGAAGATATCCATTTGTTGGATTTAAACCTGAAAGAGAAGTGGGTAATGATATATTAATAGTTGAAAACTTATCAAAAACTATAGATGGAGTTAAAGTTTTAGATAACGTAAGCTTTAGAGTTAATAAAGATGATAAAATTGCTTTAGTTGGAAGCAACGAAATAGCTATTACAACATTATTTAAAATAATAAATGGTGAAATGGAGCCAGATAGTGGTTCATACAAATGGGGAATAACTATTTCAACAGCATACTTCCCTAAAGATAACTCAGAATTCTTCAACGATTGCCATCTTTCATTAGTAGATTGGCTTAGACAGTTCTCTGAAGAGAAATCTGAAAGCTACATAAGAGGATTCCTTGGAAGAATGTTATTCTCAGGTGAAGAAGCTCTTAAAGAAGCTTCTGTTTTATCTGGAGGAGAAAAAGTTAGATGTATGTTATCTAGAATGATGCTTTCAAATGCTAATGTATTAATGCTAGATCAACCTACAAACCACTTAGACCTTGAATCAATAACAGCTGTAAATAATGGTCTTAAAGATTATAAGAGTGTATTATTATTTGCATCTCATGACCATGAGTTTATACAAACTATTGCAAATAGAATAATAGATATTAAAGAAGATGGTTCTATAGTTGATAGAGTAATGTCTTATGACGAATACTTAGATACTATGAATTAATTAAATTTAACAACATTAAAAAGTTAGTGCATTAATTTATGCACTAACTTTATTATTATTATTTTATTATGTAATCTACTATTTCATGAACATAATCTATATGATTTTTTGCATACGCCTTAACACCATCTTCCGCTCTATTAAATGTATAACTATTATTTGTTATTTCAAACATAGATACATCATTAAACGAATCTCCTACAGTATATATATCATCAAAGTTTTTATTTTCTAATTTTAAAACTTCTTTTAATCCATTTCCCTTAGATGATCCTTTAGAAACTATATCAATAAAAAATTGATTTCTAAATATGCCAAGTTCATCACCAAACATATCTACTAATCTAGACTTTATTTTTTCAGCTCTTTCTATAGATCCATCTGCTGCAAATACACTCAAAATTAATGCTCCACTTTTTAAATTTAATATATCTTCCTTTTTAGCTACTTCAACTTTAAATTCTTCAAACATTTCAATATTTTCTAAATCAGTATTTTTATTATCTATTAAGTTCATTCCATTTCCATTGTCAAAATAAATTACTGTTTGTTCTTCATCTGAAAATTCTTCTATAATCTTTTTAACATTATCAAAATTAATCATACTATTTTTTATTATATTTTTATCCTTATCTAGTATTAAAGCTCCATTACATAAAACTAAATAATCAAATTCTAAATCATATTTATCAAATACTTCTTCCATACCTAAAAGTGTTCTACCTGTAGATACAATAAATTTATGACCCTTTTTACGTAAAGTTTTTATTCCTTCAAGATCTCTCTTGTGTATTTCCTTATCAACCAATAATGTTCCATCAAAATCACTTGCTAATAACTTCATAAATTCCTCCCTAAATAAAAAAATGTATCTCATACTTAATATAGCATGAGATACATTTTTATTATATAGTATTATATAATTTCTTCTGAAGATTTATCTTTTCTCTTATATTTTAAGTGTAATAACTCATGAGCTCTTCCATGTCCAGGTTCTCCCATATACGTTTCATACATCTTTAATAAAGCTTCATTTTCATGTGACTTTCTCTTCTTGAAGTTTTTATCTTGATTATATAAAACTGAAGCTCTTACGGCTTTTACATTTATCTTTTCTCTATTTTCAGCACTTACGTGTGGTTGACCACCACCATCTACACATCCTCCTGGACATGCCATAACTTCTATAAAGTGATAGTCTTTATTATTCATTCTTCCACTTTCCATGAATTCATAAAGGTTTGCTGAACCATTAACTACTGCTACATTATAATCTTTTCCACCTATATTTACTGTAGCTTCTTTTATTCCATCTAAACCTCTTACTGCATGGTATTCTATTTCTTCTAAACTTTTCTTTTCAACAAAGTCTTTAGCTGTTCTTATTGCAGCTTCCATAACTCCACCAGTTGCTCCAAATATAGCTCCTGCACCAGTGTATTCTCCCATTGCAGGATCTTGAACTCCATCTTCTAACTTAGCAAAGTTTATCTTTCTTGCCTTTATCATTTTAGCTAATTCTCTTGTAGTTATAACAGCATCAATATTTCTTAATCCGTTATTTTCCATCTCTGGTCTATCAGCTTCATACTTTTTAGCTGTACATGGCATTACAGTAACTGTAAATACATTTTTAGGATCAATATCTGCTATTTCTGGATAATATGTTTTTGTTGCAGCACCAAATATTTGTTGTGGTGACTTAGCTGATGATAAATTATCTATAAGCTCTGGATAACTATTTTCTACTTGTCTAACCCAAGCAGGACAACATGATGTAAGCATTGGGAATGGACCACCAGCTTGTATTCTTTGAATAAGTTCTGTAGCTTCTTCCATTATAGTCATATCTGCACCAAAGTTTATATCAAATACTTTATCAAATCCTAATTCTCTTAATGCAGTGTATAATTTTCCTGTTACATCTACTCCGTAACCCATATTGAATAATTCACCCATTGCTGTTCTTACAGCTGGAGCCATAGCAACTATTACGTGTTTTTCTGGATCAGCTAAAGCTTCTTCAACTCTTTCAATATGTGACTTTTCTTCTAATGCAGCTACCGGACATGCAGCAACACATTGTCCGCATAATAAACAATTTGTTTCATCAAAACACTTATTATCTGTTGGAGCTACCATTCTTGTTCCATCTATGTTTGTTATTTTTATAGCTTCTGTACCTGATTTTGATTTACAAGCAGCTTGACATCTTCCACAAAGTACACATTTTGTTCTATCTATAGTTATTGATTTACTTCTTTCATCAATATATTCACTCTTATCTTTTGGTAAAAAAGGTGTTGTAGCTCTTCCTTTGCTCTTTATAACTAATTTTAAAAGTTCACAAGTTTCTCTTCTTGAACATTGTCCACACTTAAATTCGTGTTTATTTAATAAAGTAGAAACTCTTGACTTAACTCTTTCTTGAACTTTTTCAGTATTTGTTCTTACAACCATTCCATCTTCAACTTTTGTAATACAAGCTAAAGCAAGATTTGGTTTTCCTTCTATTTCAACAGCACATACTCCACACTTACCTATATTTGAACATTCTTTTAAGTAACAAAGTGTCGCTATATCATTTATGCCATTTTGTCTTGCAGCATCTATTATAGTAGTACCTTCTGCAACTTGGATTTCCTTGTCATTAATAATTAATCTTTTCATCCTTAAAAACGTACCTCCATTAACTTAAATTTAAACCCTCTCAAAACTAAAAAGTTATAATTTTAACTAATCGAATTATATATATTTAAAATTATTAAAAATAATCTTTAAAATTTAATCACTATTTGATTTTAACCTATTCTATACATAATATCAATTGCTTGTTAATATGTTATAATTTTCAAACTACTTCAACTTGCATTAAGTATTACTTTACTCTATACTTTTATTATATTTGTTAAGAAAATTTTTATAAAATTTCACAGAGGAGTAAAATATGATACTTGTATACAATAGAACTACAAAATCATACGAAGAAGAAAAAGTTGCCGGAATAAAATATTTAGAATGGTGCTATCAATCCCCTTCTGGAAGACGTATTACAGAACTTATTGTCAAAAAGAAAATTTGTTCAAAATTATATGGTTTTTTTTGCGATTCAAAATTAAGTAAAAAGAAAATACCTCAATTTATAGATAATTTTAATATAAATATGAGCATGTATTCTAAAGCACCTAAAGAATTTAAAAACTTTAATGACTTTTTTGCTAGGGAAGTTATCCCTACTGCAAGACCTATCCCATCAAATAATAATTTGTTAATGTCTCCTGTTGATGGAAGATTACTTGCTTATGATAATATAAACATGAATAAATTAGTTCAAGTAAAAGGAATAACTTATAGCCTTAAAGAACTAATAGGAGATTCTGAAATAGCAAAAAATTATGATAATGGAATTTGTTTAATTTTTAGGTTATGTCCTACCGATTATCATAGATATCATTTTGTTGATTCAGGCATACCACTTAAAAATCATAAGATAAAAGGGAATTACTATTCTGTAAATCCTATAGCAGTTGATAAAATACCTAAACTTTTCTGCCAAAATAAACGTGAATGGTCAATTTTTAAATCTGATCATTTTGATAATATACTTTATGTAGAAGTAGGTGCAACATGTGTTGGTAGCATAATTCAATCTTATAAAGAAAACAAAAAAGTAAATAAAGGTGATGAAAAAGGCTACTTTAAATTTGGTGGTTCAACAGTAATTTTATTTCTAAAAAAAGATACAGTTAAAATTGATAGTGATATACTAAAACAAACACAATTAGGTTATGAAACTAAAGTTTATATGGGTGAGTCAATCGGTAAAAAAATAAAGTAACTAGATAATATCTAGTTACTTTATTTTTTATTTATTATAAATTCTAAATCTTTTTTAAATTTATTTAAATCTTTGTCTAGTATTACAATATTTATATCCATTTCTTTAGCTCTATCAAATATAGATGTTTTTATTGGTCTTTTTGTTGCAACAAGTATTTTCTTGGTGTTTTCTCCACCTAATTTATCGCTATATACTTTTAATTCATTTAGTGTATTTTCATCGTATTTTGAACTATCCTTACATGATATTACAACCATTATAGAGTCTTTTACCGCAACGACATCTAATTCATTTTTTATATTTCCTTTTGGCTCATTCCACAAAAAAACTACGCCACTTTTTACATCATCAATTGTACTTATTTCTTTTACTACACTTTCTGTTAGTATTTCAAGCCAAGTTCCACTTTTAAATATAAATGCTTTTAATTTATCATTTAAAAAAATTACATCTATACTATTATCATTATTTTCTCTTACTTTTATTAAATTTAATTTTTTAAATTTATCAATTATATTTAATAAAAGCTTTTTTTCGTTACTATCTAATTTATATAAATTAACTTTTACTAATTGAGGATTATTATAATCATGTTCAAATAAAGATGTATCATATAATTTTTGCTTATACTTATGCCACAAATCAATATTTTTATGTATTATTTTTGTAAAATCTATTATATTATTATCTTTATTTATTTTACACTCATAAGATATTATATTATTTCCATTAGCCTCAATTATATCATCTACATCTAAATCTGCTAATTCTTCCTCTATTAACTCTACTCCATTCTTAAACCAATACTCTCTTTTATTTGATATATCAACATATACAGATTCTATATTGTATTCAATACATTTAATTAAATATTTTAGAGCATCGAGAGTATTATCTATAGTTAAATTTAAAACTTCCTTACCTGTATTATCTATTAAGTTGATATCCTTTTTATTTATTATTTCTATATGCATATCTTTATTATATTGTTTATAAATGTTTATTAATTTATCTATCTTTTCATTTTCATAGTTAGAATCTATTATTATTTTTATATTATTAAATTTATATTTTTTAAACAATATTAAACTACTTTCATTATGTTCACCAAATATAGTGATTAAAGTGTTTTTTGCCATAGTGTTTCTCCTTATATAATTAATAGTTCCTCAACTTATAATTATCAAATTATTTAATACAAATAAATAATTCATTTATATATTAGTTTTACTTATATAAAAAATTTTATACGAAATGAAAAATACACGTAACTTTAAAATTGTTACGTGTATCTTTTATATTAAATATTATCTATTGTTTCTGTTAAAAAATTTATAAGTCTACTATTATCAAAGATATATGGTCTTAATTCAATTTTCTTATAGTTTTCTATAAATTCTTTTAAAGAATCATAATCTGTACAATTCATTGTATAACCTTCTTTTGAAAGCTTATTGCATATTTCTAATTGATGGTCATCATTATGCTCATTATATTTAGAAAGTCTTGGCATTGTTATAACCTTCTTTTTATGCCTTAATGCAGTAAGTATAGATCCAACCCCGCCATGAGTTATTACTAATGTACTTTCCTTAATATATTTATTAAAATCATTTTGATCTAAAAAAGGAATTACCTTGTATTTGTTAGATGTAAAATTAGTATTTCCTGATTGTATTATTACTTCTTCTTTTATATCCATATCTTCTAAATATTGAAGTAATCTTTTAAACTCTAATTCATGAGTTCCTAAAATAACAAATATCATATTAATACAAATCTCCTCTATATATAGAATTATCATAAACTTTAGTCATTTCTTCATGCTGAACTAAAAATACATCAGCAATTTTATTTATCATATTTCCTGACATACTTTTTGATTCTACCCTAGCAAATGTTTCAATAAATATTATTTTCTTTTTAAATAGCTTTGCAATGTAGCACATAGGAACTGCTGTATGTGCACCTGTTGTAACTACTACATCTGGTTTTATTTTAAAATACAAAAATAATGATTTTAATATATTGTATGGAAACTTAAACATATAACTTAACATATAGTTTCTAGCTCCATAAACTAAATAATCTATTCTATCTCCATATTCATTTTTTAACTTTAATGTAGTATCATTCTTTTCTGTAATTATGTGATAATCATATCTATTAAATATTTTTTTTAATTGCATAAGTTCCGATAAATGTCCACCAGTTGATGATATAAACAATACTTTTTTCACTTTAATCACCTAATTTTCCTTTTTCAAAATTATCTTATCAACGAACCTTTTTGATGATAACCCATCAACATAATCAAAAAACTTATTTTTAAAAGCTCTAATTTTTTCGTAATCACAAGTATCATTATTTAATACTTCTATTAATTCATCAGTATTTTTAACTATAGGACCCGGCACAAAACTTTCATATGGATAATAAAAATCTCTTTCATGTTCATATGAGTCTAAATCATCTGCAAAAAATATCATAGGTCTTTCTAATAATGAATATTCAAAAACTATTGATGAATAATCAGTTATAAGTAAATCTGTCATTATAAGTATATCATTTATTGCTCCATAATCTGATAAATCAATTATTCTGTCATTATCTATATTAATTGAATCTTTTACAAATGGATGCATTTTTAATGCTAATACATATCCTTCAGGCAAATCATTTACTACTCTTTCAACATCAAAATTTATATCCATCTTAGCATCAGATTGACTATTTCCCCTAAATGTTGGTGCATACAAAACTATATTTTTTCCCTTAAGGTTAGGATACTTGCTATAAACTCTTTCTTTAGCATCCTTTTTCATCTCTTCATTAAAGAATATATCAGTTCTTGGTATTCCTAATGGATCTATGTTATTTTCACTCATATTAAATGCCTCTGCATAATATTTAGCTACTTCCTTTGAACTAACTAATACATGTGAATAATTACTATGAATAGGAATATATTTCACATAATTATTATCTGCACCAAAGTTTTTATCTAATATACTAAATCCAAACTTCTTAAATGCACCACATGCATGCCAAACTTGAATAACTTCAGTATTTTTCCTAAGTTTTTTAACTGTATATACTGGAAAATAAAAATCATCTATCAAAAAATATTCTGAAGTTGCCATATAATATGTTGCTTTCATCATATGAAAAAAATATGTTATTATTCCTTTTATTCCTTTATTAAATTTTTCATAAAGAAATACACATTTATAATCTGTATCTCTACTTTTTATTTCATCATATATATATTTGAAATTACCATTCATAGTATCATTTCTATACGTTGCAAATATTACTCTTTTTTTTACAGGAACTATATAAGAAATATAATATACTACTCTTAAAAGATACTTTAGTATAATTCTTTCTAATGTTTTCATTTATAAAATCCTCACTTTAATATATATTTAAAGACCCTTTTAAAGGGTCTTTTTATATTAAACTCTCCAGTTTAAAACAGTCTTAAACGGTGTTGTTAAGTCATGTTCAAATCCTTTTACAATATCTTCAATTCCTCTTACATCAATAACTGCTGATATAAGCTTTTGTAATTGATTTTGAGCATCTTCATGAGCCTCTAAAAAGTTAACAGCTTCTTGAAAATCAACTCTTCCACTTCTACTACTTCCAACTATAGTTAATCCCTTTTCTAAAACCATTCTAGTATTTATTGGTACTGGATTTTCTGAAACTCCAAGTATTGCAATTACTCCCTCTGGATTTATGTAATCAATTATTTGATCTATCGCATATTCACTACCTTTTCCACCTACAGCTTCAAATGCGTGATCTACTCTTAGGTCATCTGGTATATTATCTATTTGATAAGTTTCATCTACAAATGAGAAGAAGTTTAGCTTTTCTTCATTTTTTCCAAAAACTATTATTTCTGATTCTGGGAACTTCTTTTTAAGTATTAATGCAGTTATAAATCCTACATTTCCATCTCCCCAAATACCAATTTTATTTCTTCTCTTATGAGCTTTTTTATCAAATCTATCTATGGAATGAGCTGATACACTTATAAGCTCTAAGAATGAAGCAACATCATGGTTTATCTTATCATATTTTATTATACGATCTCTTGCCATAAATACATATTGTTGCATAAATCCATCATATCCACTAGCTCTAAACTTACTTGTTCTTAAGTAATTTTCAGCTATTACATTATCAACTTGAGTTGGGGTATTTGGAATCATAACAACAGTATCACCTGCTTTAAATTCTCCCTTTGGATCATATATAACTTCTCCAACACCTTCATGAATAAGAGCCATAGGAAGTTTTTTTCTCATAGCTTCCTTCCCTCTAGTTCCTGTATAATATCTTTGATCTGCTGCACATATTGATAATCTAGTTGGTCTTACAATAATTCCTTCGCCATCTAAGCTTCTTTCTTCAAATTCAACTGTAATTTGCTTAGGAGCAATTAATCTATATACCTTATTTATCATTTATATCATCCCTCACTAAAGCATTAGCTAATTTTAAATCATAAGGAGTTGTTATTTTCATATTAAAAACTTCTCCTTGTACTAACTTAACATTTTTACCTTTTACAACAAATATCTTTGCAGCATCAGTTAAGATTTTCTTTTCATCATCTGATAAAGAATCATATAACTCAACTAATTCCTTAATTCTAAAACTTTGAGGTGTTTGCCCTTGATACATAAAATCACGTCTTGGAATGTCACTTATTATGTCACCATCTACTGATTCAACAATAGTATCAAATGCTGGAACAACTGTGTCACAAGCACCAAATTCTAAAGCAGAATCAATATTATCATTTATTATTCTATGAGTTAAAAATGGTCTAACAGCATCGTGAGTAACGATTACGTCTTCATCATTTATACCAAAGTTTTCTTTTATATATCTTATTCCACTCATTATTGATTCATTTCTATCTGTTCCACCTGCACATACAGCAATTTTTTCTTTTAATTGCGCTGGAACAAATTTATTTAATAAATCATTAGTATGTTGTATCCATTGTTTTGGTGTCGTAATAATTATTTTGTCAAATCTTTCATTTAACAAGAAAGCTTCAATTGTATGAATTATTATTGGCTTATTACCTATCTTTAAAAATTGTTTTGGCATTTCAGTATTACCCATACGAGTACCCTTACCACCAGCTAATATCTCTGCATATATCATTTTATCACTCCCATAAAATTTAATTCTTTTTAATTATGCTATTATTTAATTATCTAATTTTAGAAGCATATCTACAACTCTCTCTGTTGACTTTCCATCAAAGTGATCAAAGAAAGTTTTCCTAAATTTATCAAGTCTTTCAACTTTAAAGTCATTTTTCTTTATTATATCTATTATATCTTCAGTTGTCCTTGCTATAGGACCTGGTACAAAACTTTCATATGGATAATAAAAATCTCTTGATGCAATATAATCTTCTAAATCATAAGCAAAGAATATCATTGGTTTATTTAATAATGAATATTCAAAACAAACCGATGAATAATCTGTTATAAGAATATCTGTTACAAATAACAAATCATTTATTTCTCTTTCTTCTGATAAATCTATGATAAAATCCTTACACTCATACGGTATATCCATAGTTTCCTTTATAAATGGATGTAACTTAGAAATTATTATGTAATCATTTCCTAAAGTATTGTAAAGTTTTTTTATATCAAAAACTTCAAAATCATAAGTTGCACTCTTTTGACCACTACCTCTAAATGTTGGTGCAAACATTATTACTTTTTTCTCCTTAAGTTTAGGATACTTATGATAAAGTTCATTAATCTTTTTATTTTTATATTCTTCATCAAAAAATATATCAGTTCTAGGCACACCAGTTGATACTACTCTTTCTTCTGAAATTCCAAAAGCTTCTGCATAATGTAATTTTATATTTTTTGAACTAACTATAGCTTTTGTATAGTTTCTATGATTTCTAGACTTAACCTTAGGTCCCCCTTTTTTTCCTATTCTACTAAATCCAAATGTCTTAAAAGCCCCAGTTGCATGCCATAATTGTATAACCTCAATATCCTTTTTAATATCATATTTATATATTTGAGGATAGTAATCATCAAGTAAAATAAATTTACTTGTTGCTAAATAATTAACAAAAGTAATCATTTCTTTTAAGGATCTTTTTGCTGTTATACTTTGCTTTAACATAGATTTTATTTCATATCCGCCTCTTTTTTGTAATTCATTATATATAAATTCAAAATTACCCGTAAAATCAATTCTACTATCTGATAAAAATACTACTCTATTTTCTACTATTTTTCTATACTTAGCTATATTATATATTTCCTGTAAGATCCAATTACCAAGTTTTCTTTTTTTCTTTTTTAAATAACTCTTTAATTTAATTATCATAGGACTATTTATAGTAATATTTTTTATATATTCATTATTAGATATCTTCTCATCTAGTACTTCTATAGTTATAAAATCATCTTTAAGCTTTAACGATTCTTTTCTTATAAATTTATTACTATCAGATTTCATATTTTTTGACTTTATTTGTTTAATTTCTTTTTTATCTCCAATATATTTTAAATCTGTTTCAATTTTTTCTCCATTAGCATTTAAATATAATCCTATTTTCCAAATTCCTTTTGATAAAGGTTTTCTATAATTTATACTACTTAAATCTATAAACCCTTCAAACCCTGAATAATTATAGTTAATACCATCCTCTTTATAATCATTAGTTATATCAATTCTCAATTCATTTTTAGCTGGTATTATAAATTTTTTATTATCATTATATATAAATAAAGACTTTTTTACATTATAATCTTTACCTATATCTTTTCCCCTAATTAATGCATATCCTTTTATATATATTCTTTCTTCATTTGAATTCCAGTCTATATATTCAGCTCCGCATACTAACCTATTCATTTCATCACCTTACTCATTCTTTAAAACATCATGATTCATATAAACTAATCCATTTCCATTTTTATTATCATTTTCTTTATATTCAATATTAAACGTTCTTTTATTTGAATATCCTACAAAGAAAATTCCTGTACCTTCTCTTAATTCACCTGATAACAAATATTTCCCAGGTAGTAATATATTTCTTATTTTTATTTTTAAAGTATGTTTTCCTATACTATTTTTAATTAAATACCCTTTATCCATTTTATCACTTGAATAAATTAAATTAGTTGCTGCATCTCTAACTGTAAATGACCACTTTAAATCTGGCATATCTTTTTTAACTTCGTAATCAAATGAGTATACTATATCCTCTCCAACCTTGAACTTTCCTTTATTCTCAAACTTAAAATTTGTTACTTCTATATATGCCTTTTTATCTATTTGTGCTTTTCCTTGTGTCTTTTTCTTTCTTGATTCTTTAGCCTTCTCTTCTTTTAAAAAATTCTCGTATCTTGGCAAAAGTTCCTGTGTTGGTCCATAATCTATTAAATTTCCATCCTTAATCCACATACATTTTGTACAAAAAGATCCAACTGTATATAATGAGTGACTTACAAAAAATATTGTCTTACCATTTTTTCTAAATTCACTCATTTTTCTTAAACATTTAGTTTTAAAAACATCATCACCAACAGCTAACGCTTCATCAACTATTAATACATCTGGATCAACATTAACTGATATAGCAAACCCTAATCTTGCTTTCATACCACTTGAATATGTTCTTACCGGTTGATTTATATGTTCTCCAATATCTGCAAATTCAATTATTTCTTCAATTTTTTCATCTATTTCTTCTTTTTTATATCCGAGTATAGCTCCTTTTACATATATATTTTCATATCCTGTAAGCTCTTGATCAAATCCTGAATTTAACTCAAGTATTGCTGATATTTTACCTTTAATATCAACACTTCCTGATGTCGGCTTTACAACACCTGTAATTATCTTAAGTAATGTTGATTTTCCTGCACCATTTTTGCCTAAAACACCAACTGCTTCGCCTTTTTCTATTTCCACATTAATATTTTGCAATGCTTTGTATTCAGTATAATTTTTCTTATTAAACATCAAATCTATAACTCTTTGGAAAGGTTTTTGATATATTCTATACGTCTTGCATATATTACTTATCTTAATAGCATACATCTTTAATCACTCCTATAATATGTCTGCAAAATAATCTCTTAATTTACCATGTATTAATATTCCAAATAACATTAAAATTAAAACTACACCCCAAAAATATAATGTTAATATAGGGCTTTCCCAAAACCACTTATGATATAAAATAGATTCTCTAAATCCTTCTATAACATAAAAAAATGGATTTAATTTAACAATTGTATTTAATAATGGATTTGTTATATTTGCGATAGGCCATAATATAGGACTAACCCAAAATATTAATACTATTATGGAATTTAATAAAAATTCAACATCTCTACTTACTACAACTAATGCAGATGTTGTCAATGATATAGCAACCAACAAAGTAAATGCTGAAAAAGCATAATATATCGCTTGTAACCAATATATATTTGGATAAATACCACTAGCTATACACATTATAATTGCAATTCCAACAAACATAAAGCTACTAATAAATCCTGATAAGACCTTAAAGGTAGGTATTATAGAAGTAGGAAATACTATTTTAGTTACTAAATACCTATTTCTTCTTATAGAGCTTGCTGCAGGAACTAAAGTATCTCTTATGAAAAACCATGGTACTAATCCTATTACTAACCAAATTATGTAAGGTTCATCTATTGATTTTGTAGTACCTTTAAGACCTATTTGAATAGTAAACCAATATGCAAAAACAAATATCATGTTTTTTATTAAAGGCCATAATACACCTAAGGCAGTTCCTGAAAACTGTTTCTTTAAATCTTTTTTTGCCATATTTACTATTTGTAAAGGATTTTTTACATGTTCATTTACCACAACCTTAACGCTATCTGTAAATTTCATAATCTACTCTCCTTGTCTATGTTATAACGCCTCTATTATATCATATTTTGAAATCTATAAAAAACATTAGAATATTAAGAATAACTTATTTTATAATAACTTATATACTCCCATTATTAACTAAATCAATGAAATAATACTTTTAATTTCACACTCTATTTAAAATTAAATACAAAAAAGGATATTTTATATAAAATAAAATATCCTTTATAGTGGTAGGGCGTATAGGAATCGAACCCATAATGTACCGTCCGTAGCGGTATGTTATATCCATTTAACTAACGCCCCATATTTTTTATTATCAAAAATATATTAACACAAAAATTTATGTAGTGCAAATTTAAAATAAGCAAATTAATTAGAAAGATTAAAATTTAAATTAATCTTTCTAATTATAATAGCTTATTTTAGGTATATATCAGAAAACTCAATTTCAAGCAATTGAACTTTATCTGCATTTTTACTTACTTTAACTTCTTCATTATCAATTTTAATATTTGGTATAGTAACAGTAAAAGTAGACCCTTCACCAATTTTACTTTCTACAATAATATTACCATCATGTAACTCAACTAACGATTTAACTAAATCCAGTCCTATACCACTACCTTTTTGTTCTTTATTACTACTTGCTTGAACGAATCTATTAAATATTTTAGATTTTTCTTCATCCATTATTCCAATTCCATTATCAGATACTTTTATATTTATATAATTATTATCAATAACTAAGTATATAAATATATCAGATCCACAATCTGAAAATTTTATTGCATTTGATATTAGATTTATACAAATTCTATCTAGCGCCTGAGGATCAACCGCTACAATGCATTCTTCCTTGTTTGTATCAAAAACTAATGTTAAATCTTTTTGTTTTGCAAACCTATCAATAGACTCTATTGTACTTTCAATAAAACTAACTATTTCTATATTTTTTTTATTTATATTAAAGTAGTTTTTTTCTAGTCTAGTTATATCAATTAAATTTTCTATAAGTTTTAACATTTTATAACTGTTTCTCTTTAACATTTTTAAATATTCTTTTTCTTTATCTATCAAACCGCTAATATTTTCTAACATTTGATTAGCACTCATAATTACATTTAGTGGAGATCTTAAGTCATGAGATATATTAAGTATAAATTTTTCTTGCATCTCTCTTTTGTGTTCTAGTTCATCTATAATCAATATCATATCTTCTTTTGATAAATTTTTAAAATTATATTTCTCTTCTCCCATTTTTACCCCTACTTCATTTTATCCTAAGCCCTATTGCATATAATATTAATACCAATATAAATTTTAACATTTACCAACACTATTATCAACCATTTTTTGTATATTATTCTATTTTAAGGTATGTAATATTTTTTAATTGCTATTTTTTATTGTATAATGTCTATAATATAACTATAGTTATAATTTTATTTTAATTAAGGAGGTTTTATTATTAATAATTATATAATTTTAACAGATTCCAGTTGTGACTTACCACAATATATAATAGATAAATATTCTATTATAAACATAGGTCTTATTTGTAGTTTTAAGAATAAAGAATATATTGAAGATGGTGGTAAATCTCTTGAGTATACTAATTTTTATAATGGCTTAAGAAATGGAGAGATGCCAACTACATCTCAAGTTAACAGTTATAGATTTTATGAAATATTTGAAAAATATATAAAAGAAAACTATTCAATAATATACATATCATTTTCTTCTGCATTAAGTGGAACTTATAATAGTTCTTTAATTGCAAAATCTGAAATTATTGAAAAATATCCAAATGCTGATATTTCTATAATTGATAGTAAATCAGCTTCATTAGGAGTTGGACTTATTGTATATGAAGCCTGTAAATTAAAAGAAGAAGGAAAGTCTAAAGAAGAAGTGGTAAACTATATTGAAAATATGAAGCTTAAGGTAAATCATATTTTTACTGTTGATGATTTAAATCATCTTAAAAGGGGAGGTAGAATATCATCAACTGCAGCAACTATAGGAACTCTATTACAAGTTAAACCTCTTTTATACGTTCCTGATAATGGAACTTTATGTAACTTTGGAAAAGTTAAGGGAAGAAAAAAATCAATAAAATCTTTATTTAACAAACTTGAAGAAAAAATAGATATAAACTCAAATAAAGTTATATTTATATCTCATGGTGATTGCATTGAAGATGCAGAAAAACTTAAAAGTATGATTACAGAAAAATATAATATCGAAGTAATTATAAATTATATTGGTTTGGCTATAGGTAGTCATTCAGGCCCTAATACACTAGCCCTTTTCTTTAAAGGTAAAAACAGAAATATTAATTAATCATAATCCTCTTTTAAATGGTAAATACTATAAACGAATACTATTCGAAAGGGGATTTTTTCATGAAAAGTTTAAAAGGAAGTAAAACTGCTGATAATTTAGCAAAAGCCTTTGCAGGTGAATCTCAAGCAAGAAATAGATATACATTTTATGCTAGTGTTGCATCTAAAGAAGGACATAAACATATAGAGTCTATTTTTCTTGAAACTGCTGATAATGAAAGAGCACACGCTAAAGTTTTTTTTGATTTATTAGTTGAAGGACTTGGTAAATATCAAATTCACGTTGATACTGATTATCCTGTTGGATTTGGAAATACTCTTGATAATTTACAATATGCTGCTGAAGGAGAAAAAGAAGAATGGGGTACTGCATATCCTGAATTTAAAAAAATTGCAGAAGAAGAAGGTTATCCAGAGGTCGCAGCTGCATTTTCACATATTTTAGAAGTAGAAAAACATCATGAACAACGCTACTTAGACTTATATGCTAATTTAAAAGATAATCTTTTATATAAACGTAATGAAAGAGAATATTGGAAATGTAGAAATTGCGGATTTATTTATGAAGGCTTAGAGGCACCTAAAGTTTGTCCTGCTTGTAAACATCCTCAAGGGTTCTTCGAAATCGCATATGATCATAAGGCAAATGGTCCTAGTAAAGAATATGCTAAATAATAAATTTTAAATAAAAAAGGCGAGTATTATCTCGCCTTTAACTTTTTATAAAATATTAAATTCTGCCATGCTACCTCTTTTAGTTGATATTACTTCTATTTTTGCATCTACCCTATCCTTAAGTTCTTGAACATGAGATATTATTCCAACTAATCTTCCACCTTTTTGTAACTCTAAAAGACTGTCTATTGCACTATCTAATGATTGAGGGTCTAATGTCCCAAAACCTTCATCTACAAACATCGTTTCTAATGATACTCCTCCAGCACTTGATTGTACAACATCCGATAAACCGAGCGCTAAGGATAATGAAGCTTTAAAACTTTCACCACCTGATAAAGAGCTAACATCTCTTGAGGTTGCTGTATAATTATCATATATTTCTAGTTCTAGCCCCTTTTGACCTGCTCCTTTACTTAATGTAGTTTTTCTTTTAAGTGAAAATCTATCTCCAGTCATTTTTTCAAGTCTTAAATTAGCTGCATCTATTATATCTTGAAAATATGATGCTAATACATATCTTTCAAAAGATATATATGGACTTCTTTTTCCATTAGCAAGATCTGAAAGTTCACCAATTATTTTATATTCTTCTTCCTTTTTGCCTAATTCTTTATTTAAATCTTTTACTTTATATAATACATTTTTATTATTTTCTATAATAGTATATAAATCCTTAATTTCTTTTTCATTTATTTTTCTTATATCTTCTAATTCATCAAGCTTTTCATTTATATTTTTCAAATCTATAAATACTATTTTTTCACATTGCTTATCTAATTTTTTATATTCACTTTTTACTATAATTAATTCTTTATCAAACTTTTCAATTTCTTTATCCAATTCAATATATATTGGAATATTACTTTTTGCTATAATATATTCTTCGCAACTATTAAAATTATTTTCTTTTAAAGATTTTTCAAAATTATTTTTTATTTCTATTGTATCCTTTTTTAATATTTTTATATTGCTTTTTATTTCATTTAACTTTGCTTTTTCACCTTCAAGTAGCATTATATTTTCATCTCTATTTTTTATAGCTAATAATAATGATTTTTTGCTCTCCTCTAATTTAAGTAATTTACATTTTATAAGTTCATTAATCTTTTCAATAGATTCTATATTTTCTGGTATATCATTCCTTAATTCATTTAAAGTAGCATTTAAACTTTGAATGCTTGCATAAATATTTTTATCTTTTTCTTTTAATGAGTTTAATTCTGATTCCGAATCAGATAAATATTTACTTATATCTATTAATTTTTTTTCTATAGTTTCTTTAAATTTTATTTTTTCATTATATACTTTAAGTTCTTCCTTATATAATAAAATCTCTGCTTTTAATTCTTTTCCAAATTTAGTAACTTCATTTTTAGATTCTTTTTTATTATATTCATTATTTATACAATTATCTTTTCCTGAAATCTTATTTAATGAATTATTTACGTTATCTAAAAGACTTTTAACTCTAGCATTAATAGATGTTAACTCTAAAAGAACAGAACTATTTTCTTTTTCAATCTTCTCGTATTCTAATTTCTTTTTCTTTAATTCTTCATCAGTAGGTACATTTTCACTATTTTTTATTGCTTTCATTGGATGCTCTTTCGAACCACACACAGGACAAGGTTCTCCATTTTTTAAACTATCTGCAAGTATGCCAGCTTGTTCTTTTCTATATATATCAATCATATATTCATACTGCAACTTAATATTATTATATATACCCTCAACCTTTAAATACTTATTCTTTAATTGATTATGTTTTTCTACTTCACTTTCATACGCTTCTATAACCTTAAATATTTCCCTTAATTCCTTTATAATCTTTTCTTTATTATCAATTTTATTTTTAAAATTAACCGCTTTTATTTCTATTTGATTTATTTCTTTTATATTTTTCTCATTAACCTCTTTTTGTTCTTTATAATTTTTTATACTTTCTTCTTTTAATTTTATTTTATCTTTTATTAACTCTATATCTTTTTTAAAAGCTATAGTTTTTATTTTATTTTCTTCATATAATCTAATTTTAGGCTCTAAGCTTCTTAATATTCCAATTTCTTCTGTAAGATTATTTCTAAAATCTTCTTTAAGCTCTTGTTTTTTTACAGCTTCTTCAAGTAATATTAATTTATCTTCTAACAATTTTATTTTTGATAATGATTTTTCCTTAGCTTCTTCTTTTTTTAATAGTTCTTCATTTTTTTCTAAATAACTTTTTTCTATATACCTTACCTCTTTAGCTTTTTTAGCTTTTTCACTTATAACTTTTTTATTTTTAAACTCATCTTCCATTAAAATTAATTCATTTAACTTATTTTTAGTATTTTGCTTCTCCATTATCAAATTATTATTCTGTTCTAATAAGGATTTTTCAACTCTTTTTTTATTTATTTCTAAATTTAGTTCTTCAATCTTTTTTTCTTTATCCTTATATATATTTTGCTCACTCTTTATAAGTTCTGTAAGTTCCTCTATAACCCTTGGAAAGTCAATATATTCCCCAACTTCTATATTATTTTCTCCTATAATATTTCCTAAATGAACCTCCATTTTTTGTTTGCAAAAATTTCTTTCTTTGCTTATTTTTATAGCTTTTTCTTTCAAATCAGCTTGTATACTTTCAAAATTATAAGTATTAAATATTTTTCTAAATATATCTTCACGTTCAACAGAATTTGCAAGAAGTAACTTCTTAAACTCACCTTGTGGTAACATAACTATCTGCTTAAATTGCGCTTTATTTATACCAAGAATTTCTGTTATTTTTTTATCTACATTATTTATTCCAGTTATTGTTTTACCATTTGGTAAATCGAGTATTGCTTCTGAATCTTTCTCTGTAAATCCATTTCCCCTAATTTTCTTTTTAGGTTGTTTAGGACTTCTTCTAATTTTGTATATGTCTCCTTTTAGTTCAAATTCTAATTCAACAAAAGTTTCTGTATTTGTATCTGCAAAATGACTTCTTAAAGAGTCATTTTCTCTACTTTCTCCACTTGCTTCACCGTATAAAGCATAACTTATTGCATCAAATATAGTTGTCTTTCCTGCACCAGTAGCTCCTGTTATAACAAAGATATTCCTTCCGTTTAACTTTTCAAAATCTAAATTTTGTTCCTTAGCATAAGGTCCAAATGCTGATATTACTAAATTTATAGGTCTCATACTCTACACCTCCTTTTTTAAAACTCTATTTATAGTTTCATCTATTAATTTTTCTTTTTCTAATGTAAATTCTCCATTCCCTAAGGATTCATAAAACTCTTTAAAAAGCTCTTTTTCAGACTTATTTTTATATCCCTTCTTTGCAGATGTACTATTTGCATCATAGCTTCTTTTCTTTTCTCTAGTTATTAACATAATATTTGGGTATATAGATCTTAATTTTTCTATTGGATTTATAATTTCACCTTCATCTGTAAGAATAGCTTGTATATAATCTTCTTTTCTTTCATCACTTCTTCCAAGCTCTATAAGTTCTTCTATATCTCCTTTTATTATTCTTAAATCTCTAATTGATTTAAGCTCTTTTAAATCTATAGTAATTTCTTTATTTTTATTTATATTTACTAAAGTAACTCCCTTTTTTTGATTAACTTCAGAAAAAGAATACTTAAGAAGCGAACCTGAATATCTAACTTCATCTCTTGAAATTTTCTGTCTTCCATGAAGATGTCCAAGCGCTACATAATCAAATTCATTAAATATATTACAATCTATAAGCTCTGCCCCTCCAATAGACAAAGGTCTTTCAGATTCCGAAACTTCAAGATTCGCTACTTTATACATTTCTTCATCACTTAAATTTTTTGCCTTATCTCTATACATAGTTACATATCCATGAGCTACTATAAAATTTATTTCATTAAAATTTATACCTAATTTTATTTTATTTAAAATCTCAATCATAGCATCATTATGACTTTTTATATTTTTATTTTCTGTAAGTTTTCTTATAACTGCTGGATCCTTATATGGAATTAAATAAAAATTAACTTTTTCATTGTTTTCTTCTATGGTTACTTTCTTAAATAATTCATTATCCTTTCCAGCTATATATAACCCTTGCCTTTCTAATATTTCAGATCCAAAGCTTACCCTTTCTCCACTATCATGATTTCCTGAAATAGCAACTACTTTAACTCCTTTGTTAATTACAATTTCATTTAATGTATTATTTAAAAGTTCAACTGCTTCAACTGGAGGTATTGATCTATCATATATATCTCCAGCTATTATAAGAACTTCCGGTTTTTCTTCATCAATAAGCTTAATTAATTTTTGTAATATATATTTTTGATCTTCTATCATAGAAAATTCATTTACAATCTTTCCAATATGCCAATCACTAGTATGAATTATTTTCATAAGTAATCATCCCCACTTCATTTAATCTAATAACTTAATTATAACAAAAAAAGTAATTTCTAATACTTAGAAATTACTTTTATAATGCTATCTTTTATTGTTTAAAAGTTCATACTTTATATTCCTTAATACAAAAACTGAAAATATAATTGTTCCTACAGAAAATGCAACATCAAAATATATATCAGGTCTTATTAAACTAAATGGTAATAATAATAAATTTGGAAGAGTTCCAGCATATATAGCTAATGAATACATTGCACTTCCTCTCATTCTTAACCCCATAAACATTCCTATTATCATAGAAAATGCAGATACAATTAAACAGTTAAGCATATAGTTTATAAAATATTGTACTATCATAACAATAACTATTACTGGTAATATAAATTTACCTACAATTTGTAACTGTTCTTTAAGTATTTCATTATTTAATTCATTAAAAGCAGAATCTTTATATGAAATAGTTTGACTTAAACTTCCTGATCCAACTTCTATTCCATCTTTTAATAATAATACATACATATCTGATTGAATATACTCATCTTTAAAACTATCAGCTTCATTTAATTTTTTATTACTATCTAAATATATTACTGTATTTCCATCTTCAACTTTAATAGGATTCTTTTTAGTATGAAGTATTCCATCTTTTATAGAAAACTCATAATTTGGATTATTTAATTCCTCTATACTACTCTTTATTGCATTTTTAGTTTTAACTCCTGTATATATTCCTTGAATACCTCCAAGTATCAAACTTAATATTATTGCATATAATATTGCTCTTCCTAATCCTTCTTTTATATAATCTGAAAAAGTTTTTATATTATATACGTTATTCTTTAACTTAACAAAAAAATTGCTCTTCACTATAAATACTCCTTTTTACTCTTATTTAATAAACCTCTATTTAAATATAGTAACATACTAATTTATAATATTAAACAATGCATGTTTAATATCTTATATAATGGTAATAATTCCTAATAAGAAAATTTTAGGAGGAGATTGCTTTTGTCTAATATGGATAATTTCGATAACATTAAAGATATTAATATACCAGAAAACAATAATAAAAATTCTAATTTAAGTAAACTTAAATCAAACTTAAAAAAACTCTTACCCTTTACTATAGCAGTTATTTTAATAATTAGTACACTTCTAACGTATCAAGGATTTAGTTATAAAAATTTATTATCTAACTTTAAAAATAAATTTGACTCATCTAATTATAATGATGCAAATAACTACATTTTAACAAAATCAAATTTTAATATATTTAAATCTATTTTATTAAAAAATGATTTAAAAGAATATTTTGAAGACAAACTATCTACTGTAGAAAGTAATTTAACTTCAAATAAAATAACTTCAGATGATGCAAATATTATCTTAAATGAAATAGACCATTATAATATTTTATCTTCTGATAAAACTCAATCTGTACTTTCAAATAACATAAATGATAATAGTGAATTATCTAAAGGAATACGAGAATTTAATAATGGAAATTTTGAAAATGCATTAAATATATTTAATTCTATAAACGAAAGTGATTCATCATATTCTGTCTCTAAAGAATATATAGAAAAATGTAAGGCTGAACTAAAAAAAACCTTACTAAATCAAGTGGAAGAATATAAGAAAAAGGAATATTTTACTGCAGCTATAAACCTAATACAAAATAAACTAGACTTATTTAAAGATGACGAAGAATTATTAAAAAAGATAGATGAACTTAAAACGGCTAAAAATCAATATTTAACTAACCAAAAACAATCTACTACTGTTAGTTCTAGTCAAATTGTAAATGTAATAAATACATCAAATATAAATTCATTAAATATAGAAAGTTTAACTGATTATTTAGTTTACGTTGATACTAATGCCCAAGTTACTAATGTTTATAAAGGAAACTTAAACAATTGGTCTTTAATAAAATCTATGAGTTGTTCAACAGGCAAAAAAGGTAGTGAAACTCCAACTGGTGTATTTGATGTAAGAGAAAAAGATGAATGGTTTTTCTCTGAAAGATATCAGCAGGGCGGAAAGTATTGGGTTCAATTTCAAGGAGACTATCTTTTCCATTCAGTCCCTTATGCAAAAGATAAAAAAACAATACTTGATACAACTCTAGGTACAGCTGCTTCTCATGGATGTATAAGATTATCATTAGAAGATTCAAAGTGGCTTTATGAAACAATTAACGCTGGAACTAAAGTTATAATAAAATAAAGCTTTATTTATCTAAGCTTTTATATTAATACCTTACATATTAATTTATAATATATGTAAGGTATTTTAATATAGGAGGTAAATAATGAAGTTTAAAATTCCTAAAAATGCACAATATATAATAGATACATTTTATAAAAATAATTATGAAGCCTTTTTGGTTGGAGGATGTATAAGAGACATGTTGCTAAAAAAAGAACCTAAAGATTTTGACATAGCAACATCAGCAATTCCAACAACTACAGAAATATTATTTTCTAAAACTATACCAACTGGAATTAAACATGGTACTGTTACTGTAATTATAAATAATGAATCTTTTGAAGTTACAACATATAGAACTGAAGGTACTTATAAAGATAACAGAAGACCTGAAAAAGTTTCTTTTGTAACTAATATAAAAGAAGACCTTTCAAGAAGAGATTTTACTATAAATGCATTTGCATATAATAATATAGAAGGACTTAAAGATTATTTTAACGGCATAAATGATTTAAATAATAAAATAATAAAAACTGTTGGAAATAGTGATACTAGATTTAAAGAAGATGCTCTTCGTATGCTTAGAGGAATAAGATTTTCTGCTCAGCTTAATTTTAAAATAGAAAAGAAAACTTTCGAATCAATTAAATCAAATAAAGACCTAATTAAAAATGTTAGTATAGAAAGAATACGAGATGAATTATGTAAATTATTACTTTCTGATAATCCAAGAAAAGGCCTTAATTACTTAAAAGACTCTTGTATATTAAATATAATATTACCTGAATTGTTACCTTGTATAAATTTTGAGCAAAAAAATAAATATCACTTTGAAGATGTTTTTAATCATACTATTTCAGTAATAGAAAAGTCTCCTAAAAATATAGTAATTCGTTTAGCGGCACTTTTTCATGACATAGGAAAGCCCGAATGTTTCTTTGTAGATGAAACTGGTAATGGAAGATTTTTTGGTCATAATATAAAAAGTGAATATATAACTAAAAAAATACTTAGACGTTTTAAGTTTGATAATAAAACAATTGATTCTGTTTGTATATTAATTAGAGAACATATGAATGTTTTAGAAAATCCAACTGATGTTGCTGTTAAAAGGCTTATAAATAGAGTTTCTATTAAAAATATAAATCTATTATTTAAATTACAAGAAGCTGATATAAAATCTCTTAAATTATATGAAGAACCTCTAAAAAATCTAAATATTATGATAGAAAAATCAAATGTTATTATAAATTCAAAGGAACCTTTATCAACTAAAGATTTAAATATAGATGGTAAAACTTTAATTGATGAATTAAAGTTAAAACCAGGAAAAATAATTGGTGAAGTTCTTAATTACTTACTTCAATTAGTTTTAAAGAACCCATCATTAAATAAAAAAGAATTTCTATTAGAAAAAGCTAAAATTTATATAAAAAAATAAAAAGGTTAAATATATTTAACCTTTTTATTTATGTTTATTCTTTTATTTTTTATAAAACTTCTTTTTATCTAAGAAAGATATAATTATAAGAAGTATTATTCCTACAAAACTACAAACTGCTCCTACTCTTAAAAATGGTGTTTTGTATATTAACTCTATGCTATGATTTCCCTTATTTAAGTTTGCACCTAAAAATGCCTTATTAACAGGAAAAGTTTTAGTTTCTTTTCCATCTATTTTTAAAGTCCATCCTTTAGAATAAGGAATTTGAAATGTAATTATTCCATCAACTTTTGAGTCTATGGTACCTGTTACTTTATCATTTGATATACTATCTATATTCATAGAATTTGCTTTAAGTTTGTTAAATTCATTATTATATTCTTTAATAGGTAAACTAAATATATCTAATGAATCAAAAGTATATTCACCAGGTTTATCAAATGTTAAAATAATTTTTTGATTATTATTTAACTCTTCCTTATAATATCCTAAGTTAATTAAAGTTGCATCCATAGTGAATGCATCTGATCCGTCTAATGATCCTCGTTGATCAAATGTTTTGCTAATATCCTTATATGATGCCTTTAACTTAAAAGCATCATACTTACTAATATTATTTATTTTAATTTCTTTATTTTTAGGATTATATTTTAAATTACTTATATTTATATATAATTCACCATCCGGAATGATATTATTTTTTATATTAAGTATTACTTCTTGATTAGCTTTAGTAATTAATACTTTATTTTTTTTAACATCTGCTGTACTACCTTTTGTATTAAAACTTATATTTTTTATTTTTGTATTTATGTGATTTATATTACTTTTAGTGTATTCTGAAGATACAGCTGCTGCATAAGCCAATGACTCCTCTTTTTTTAAACCACTAAATGAATCAAAGATATTTTCATCCAAAATATTATTATAAACATACCCCATAGGAAGTACATTTTCTTTTTTATATATATAAAAATCTCCAACATCTTTAATCTTTTTAATTGATGGGTCAAAATGTGGATCTTTTGATGATTTTCCTATGTAATATTTAACTCCCATTATATTACTAACTATAGATCTATTATCAAAATTAATAATTGGACTATTAGGAGTAAATGACCTATTATTTAACTTATTAGCAAATTCTGATAGTTTAGAATTATTAACTGATAAATATGAATCTATTCCATTATAATTTAGAACTAAGGAATTATTTCTAGTATTATTACGAGAAATATTATCAGCTTTAGCTATCCTATAAAAACTTTTATCACTTTTCTTAATATACTTTTCAGCACCATCAAATGATTTTTTATAATAACTTAAAGCTTTATCTTTTTGCATAAATTGTCCTATATAATTGTCTCCATTAGGACTATATCTATAATAATTATTAATTACTATATTTACTGAAAGTAAAACTAAAATAGAAATAAACATCGATTTATTATTAATATTTAATTTAATTTTATAATTATATATTATTGTTACTAAAATAATAATACCAATAAAAATGCTAGGCCACATATTATTTTTAAATTCAGTAAATTTAAATTGTATAAATGCAAACACTATATAAAATATTATTATAGAAATCATCCAATAAATATCTTTCCTACAAATATTTTTTATATTATCATATCCAATACTTATAATTATGCTAGATATAAATGCAAAAGCAAATGTCCACCTATTTGATATAGATAAAAATCCATTCATAATTCTTCCAATAATGGGGAAAAGAAGCATTATAAAAAATATAATTATCATATAAAAATATGTTTTATATTTTTTTCTGTTTCTAAAAACAATTGGTAATAAAATAATTGTTAATATAGGAAATACTAATATAACCCAAAATGGATAACTTCCACTTGATATAGATCCATAAATTAAATTTAAATAATATGAAATTGGATATAATATAATACTTGTTTCAATGTTTTCATTAGCCAATCTAGATGAATTCAGTATTGTATATAACGTTGGTGCTAAAATAATTCCCGAAGTTAATAAACCTATTACAAAATATATAATTAAATTCAATATATATTTACCAAACCTTATATTTTCTTTCTTATATAATTCAAAATATCTTAATAATGCATATAATACACTTATTATCGCAATCATATAAAAGAAATAAAAATTAGAAATCATAGCTATTGCAACAATTATTGAAAACATATATTTTTTTCTATTTTTTATCATATTCTCTATACATATAAATGCTAATGGTAATATAATTAAAGGATTTATAAAATATGGATGCTTAATTGCTGACATAAAAATAAATCCTGAGAAAGCATATGAAATACTTCCTAGTATAGAAGAATATTTAGAAAATCCCATTTTTTTAGCATATAATATAAATACTATTCCAACAAAATATACTCTTATTACAATTAATAAATTAAATACTAATTCTAACTTATTTAATGGAAATAATAATGATATATAATCAAACAAATCTCCTAAAACATAATATGAATATGTTGCTATTAAATCATTTCCATATCCTACTGACCATGACCATTCTTGAAAACCCTCCCCTGGATTTTTAATAAAATTTCTTATTGTTTCATTAAAGTTATACAAAATCGAATAATGTTGTCTTATTCCATCAGCATCCCAAATTAATGATTTATTAGCTTTAATGAACATTAAATAAAATAATGAAAATACTATAAAAAATACTATGGTATATATGAATACTGGCGATTTTTTTATTTTATTAAAAATTTTCATATTTATTCTCCTAGTTTATATCTCAATTTTTCCCACTGTATCAAAGTTCTTATTTATTTCATTTCTAATAACTTCTTGATCTTCATCAGTTCCTGAATATTCATCTATAAAATATAATGGTCTTCTTTTTACTTCTATAAATATTCTTCCTAAATATTCACCAATTACACCTAAAAAAATAAGCTGTATCCCTCCAATTAATAGCATTACGCATATTAAACTAGAATATCCCGGAACATCTATTCCTGTAACTAAGGTCTTAATAACGGTAAATATCATATATAAAAATGATCCAAATGCAATTATTCCGCCAACAATAGTTGAAACTCTAAGAGGTGCTGTAGTAAATGAAGTTATACCTTCAACTGCTAGGTCTATTAACTTTAAATAATTCCATTTAGTTTCTCCAGCAATTCTTGGGTCCCTATCAAATTCTATTGCTTTTTTCTTAAATCCAATTAAACTAAACATTCCTTTTGTATATCTCTGTTTTTCTGGGAAAACCTTCAAAGCCTCTATTGCACGTCTACTCAATAATCTAAAATCTCCCGTATCTTCTTGAATTGGAACTCTAGATACCGATTGTAACATTCTATAAAACATCTTTGAAGTAAACTTTTTAAAAAATGTTTCTCCTTTCCTGCTTCTTCTTTTAGCATATATATCATCGTATCCTTCTTCAAAATATTTTATCATTTCAACTATAAGTTCTGGTGGGTCTTGAAGATCTGCATCTATTATAGCTACAGCATCTCCTGTAACATAATCAAACGCTGCACCCATCGCTACTTCTTTACCAAAATTTCTTGATAAGTTTAAGTAGCAAACTCTTTTATCATTTACTCTATATGACTTTACTATATCCAATGAGCTATCCTTACTACCGTCATTAACAAATAAAAATTCTAACTTATAATTTGGTATATTATCAGCTAATTTTATTAATCTCTCATAAAGATGAGGTAATGATTCCTCCTCATTGTACATGGGAATTATTATTGATAACTTTTTCATATTATCTATCCTTTCTATTAAAATTTAATTATCATAAGTAATTATACACAATTAATGTAAATTTTAAAAATTTATAAAAAATTCTTTCAAAAATCCAAAAATAATATATTTATTATCATAACTTTTATTTTACATGTATTTTTTAAAATATATATTAAGAATAAATTATTCATATATATTTTATATTTCTATTTCTCTTTCTAAGTAAAATAAATATAAATACCTACTTACAA